>NZ_JBFAPK010000085.1:0-1070 GCF_040676675.1 Micromonospora sp. NPDC049559 | reverse complement strand
AGACTTCTATATAAAAATGGTAAAGAAATTATATCAATGTCTGCTTCAGAAGAAGTACAATATGATATTTATAATATAGTAAAGAAAAAAAATATTGAATATAATATTAGAGACGAAGATATTAGAATATCTAAAATGGGGCAAGTTATTTATATTGATTTACAAAACATAGTTGATAGAAATTCCTATATTCAAACTATTGAACAAGCAGATGTATACAGAAATGAAATAATAGAAGAAATTAACCAAAATTTCATAAATTTTGATAAATGGTTAAATATTTCATTCACTGAAAAATATTACTCAAGACAAATAAACTAAATATTTCTCTAATTCTCATAAAGTGTTAATATTATTAATGTGTTCTATACTAATTATGGTTATAGTCCTTCATTCATTTGGAGGACTAATTTATATTTAAATTAGTACACTGTCATTCTTACTTATTCTCCCATTTTTCTTTTAATTGACGTTGAAATGCTTCTCTATCTTGTCTTAATTTAGTGTCTTCATTGTATATTTTGTGTGATTGTGTATATTCTTTTTTCTCTAACCATTTAGGTGTTTTTTCTCGACTACTATAGCGCTTAGACATAATTTTATCTTGTCTTTCAGGTTTTCGTTTACTATGTATACACTTCTCAGCGTCAAAGATAAACTCTAACCATTCAATTTTACGTCCTTTTTTAGCCTTGATTTTATTAATGTGAAGATTGTTAAAAATAGTGTTTAACTCTGTAACAATAGGCTTCAAAACATTTTTATTAATATCTGTCATTCTATAAGATTTAGGGATATCTAGGCGTTCTCTAAAATCATCAATTTTAATTTTCATATAACCAGTGTGTTTATATTGTTTAAGTATTCTAAACATGTTTTTTGAATATGTAGATTTCAAATTTGTCATTTCTTTTAATTCAAATTTAGTAAAGTTGCTAGTAATTGAATTAAGTATATGCTTTAAATTAGGAGAAGTTGAAATTTCTAAGTATTGATCTTTTTTATGAATTCTATAATGATTAAATAAAATAAATCTTTCTATAACCTCATCATCTTCGTATCTAATTGTT
>NZ_JBFAPK010000084.1:0-1624 GCF_040676675.1 Micromonospora sp. NPDC049559 | reverse complement strand
GGGTCCCGCTGCCAGCCGGGGGCCCCCCGCGCGCCCCCCGTCGCCCCCGCCCGGGGGGGGGGGGGGCGCGCCCGCCCCCCACGCCAGCTGCCACAGGGCTCTCGCGGCCGGGGATCCGCCACCGGGGGCGAGCCGGCGGAGCACCATCAGGCAGTCCCACTCTCCGGCCAGAACCAGGTACGGGCATGCCGTCACGGGGTCGTGCAGGCTGAGGCGGCCGAAGGCCGTGAGCGCCGACCAGCGCCGCCAGGACTCGTGCGGTGCTCCCGCCGCGTAGAGGTAGGAGGCGGTCTCAAGAGCCAGGTCGGTGGCGAAGCCGAGCTTGCCCGCCACGTTGCCTGCCGTCACCGCGGCCCCGACCGCGTTCAGATCGCGCCGGATGATGTCCAGAGCGGACGGTACGTGTTCGAGGACGCCGATCCGGCGGACCGGCCCGGACGGTGGTTCGATCCGGCCCAGCTCTTCGAGGAGTAGGGACACGTAGCCGTCGACCGTCAGGAACTCCACTCGCGTAGTCCGCCCTCCGCCGATCCGTGTGTTTCCGCCGCCGCCCGCGCCTTGTCGGCGACGCCGCCCACACTATCGCCCGCCTCGGCGTCCACCTGCGCGACACGGTTTTCGCCCGGAATGTAACCGGTGAAGGTCACTTCCCCCTCGTGGATGATGCGCGGGCCGATCTTGACCTTTCCACCGTTCTGCAGTTCCTGGACGTTTGCCGGATCCTGCTCCTGCAGTTGCCGCAGCGAGAACACGTAGACGAATACCCGGCCGACCGTCCCGGTGACCCGCTTGTCCTTGGCGTCGATGAACTTCTCGCCCTTGGCGTACGCGGCCGAGTGCTCCGCCTTCTTGGAGGTCGAGATGAACGGGATGCTCGTGAAACCCATGTCTCTGCCGCTGCCGGTACTCGGATCACGCATTTCTCGCTCGAACGCGTCGTAGGTATTGATGTAGCGCTGGAGCATGGCGAGGTAGAGGCTGTCGAAGGTCTGCTTCCGTCCGCCCCACCACTGCCGCACCGACTCGGGATTCTTCGTACTTTTTACCGTCTCCTGTACCAGCTGCGCCGCGGCGATGAGGTCGGGCTCGGGAACGTCGGAACCGTCCGGGGTACGGCTGCCGGCGATCTCCTTGGCGGCGGCACTGAATTCGGGCTTGCCGACGAGATTCTGCCGCAACATCTTGTCGTGGGTGTCCGGGCTCCAGGTGAGCTTGAAGTGGATCCCTCGGTACGCCGCAACCGCGCCGCGCAGCTCGGCGCCGGAGAGCGCCTGGGTGGTCTCCTCCTTCTCGGGATTGATTTTGCCGGCCACCGCCCAGCGTGCGCCGGCCCTGACGGCGTCGAGGTGACTCAGCCCATACCGCAGCCGGATGGCCGCCAGCAGGGGAGCCAGTACCGCCTTCGCTACCGGCCTGCCCGCGTACCGGTTGACGGCGCGGACCCCCGCCGCCACGGCGAGATCCAGGTCGCGCTGCTTCTGCTCGGGGGTCTTCTTGCGGCTGAACTTGTCCTTGAGATTCTTTCCGGCGCCCTTGAGTTTGGCCCAGAGTTTCTTGCCGAGGTTGACGATCTTGTCGACGATCCAGTTGATGGCCTTGTTGACGGGTTTGGCGAGGGCTTGGA
>NZ_JBFAPK010000083.1:0-1686 GCF_040676675.1 Micromonospora sp. NPDC049559 | reverse complement strand
GGTGATGCCATCGCAGGCAAGCCAGCTCCCACATTTGACCGTGCCCGCTTTAGATTTGGCTTTTGCTTTTGCTCTTCAACACTCAAGCCGGCCGGTAGGCCGCTGTGCTCTTGCTTTTGATCTTGATTTTGATCTTAGGCGCCCCGTTAAACCACGCTGGCCGAACGCAGGCTTTGGAGCGTGGGTAACCCGGCAGGACGCCGGGTTAGCCGTCCTGGGCCAAGGATGGCCCATGACGGCGGCCCACGGTCCAAAGCCGGAGTGAGCAACCGTGTCGAATCTCAAGCCATTTCAGCGAAATGTTTTTGATCTCGGACCATCGCATTCAGGATCGTCAGCAGCTTTCTCATGCATGCAACCAGCGCCACTTTCTTCGTCTTCCCTGCAGCAAGCAGACGGTTGTAGAACCTCTCGATCACCGGGTTATGGCTCTTCGAGGACAAGACAGCCATGTAAAGCACACTTCGCACCTCAGCTCGACCACCCCATATCCGTCTACGTCCTTTGTACAGGCCGCTATCGCAGTTAAAAGGGGCCACACCAACCAATGCAGCCACTTGTTTGCGATTCACTTTGCCTAGCTCAGGAACCATCGCCAGCAGCGAAAGTGCGAGCACATTGCCAACACCTGAGACCTCGCGCAGCAAATCATAATTGGCCTTCCAGGCCGGCGAAGCTTTGATCGCTTCGTGCAAGTCATCGTCTGTACTTTTAAGACGCTTTTGAAGCCAGACGATATGTGCCTTGATATCCCGTCGAAGCGCCTTGAATACCGCCTGTTTCAGTCGAGACTCCTCCGCCACGATCATATCGATAAGCTGACGGCGTCTAGTCAGTAGATCTGCCAGTTCACGAGCGTGTTCATCTGGCATCTCCCGAATTTCGGGTTTGACCGCCTGAGCAAACTCCGCAATCACCTGGGCATCCAGAGCGTCGGTTTTAGCCAGCCGTCCGGTAGCCTTAGCGAAATCACGGACCTGACGGGGATTGACAACAACGACTGGTAATCCAGCAGCGCAAAGCTCGGCAGCGGCAAGCCGCTCATATCCGCCAGTTGCTTCCAGCACCACTAAAGCGGGCATCTGAGCCTTGAGATGCTTAGCTAAACGCTGGATATCTTCTGGAGTATTGAAAAACTGCTCGACTTGGCCAGTAGTGCTGACGAATGAGTCGAGCTTGTTTTTGGAAACATCAATTCCGACGAACGCAGAGTCATGGTCCATGGCGTTTTCCTCACGTCCAACCTTGCAGAATCGGGCTTTACGCCCAGGCAACCGTTCGGACTAGTTTAGAAAAGAACCTGCTTCGACCCATGCTCACTCACGATCTTGAAATCTGAGGGCACCACGGTCTGAAGCAGGTGAAAATAATCTTACAAGGGCACACCGAGCCTAAGCGAGGTGCCGAGTGGTGGGGCAAGAGCGTTTTGCTTACTTTTGCGCTTTTCAAAAGTGAGCCGCTGTAAGAGCGGAACCCTAGGCGGCCGTTACCTAAATAACGGATATACACCCAAAACCCACCTCAGCCCCGCCGCCCCTCCAGCCACTCCTCCCGAGTAATCTCCCAGATATCCTTGGGCAAACTCCCAGCCACAAATTGCCCCTCATCCGTCCTGACCAACCGCATCCCCGTCCGCTCGGAAATCCTGCGAGACGCCACGTTCGGCGCCGCCTTGGGCACGCGCAT
>NZ_JBFAPK010000082.1:0-2127 GCF_040676675.1 Micromonospora sp. NPDC049559 | reverse complement strand
CGCCGGGCAGCGCCACCGAGCCGGGGGGCGCCGGCTTGGGCGCGAACGGGGTGGCGGCCAGCTCCGGCCATCAGTCGTTCGGCCACCGACAGCTCGTGGTCGATGGGCGCCTCCGGCCGCCACTCGGGCAAGGAGACCAGGCCCGGCTCGACCATCTCCAGGTCGCCGAAGAACCCCTGTAGCTCCTCCAGCGTGCGGAACCGGCCGGTGCCCAGCACGCTGAGATACGTCTCCTCCAACTCGGCGGCGGCCGGGAAGGACGCGCAGAAGCTGGTCATGAACAGGTGGCTGCCGGAGGGCACCGCCGCCATGTACGCCTGCGCGACGCCGCGCGGGTCCTCGCTGTCGTGCAGGTGGTGGAGGATGCCGACGAGCAGGACACCGACCGGCTGGGAGAAGTCGATGAGGCGGTGCACCTCGGGGTTGGCGAGCACGGCCTGCGGGTCTCGCAGGTCGGCCGTGACCACTGCGGTGTTCTCGTTCTCGACGAGCAGGGCCCGGCCGTGGGCGAGCACGATCGGGTCGTTGTCGATGTAGACGACCCGGGCCTCGGGCGCCGACCGCTGTGCCACCTGATGGGTGTTCTCCCGGGTCGGTAACCCGGAGCCCAGGTCCATGAACTGCCGGATGCCCGCCTCCTCGACCAGGTAGCGGACACCGCGGCTGAGGATCTGCCGGTTGTAGGCCGCCACCTCGGGAAGTTGCGGAACGATTTTGAGCATCTCGGCGACGACGGCGCGGTCGATCGCGAAGTTGTCCTTGCCCCCGAGAACCACGTCGTACGCTCGCGCGATACTGGGTTTCGAGGTGTCGATGCCGGCCGAGGCCGGTCGGCCTTGTTCCACCATGAATTCCTCTTCCGGAGCGCCCCGCCGTCAACGGGTGTCGATCCTAGAGGATGCCCGTCGGGGCGCGGACCCGCGTCCGGCCAATGTGGAGCGTCCCGCCGCGCTTGCCCTTTCGGGTAGTCATGATCTCCCTTCCGGCTGGCCCAGGCGACAACGAAGCGGCTGACCGTTGTCGAATACTCGGTTTACGGTGAGTTTTTCGTGCGGGCCAGCTCCGGGGGTGCGGCGTGAAGACACCGGCCGAGGAGTTGGGGGCCGAACGGGAACGGGTACGCGCCGCGGGCGTACCGGCTACCGAGCAGGAAGCGTCGAGTCCGCGTACCAATCTGGTGCCGGACGCGCGAGTGGCCGGCGCCGCCGCGCGGACCGGGCCGGGGCGGGCGTTGAGCCCGGCGGTGGCGCAGCGGTTGCAGGCTGCGGCGGGTAACCGTGCGGTGGCGGGCCTGGTCGCGCAGCGGCGGGCGGCGTCGTCGCGTGCCGCTCGGCCGCCGTCGAGGGGCGGCGCCGGCACGGGTACGCCTCCAACCCAGCGCGCGCCCGCCGATGCCGGTACAACCTCGGACGTCTCCGCTGGTCAGGGCGCACCCGCGCTCGGCTCCGCGCCCGGCTCTGCGGCGCCCGTGCAGCGGTTGGCAACCGGGGCGGAGTCGCCATCTGGGCCTCGTCCGCCGGCGTCGGCTGATCCGAAGTTCGCCGCGTTGGCCTCCGATGTGCGGGCGAAGCAGAAGGTGATGTCGGCGCATCCTTCGGCGATGTCGGAGGCGGGTAAGGCGCAGGGTGCGGCGCGGCCTCCGCAGGATGACAGGCAGGCGCAGGGGAAGACGGCGAACGCGGAGAAGATGAACGCCGCGAAGCCGGGTGAGTTCGACAAGGCCGCGTTCGTGCGGGCCGTTAATGAGGCGATTGCGGCGCAGGCGCCGAAGAATCTGGACGAGGCGGACAAGTTCGGCGAGTCGGGTAAGGCCGACGCGGTGAAGGGCCAGGTCCAGGGTCAGGTCACGGCCGGTAAAGAGTCTTCGGCGAAGGCGATCGAGACGACGACGAAGGCCGAGCCGGACACGTCGGCGGCGAAGGAGAAGACCGTCACGCCGTTGGTGGCCGATCAGCCTCCGGGTGCCCCCGGCGCCCCCGATCCCGGTAAGGCCGTCCCGGACAAGGCCCCACCCGCCGCTACCGACTTCTCGGCCGGTCCGGCGCGGGTCGATCAGCAGATGGCTGATGCGCAGGTGACCGAGGAGCAGTTGGCGCGCTCCAACGAGCCGGAGTTCACCGGGGCGTT
>NZ_JBFAPK010000081.1:0-3391 GCF_040676675.1 Micromonospora sp. NPDC049559 | reverse complement strand
CGCTGGGGTTGTTCCAGCAGCGGCCGTCTTCGGGTTGGGGTGAGCCGAAGCAGTTGACCGATCCGGAGTACGCGACGGCCGCGTTCGAGAAGGCGTTGAAGCAGGTGGATGGGTGGCATGACATGCCGCTGACGGATGCGGCGCAGGCGGTGCAGGTGTCGGCGTTCCCGATGGCGTACGCGCAGTGGGAGCAGCAGGCGGCTGACCTGGTCCACGACGCCTGGTGACCACCGAGCCAACAGAACTGACCGGCCCGGGCCGGGTTCCCCACCGCGGGGAACCCGGCCCGGGCCTTTCTCGTGCCCGCCCACCGCGCAGCCGAGCGTGCCGTCCTGCGGCTCAGCCCAGCGTGGCCGCGTGCGGGTTCCAGTCCGCCGGCAGGCTCAGCGGCGGTACGGGCAGCGAGCTGATGCCCTGGAACTGGCCCGCCTCGGCCGAGGCGATGATCGCCGTCATCGTCTCCAGCACGTGCAGCGCCATGGTGCCCGACGCCCGGTGCGGCTCGCCCCGGCGCAGCGCGCGGGCCATCTCCAGCACGCCCAGCCCGCGCCCCGCGGACGTACCCTCCACCGGCAGATCCCGCCAGTCCTCGTCGTCGGTGCCGCGTACCCGCAACGGCCCGCCGAAGGTGTTCGGGTCCGGTACCGAGAGGGTTCCCTCGGTACCGATGATCTCGATCATCGAGCGCCGTACGGTCGAGTCGAAGCTGAACGTCGACGAGACGCTCGGCCCGCCCGTGAAGTCGAGCAGGGCCGTGACGTGCGTGGCCACCTCGACCGGGAAGACGGTACCGGCCTTCGGGCCCGAGCCGATGACCCGCTCCGGGCGTGCCTGCCGGGCCACCCCGGCCACCCGGGACACGGGACCAAAGAGGGCGACCAGCGCGGTCAGGTAGTACGGGCCCAGGTCGAAGAGGGGACCGGCGCCCAACTGGTACAGGAACTCCGGGCTCGGGTGCCATCCCTCCGGGCCCGGGCTCTGGAACGCGGTGGTCGCCGCGACCGGCGTACCGATGACGCCCGACTCCAACGCCCGCTTCGCCGACTGGATGCCGGCGCCGAGGAAGGTGTCCGGGGCGTTGCCGACGCGCAGCCCCCGCGTCGTCGCCTCGGCCAGCAGCTTCTGCCCCGAGTCGGGGTCGAGCGTCAGCGGCTTCTCGCCGTACACGTGCTTGCCGGCCTGGAGCGCGGCGGTGGCGACAGCGGCGTGCGCGGCCGGGGTGGTCAGGTTGACCACGATCTCCACTTCGGGCAGCGCCAGCACCGCCTCGATGTCGCCGGCGACCGGTACGCCGTAGTGCTCCGCCGCCGCCGACGCCCGCGCCACGTCCAGGTCGGCGATGCCGAGCACCCGTACGTCCGGGAAGGTGGCCAGGTTCTCCAGGTACTGCTTGCTGATCACACCGGCGCCGACGATGCCGACGCCGACCGGTCCCTCGCTCATTCCGCGACCTCCGACGCGGCGAGGCCGGTCAGGTACGCGTGGCTCTCGGCGAGCGCGGTCAGCATGTCGGTGGCGCAGCGGTCCAGCTCCACGATCCGCCAGGCGTCCGGGTTGGCGGCGAGGATCTCCGGTACCGGCATCACCCCCTGGCCGACGGCGGTGTGCGGCTCGTCCTTGCGCACCGGGCCGTCCTTGACGTGCAGCGCCAGGACCCGGTCGCCGAGCCGCCGGAGCAGGTCGGGGACCTCGACGCCGCCGACCGCCGCCCAGTACGTGTCGATTTCGAGGAAGACCTCGGGGGCGAGCAGCTCGGCGAGCACCTCGATGGCCGGTACGCCGTCGATGCGCGGCTCGATCTCCCACCAGTGGTTGTGGTAGCCCAGGCGCAGCCCGTACGGCTTCGCCTGCTCGGCCAGCCCGTTGAGCAGGTCGGCGGCGCGGGCCAGGCCGTCGCGGGTGGTGAAGTCCTCGTGCGGGATGCCGGCCGGGATGATGACCAGCTCGGTGCCGATGGTGGCGACGGCGTCGAAGACCTCGGCGGGCTCCTGCCGCAGCAGCGCCCCGGCATGGGTGCTGGAGACGGTGAGTCCCAGGTCGTCGACGACGCGCCGGAATCCCTTCGGGTCGGTGGTCGGGTCGTACGGTTCGACTGCGCCGAATCCGATGTCGGCGATCCGGCGCAGCACGCCGTCGCGGTCGTCGGAGATCAGCTCCCGTACGCTGTAGAGCTGGACGCTGAGGGGTCTTGCCATCGGTTCTAGCCTCCGGGGTGGGGTTCGTTGGCGTGGGTACGCCCCGGCTCGTGGTCGATCTTCAGCCTTCCCTCTCGACGCGCCCGCCGCCAGTGGGTAATCCGGAAACGATCGCCGGCAGCGACAATGGTCACTCCCTCGGTCCCGGCGATCCGGAGGACCCATGGTCATCCCGTTGCTTCCCCGCGCCTCCATCGACGACATGCTGACCTTCTACGAGGCCCTCGGGTTCGAGCGCACCTACCGGCAGACGAAGCCCAACCCGTACCTGGCGATGCGCCGCCAGGAGGTCGAGCTGCACTTCTTCGGCATGCCGAACTTCGACCCGGCCCAGTCGTACGGCAGCTGCATCATCCAGGTGCCGGACACCGGGCCGCTGCACCGGGCCTTCGCCGACGGCCTGCGGGTCGCGTACGGCAAGGTCCCGCTCTCCGGCATCCCCCGGATGACGAGACCACGCCCGCGTAAGAACTCCGACCAGCGCTCCGGCTTCACGGTCGTCGACCCCGGCGGCAACTGGATCCGCATCTTCGCCGCACCGGACCCGTTGCCGGTGTCGGCGGTGTCGGACCTGTCGGCGGCGTCGGCCCGGGAGCGGCGCGGCCGGCTCGCCGTCGCACTGGAGAACGCGGTCGTCCTGGCCGACAGCAGGGGAGAGGTGGCGCAGGCCGCGAAGATCCTGGACCGTGCGCTGGCCAGGGCGAGCGACGCGAGCGCCGTCGAGCGGGTCGAGGCGCTGGCGTACCGGGCCGAGCTCGCGCTCACGCTCGACGATCCGGCGCGGGCGGCGGCCGTCGTGGCCGAACTGCGGGACGTTCCGCTCGACGCCGACGAGCGGGCCCAGGTGGCGGCGACGCTCAATGCCGTGTCCGAGTTGAGCATTGTGTCCGCGAGGTCGATCGCGTCCGGTGCGTCCGTGGTGGGCGCGGTGGGCGGCCCGCCCGGCTGACGGGGCTGCTCGCGTGACTGGTACGCCGGAGACGTTATTCGTCCCCGATAACGTCTCCGGCGTACCAGTCACGGGTGCTCCCGTTGCCGGCTGTGTCGCGTTCACGGTCGATGGCCGGGCCGCATGCGTCGTCACCTGAACGTCGGGTGCGTTTGTCGGTGTCGGGTAGCGCTTCTGGTGTTCAGGTGACGGGTGGCGGTGGGGCGCGGTCCGGGGTTGTGGGGTGGCGTCGTCTGCGTTGGTTGGG
>NZ_JBFAPK010000080.1:0-5057 GCF_040676675.1 Micromonospora sp. NPDC049559 | reverse complement strand
TAACTATCCAGTAAATTAATACTATGCATTTTAGCTGCGTAGTCAAAATAAAAATACCAATATTAGCGATTGTGTAAAAAATGAAATTAGATATACTTTTTTTGTACGGCCATTCTAATATGGAATTTATTAAAAGTATTAAAAATGGCAAAATATAGTAGGGATCTTTATTATTAAGACTAAACCATAATATATTATTATTGTAAATTTTAAAATGATATAGCGCTCTTATAAAAGATGCTAGTACATACAGTTGTATGATTATCAATAAAAATCGATGTCTAAATGGAATAATACCTACTTTTAATTTAAGAGTCTTCATTCTTTTTTTTATAGTTTTCCTTTTAGCCAGATTTTTTGTTTTATTAAATCGTTGTAAAAGTTTTTGTATATCATCATGAATTAAGTCTCTTTTTATCGAGTTATTCAAATTATCAACTTGATTTTTATAAAGCATTATCTTAACAAGAAAAGATAAAACAACAATTGACAAAAGAGAACCAATATATGTAGATATAAAATTTAATAAAAAAGTAAAGAACTCAGTTAGTATATTCAGATAATTCATTTTTTATTTTTCAATTTTGTAATTAAAGAGCCAATAGCTACAAGAGTTATGAAAGTAAGTATCCAACTTACTATAGTTACTAACATCTTTAAATTCCTCCTTTACTAATATTTATAATATATTATAAATATAGATAATACTCTAATAATTTAATGTTAATAAAATTATTGATAATAATTCAGTCAATGAATAGACTATACAATTTCACTACCTATAATACATAATTATGTTAACTCAACACAAAGGGACAAACGCTGAAATGACGGCGTTTGTCCCTTGTTGTTTGGATTATCGATTATGCATCTTTTATACATACCCTTAACCACACGTTTTCATGTATTTTCATTTATAGAACTTTTGTATCTTTATTCAAAATCAGTAACCCCTTTAAAATAAGATTTTGTTATACTATTGAGGTCGTCTATCTCTCAGACGTCAAATTGACGTAGAGAGGGGGTGCGATGAAATGTTAGCGATATTTGTTTATATAACAGTATCTATTTTTATAGAATGCTGTGTTGCGTTGTTTAAATTTTGGCTAGAGCAACGTAATAAAAAATAAGACGGCGTAGCCAACACCGAAGAAAAACCCCAGCCTATTGCAGTAGGCTGGGGTTTGGTGCGTAAATGTTAGCAATATTTGTTAGTTTCAGTATATCTTGTAACTTCTTTACTTGTAAACTATTTTACATTAATTTTTATATAACAAGTGGTTATAATATTTTCCAATATCGATTAGTTAATAGTGTTATGTACAAAATATAATCGTATGTTACCCTTCGTTTATAGATGATATTACTTGTTAATTTATCATATACTATTTCCTTGTCTTTTTCACTTTTCGTGTTACCACTCATTTACTGAGTGGTTTTATTTTTATCTTTTATGAAAGCGTCAACAATTAATATATTTTTTACTTGTGAAAGTATTAACAATTTTTTAGGAAAGTAGTACTATAATCTTGAAAGTAATTAAATTATTTAAAAGGGGTTAGTTATTATGAATTTTTTAAAGATTGCTACTTCTGAAGAAGCTAGAGATTACTTTAATAGTAGTAGGGATGTTGTCTCAATCTATGATAGCAGTACAGATTTTATTGATGTAGGCGCAATAATTTTGATGGATTATGAAATTGATTCTGTAGATTCAATGATAGAGAAAAATTTGGGAATTCCGGTAATAATAGTTACTAATTATGAAAATGTTAATAACAAGCACTCACAAGACAGTATAAATCTTGAATCTGTGGATTTTATCATTGATGTTAATAACCTCAACAAAGATTATACTTCAAAAAAAATAGAATATTTAATATCTAAATACGAAAAAAATATACTCCCTCCATTTTTTAATACTTTAGTAAACTATTCTGAAAGAAGTAATATTCAATTTGACTGTCCAGGACATCAAGGAGGACAATACTTTTCTAAACATCCAGCCGGAAGACAATTTTATAAGTTTTTCGGAGAAAATTTATTTAGAGCCGATATTTGCAATGCAGATGTAGATTTAGGAGATTTATTAATTCATGAAGGTCCTGCTGTAGAAGCACAAAAACATGCTGCTAAAGTTTACAATGCAGATAAAACTTATTTTGTTATGAATGGTTCTACGACATCTAATAATATTGCTATAACTTCTGCAATAATGCCAGATGATTTAGTATTATTTGATAGAAACAACCATAAATCAGCTTATAATTCAGCTCTTGTTAAAGATGGTGGCCGACCTGTTTATATGCAAACTTCAAGAGACTCTTATGGTTTTATAGGTGGTATTTATGAGAAAGATTTTGATGAACAATATTTAAGAGAACAAGCTGCTAAAGTAGATCCAGAGAGAGCTAAGTGGGATAGACCATTTAGATTAGCAATCATTCAATTAGGCACTTACGATGGGACAATTTACAACGCTAAACAAGTAGTAGAAAAAATTGGGCATTTATGTGACTATATATTATTTGATTCAGCGTGGGTTGGTTATGAACAATTTATTCCATTAATGAAAAAATCTTCTCCACTATTATTAGACCTGGACGAAAATGATCCTGGTATCTTAGTAGTACAATCAACACATAAACAACAAGCTGGATTTTCTCAGGCTTCTCAAATTCATAAAAAAGACAAACATATCAAAGGACAAAAACGTTATATCAATCATAAAAGATTTAATAATGCATATATGCAATATGCTTCAACATCACCATTCTATCCATTATTTGCTTCTTTAGATATAAATGCCAAAATGCAAGAGGGAGAATTAGGTGAAAAGCTTTGGAATGACTGTTTAACTGTTTCTACTAATGCTAGAAAAAAAATTATAGAGAAATGTAAATATATTAGACCATTTATTCCAGAAACAGTTCAAGGTAAAAATTGGGAAGAAGCTAGTACAGATGAAATTATAAGCAATTTAGAGTACTGGAAATTTAATCCAGATGAAAAATGGCATGGATTTAACGGCTATGGTAAGGACCAATATTATATTGATCCTAATAAATTCCTATTAACAACTCCTGGAATAGATTCTAAAGATGATTCTTATATGAATTTTGGAATACCAGCTGTTATTTTATCTAACTATTTACGTGAAAATGGTATAGTACCAGAAAAAAATGATTTAAATTCTATTCTATTTTTAATGACACCCGCAGAAGACGATGCAAAAATGAATAACTTAATATCTAAATTGATTCAATTTGAAAAATACATTGATCAAGATGCGCCTTTAGAAGTGGTTTTACCTAGACTATATAATAGTAACTACGAAAGATATAAAAATTATACAATTCGTGAATTGTGTCAGGAATTACATGATTTCTATAAAGAGCATAATACTAAAGAATTCCAAAAAAGAATGTTCTTAAAAGATTATTTCCCTGAGTATAGAATGAAACCTTATGACGCAAATATTGAATTATTAAGAAATAATGCTAAATTAGTCGAATTAGATGACATTGTAGGTGAAATAGCTCTTGAAGGAGCTTTACCTTATCCGCCAGGTATATTCTGTGTAGTTCCAGGAGAAAAATGGAGCGAAACAGCAAAAACATATTTCAAAATACTAGAAGATGGCATAAATGAATTTCCAGGATTTGCTCCAGAAATTCAAGGTGTTTACTTTGAAAATGTTGATAATCGAATCAAAGCATTTGGTTATGTTTTAGATAAATAACTAAATAAGGAAGGTAGATCTTTATGTCTGAAAAGAAAAAAATGAGCGTTACTCAATTAACGATTGTTACAGCTGTTAATATGATGGGCTCAGGAATTATCATGCTACCTACTAATCTGGCACAAGTGGGTACAATGTCAATACTTTCTTGGATTATAACAACAATTGGAGCTACAATGTTAGCTTTTATATTCGCTAGAGCTGGCTTATATAGTTCAAAAGGTGGCGGAATGGGAGGATATGCAGAATACTCATTTGGCAAAGCTGGAGCCTTCCTTACTAATTACACTTATGGACTCTCTCTAGTTATAGCTAATGCGGCTATCGCTATATCTTCAGTAGGTTATATTGCTGTTTTATTTAATGTTCATTTATCACCATTGGCAACAGCAATGTGGACTATAGTAGTTTTATGGGTTGCAACAATATTGAATTTTGGAGGAGCAAATATTACAGGAAGAATTAGTACGTTTACAGTTTGGGGCGTTATTTTACCTGTAATTTTCATCAGTATTGTTGGTTGGTTTTACTTTAGTGGAAGTAGCTTTGCAACATCTTGGAACCCTCACAATTATAGCTTTATAGAAGGAATGGGTAAATCTATTTCTATAACACTATGGGCTTTTTTAGGTCTTGAATCTGCTGCAGCTAATAGTGATGCTGTAGAAAATCCTAAGAAAAATGTTCCTATTGCTGTAATGGGTGGTACTATAGGTGCAGCAATAATGTATATTTTATCTACAAATGTAATTTTAGGTATTTCTCCTATTAAAGATTTAGCTAAATCTAGTGCACCATTTGGTTTAGCATTTAGTCATATGTTTAACCCTACGATTGGTAATATTGTTATTGCTTTAATGATAATATCTTGCTTTGGATCTTTGATTGGTTGGCAATTTACCATTGCAGAAGTATTTAGAAGCTCAGCAGTTGAAAAATATTTCCCTAAAATCTTTGCTAAAACTATCGGCAATGGTACACCAATAATTGGAATGGTAATTATTACTGTATTACAAACGTTAATTTCATTAATGACAATTAGTCCATCTTTATCTAAACAGTTTACAATATTAGTCAATTTAGCGGTGGTAACTAATGCAGTGCCTTATGTGTTAACAATGGCAAGTATTAAAACCATGCAAAAAGAAACATCAACAAATATTTCTAATAAAACTATGAAGTGGACTAATATTATAGCAATTCTAGCTGGTATATATACTTTATATGCTATTTACTCTTCTGGAGGAATAGCTGTTTACTATGGTGCTATTGTAACATTTGCTGGATGGACTCTTTATGGATTTATTTCTTATAG
>NZ_JBFAPK010000079.1:1714-5209 GCF_040676675.1 Micromonospora sp. NPDC049559 | reverse complement strand
ATGTCCGGCGGCGTCCTACTCTCCCACACCCTCCCGAGTGCAGTACCATCGGCGCTGGAAGGCTTAGCTACCGGGTTCGGAATGTAACCGGGCGTTTCCCTTCCGCCATAACCGCCGTAACCCTATCAACCTATCAAACAACCACACCCAACACACCGTTGGGGGCCGTTCGCAGATCACGAATCACACAGTGGACGCGACAGTCTTTGTAATCAAGTCCTCGGCCTATTAGTACCGGTCAACTCAACCCGTTACCGAGCTTACATCTCCGGCCTATCAACCCAGTCGTCTAACTGGGAGCCTTACCCCACAAGGGTGGGATACCTCATCTCGAAGCGAGCTTCCCGCTTAGATGCTTTCAGCGGTTATCCCTTCCGAACGTAGCCAACCAGCCGTGCCCCTGGCGGGACAACTGGCACACCAGAGGTTCGTCCGTCCCGGTCCTCTCGTACTAGGGACAGCCCTTCTCAAGTATCCTACGCGCACGGCGGATAGGGACCGAACTGTCTCACGACGTTCTAAACCCAGCTCGCGTACCGCTTTAATGGGCGAACAGCCCAACCCTTGGGACCTGCTACAGCCCCAGGATGCGACGAGCCGACATCGAGGTGCCAAACCATCCCGTCGATATGGACTCTTGGGGAAGATCAGCCTGTTATCCCCGGGGTACCTTTTATCCGTTGAGCGACACCGCTTCCACACGCAAGTGCCGGATCACTAGTCCCGACTTTCGTCCCTGCTCGACCCGTCAGTCTCACAGTCAAGCTCCCTTGTGCACTTACACTCAACACCTGATTGCCAACCAGGCTGAGGGAACCTTTGGGCGCCTCCGTTACCCTTTAGGAGGCAACCGCCCCAGTTAAACTACCCACCAGACACTGTCCCTGAACCGGATCACGGCCCAAAGTTAGATACCCAAATCAACCAGAGTGGTATTTCAAGATTGCCTCCACGAATACTGGCGTACCCGCTTCACCGGCTCCCACCTATCCTACACAAGCTAATTCAGATACCAATGTCAAGCTATAGTAAAGGTCCCGGGGTCTTTCCGTCCTGCCGCGCGTAACGAGCATCTTTACTCGTAATGCAATTTCGCCGGGCCTGTGGTTGAGACAGTGGGGAAGTCGTTACGCCATTCGTGCAGGTCGGAACTTACCCGACAAGGAATTTCGCTACCTTAGGATGGTTATAGTTACCACCGCCGTTTACTGGCGCTTAAGTTCTCAGCTTCGCCCCCCGAAGAGAGCTAACCGGTCCCCTTAACGTTCCAGCACCGGGCAGGCGTCAGTCCATATACATCGAATTACTTCTTCGCATGGACCTGTGTTTTTAGTAAACAGTCGCTTCCCCCTGCTCTCTGCGGCCATACAACGCTCCACCCGCAAGGGGCTTCACGTCTCCGGCCCCCCTTCTCCCTAAGTTACGGGGGCAATTTGCCGAGTTCCTTAACCACAGTTCGCCCGATCGCCTCGGTATTCTCTACCTGACCACCTGTGTCGGTTTAGGGTACGGGCCGCTCAGAACTCGCTAGAGGCTTTTCTCGGCAGCATAGGATCACTGACTTCACCTGAATCGGCTCGGCATCACGTCTCAGCCACAAGGTGTGCGGATTTGCCTACACACCGGCCTACACGCTTACCCCGGCACAACCACCGGCCGGGCTCAGCTACCTTCCTGCGTCACCCCATCGCTTGACTACTACCCACCAGGTTCCCACGCTCCCCCAGATTGATCCGAAGACCGCACCAGGTTCGGGTGGTTAGCACAATGAGGTTCGCCAGGGACGCTCCTCCGCGGGTACGGGAATATCAACCCGTTATCCATCGACTACGCCTCTCGGCCTCGCCTTAGGCCCCGACTCACCCAGGGCGGATTAACCTGGCCCTGGAACCCTTGGTCATCCGGCGGAAGGGTTTCTCACCCTTCTTTCGCTACTCATGCCTGCATTCTCACTCGTGCCGCGTCCACAACTAGGTCACCCCGCTGCTTCACCCCCGGCACGACGCTCCCCTACCCACCCACACACCTGGATGACCATCCCGAAAGATGACCACCGAGTACACGTGTGAGTGCCACAGCTTCGGCGGTGTACTTGAGCCCCGCTACATTGTCGGCGCGGAACCACTTGACCAGTGAGCTATTACGCACTCTTTAAAGGGTGGCTGCTTCTAAGCCAACCTCCTGGTTGTCTATGCGACCCCACATCCTTTTCCACTTAGCACACGCTTAGGGGCCTTAGCTGGTGATCTGGGCTGTTTCCCTCTCGACTACGAAGCTTATCCCCCGCAGTCTCACTGCCGCGCTCTCACTTACCGGCATTCGGAGTTTGGCTGATTTCGGTAAGCTTGTAGGCCCCCTAGACCATCCAGTGCTCTACCTCCGGCAAGAAACACACGACGCTGCACCTAAATGCATTTCGGGGAGAACCAGCTATCACGGAGTTTGATTGGCCTTTCACCCCTAACCACAGGTCATCCCCCAACTTTTCAACGTTGGTGGGTTCGGCCCTCCACGCGGTCTTACCCACGCTTCAGCCTGCCCATGGCTAGATCACCCCGCTTCGGGTCTAGGACACGCGACTCAACGCCCTATTCAGACTCGCTTTCGCTACGGCTACCCCACACAGGTTAACCTCGCCACATGCCACTAACTCGCAGGCTCATTCTTCAAAAGGCACGCCGTCACCCCAAAAGGCTCCGACGGATTGTAGGCGAACGGTTTCAGGTACTATTTCACTCCCCTCCCGGGGTACTTTTCACCATTCCCTCACGGTACTCGTCCGCTATCGGTCACCAGGAAGTATTTAGGCTTACCAGGTGGTCCTGGCAGATTCACGGCAGATTTCAGGAGTCCGCCGCTACTCGGGAACACCCACAGAAGACCAGCCACTTTCACCTACCGGACTCTCACCGTCTACGGTTGGCTTTCCCACACCATTCGGCTAGCAACTGGCTTTATAACTCCTCGAACACGTGTCAGCATGTTCAGCAGGGTCCCACAACCCCGACCACGCAACCCCTGACAGGTATCACACGCAACCGGTTTAGCCTCAATCCGCTTTCGCTCGCCACTACTCACGGAATCACTATTGTTTTCTCTTCCTACGGGTACTGAGATGTTTCACTTCCCCGCGTTCCCTCCACACACCCTATGAATTCAGGTGCAGGTGACTGGACATGACTCCAGCCAGGTTCCCCCATTCGGACACCCTGGGATCACAGCTCGGTTGACAGCTCCCCCAGGCCTATCGCGGCCTCCCACGTCCTTCATCGGCTCCTGGTGCCAAGGCATCCACCGTTCGCCCTTGACAACTTGACCACAAAGATGCTCGCGTCCACTGTGCAATTCTCAACCTACGACCAACCCACAACCCCACACCACCACACACACCCCGGACAACCGAAGCAGTTTGCAGCAGCAGGCCATGCCTGGCACCCGAAACAACAAGCAGCGCTTGTTCCTTCAGGACCCAACAGGATGCTCTACACCCAGCAC
>NZ_JBFAPK010000078.1:0-5700 GCF_040676675.1 Micromonospora sp. NPDC049559 | reverse complement strand
CAACACCCAGCACCGTCCGACGAGCAACAGCCGTACGAGTAACAGCATCAAACAGCTTCTTCGAGTTCACGATGGAATTCCTTCCAACTCGGGGGAAATCCAATGGGGGAAAGAGGTGCTCCGCCCCGGGGGGATGTGGCGGAGCACCAGCATTGGAGAGGTACGACCTCGCGCTACCCAGGCCCCGAGATCCAGGGGCGGTGCTGCGGGCGTACCGGGGATGTAACCGAGGCCGACCGCCGATCATTCCGGGCCCGGGGTGGGGCCGGTCACCCCCGGCGTGCGGGGGCGCTACCGCGGTCGTGCGGGTATGTCCAACGACCCGCACCCGCCCGGCATTCCGGCCACCGGCCCGCCGTGCCGGCCGAGCCGGTGGCTCCCGTCACCGCCCGAACCGGACATCCGGCTCGACCGGGCCGGCCCGGTGCACCCGGACCAGCCGGTACGCGATGACCAGGTACGGCACGGCGAAGGCCGCGAAGGTCGTCGCATGCCCGGTCAGGCTCGCCAGCACACCGTAGGTGCCGTACACCCCGATCGTGGTGAGGTCGGTGGCGACGCCGCCCAACGAGGTCACCGTGGCCCGGCTGGGTCCGGCGATGCGTTCCTGTAGGCGCGCGTCCGCAACCACGCTGGCCAGTTGGAACACGCCGAAGGAGGCCGCGACCAGGACGATCCCCGCGGCCCCCCCGATCGTCGCACCCGACGCGAGCGCCACCGCGGCGCCCGCCAGGAGCGCGGCGTACCCCGTCGCCGGCAGCCGCCCGCCCGCCCCGGCCAGCAGGCCGCCGAGTGCGGCGGCGGCCCAGACCAGTACGAGCAGCAGCGGCACCCGCTCCGGCGCGACGCCGTCGTCGCGCAGCAGCAGCGGCGTGTACTCGTCGAGCGCGCCCCAGACCGCGGAGACCACGGCGAGCAACAGCACCGCGTGTCGCACCGGCCGGGAGCGGCGCGCCTCGGCCAGGCCGGCGCGCAGCGCGGCGACGTACCCGAGTTGCCCGTCGTCCGGCGCCGGCTCAGCCGCGCCGGGCGGGGCCCCTCCCCCGACGGCGTCGACCGCGACGCCGCCGGCGGGACCGGAGTCGGGCGCGACGGGACCGGAGTCGCGCGCGGCGGCGCGGTGCTCCGGGAGCGCGAACCCGAGCGCCGCGGTGAGCAGGCAGGCGAGGACGCTGGCGGCGCCGACGGCCGGGTAGCCGCCGGCCGCGAAGACCGGCGCGGCCAGCGCCATGGCGAGCACCACGCCGAGCATGCCGGCGGCCCGGGCCCGACCCATGATCCGGGCGTACCGGCCGGCGGCGCCGACCCGGTCGAGTTCGGAGTAGACGAGCGCCTCGAGCGCGCCGGAGGCCAGCGCCTCCTTGACGCCCCAGAGGACGAACCCGGCCGCGAAGGACCAGTACGCCGGCACGGCGACCCAGAGTCCGAAGCCGACGGCGCTCAGCAGCGGCCCGAGGCCGAGCAGCAGCCGCCGGGAGACGGCGTCGGCCCAGGCGCCGGAGGGCACCTCCAGCACCACGCCGGTGAGCGACCAGAGGACGAAGAGGGAGGAGATCTGCCAGGTCGAGAGGCCGGTGTCCGCGAACAGCAGGGCGTACACCGGGTAGAGCAGGACGAGGCTGTCGAGGAGGGAGTAGCCGGCGAGGATCGCGGCGAGTCGCCGTACCCGCAGCTCGGGCGGGCGCCGGAGAGAAATGGTCATGAGGCCTTCCCACGGGAACCGGATGGACGTCGGGCGCACGACGTCCCCGGCGGCCCGCGGCGGCGGACCGTGGAGCGGCCTCGGTGGCTGGATCAATGTCGCCAGGTCATGTCCGGGAGCCTAGTCGCCGCGCGCCGCCCCGCCCAGGCACTTTCCGCCGCACCGTGGCCGGCGGTCGGCCCTCGCCGAGGGCCGACCGCCGGTCGGGCATCACCGCACCACTCGCGGCGCGGCGTCAGCACATCGCTCGCGGCAGCGCGGCACCGCGTCACCCCGCCTCACCGCGTCACTCGCGGCAGCGCGGCACCGCGTCACCCGCGTCGTGGCCTCACCTGATCCGGTACGCGTGCACGATCGTCTGGCTCACGCTGTTGCCGGCGGTGTCGGTGCTGCCGGCCCGCAGCGAGACGAACCCGGCCTTCGCGGGATGCCGCACCCTGGCGACCCCGCCCCGCACCTCGGCCCGCTGCCAGGTCGCGCCGTCGTCGTACGAGACCTCGACCGTCAGGCTCCGCACCCGGCCGCCCGACGCCCCGTACTGGCGCTCGACGCTCACCGGGATCTCGAACGCCCGGCCGGCCGGGGCCGAGTTGTCGGCCGCGAGCCGGGGCGTGAACCGCACCGCGGAGACGGGCAGCCGTACCGGCTCGTCACCGTCGACGTGCCCGGAGCGGAACGTCCAGACCCCGCTGACCCGCGTGGAGAGGTCACCGACCGAGCGGGTGTCGGCCACCTCCAGCCGGTAGTCGGCGGCCCCGGCGGGCACCTCGAAGTCACCGTAGCCGGAGGCGTCGGTCTCGCCGACGAGCGCGCCGTCGCGGTAGAGCGCGGTTCGGGACGTGTCGGTCCGGGAGAAGCCGATGTGGCCGGCCCGGTCCGAGTAGAGCGGCAGGTCCACGTGCAGCAGGTCGCCCAGCCGGGCGGCCCAGTAGGCGCGGGCCCCGCCGTCGGGAAGGGCCAGGCCGAACGGGGCGTGGTTCCACTCGTCGCGGTACTCCCGCCCGGAGCGGTACCCGGTCGGCCCCGACAGCAGGACGGTCCGGGGCACCAGCCAGCCGTCCTCGTCGTACGTACCGAAGTCGACCTCGGAGGTCCAGCGCACCCGGTCGGTGCTGTGGTACTCGATCCGCCGGCCGGAGGAGGGCAACGGCAGGACCGCCGCCGAGCCGCCCATGTCGGGGTCGAAGACCGGGAAGACGACCCGCTCGCCGCTCAGCCCCGGCACGGCGGAACCGAACTCCTGCCGTACGGTGGCCAGGTCGCGGGCCTGGTAGTGGCGTTCGTATCCGGTCGGCAGCCGGCCGGCGAAGGATTCGCCGAGCGCGTACAGGTAGGGGCTCTCCGCCGCCGTCCCGCCCGCGCCGGGCCGCGCCCACTGGCTGGTGATCGAGCTGGTGAACCCGGCGACGGTCCGTGCCGGCCCGAGTTGCGCGACGAACAGGCCGTCCGGGCTGCCGGAGAGCAGGCTGATGCCGATGTTGGCGGCCTCGGTCCGGTGCAGGTAGGAGACGTCGGCCAGGAGCGCCTCGGCGGTCGGGTCGGGCACCGACAACGCGACCGGGCGGCCGGCCCGCGCGTCGACGGTGATCGCGGCGTCGGCGGTGACGTTCAGCGTGGGCCGCACCAGGAGGGTCCCCTCGCCCTCCGTGTCGCTGCGCGCCGTGAAGATCACCGCGGTCAGGTTGTACGTGCCGCGCGGCACCCGGACCTTGGCCACGCCGCCGTCGAATGTCGGCGTCACGATCCCCCCGTCGTCCAGTCCGAAGAGGAGTACGTCGCCGAACTCGGGCACCCCGCCCGTGCCGTCGAACATCGTGAGGTCCAGGTCGTAGCTCTCGACCTCCTTGTTGACCGCGATCGGGGTGGTCACCACCGTGCTGCCGGCGGTGGCGAGCAGGCTGCCGGAGTA
The DNA here is from genome assembly GCF_040676675.1 of Micromonospora sp. NPDC049559. Taxonomy (NCBI): domain Bacteria; kingdom Bacillati; phylum Actinomycetota; class Actinomycetes; order Micromonosporales; family Micromonosporaceae; genus Micromonospora; species Micromonospora sp. NPDC049559. Next base: position 2,089 of record NZ_JBFAPK010000078.1, on the reverse strand, counting down.
GTAGCCGTCGGGGCCCGTACCGGCGGTGTTCGCGACGACGCTCACCTCGGCGTCACCGCCCGCCGGTACGGTCACCGTGCCGGCGCTGGGCGTGAAGGTCTCGGCCGGCGCCGCCTTGCCGTCCGGACCGAGGGCCTGGACGGAGAGGGCGAACGTGATCGGGGCGCTGCCCGGGTTGTGGTAGCGAACGGTCCGGGTGATCGGGGCGTCGTCGCCGTGCGGCCAGGTGGCCCGCCCGAAGGAGAGGCTGACCGGGTCCGTGGTGACGTCGCGGGCGATGGCGGCGGCCACGTCGACGCGGCCCGCGCCCTGCTCGTACGCGGACAGCCCGGCCGTGGGCTTCGCCGAGCCGACGAGGATCGACTTGAGCCGCCGGGCCGTCCAGTCCGGGTGGCGCTGCGCGAGCAGGGCCACCGCCCCGGCGACGTGCGGGGTGGCCATCGAGGTCCCCGAGGCGGCGACGTAGTGCTCGTCCACCGGCGCGCCCAGCATGGTGCCGCTCGCCCGGGCCGCGACGATGTCGACGCCCGGGGCGGTGAGGTCGGGCTTCACGGCGTCGTCGCCGGCCCGCGGGCCCCGGCTGGAGAAGTCGGCGAGCTGGTCCTCGCGGTCGACGGCGCCCACGGCGAGGGCCGCGTCGGCGCTGGCCGGCGAGCTGATCGTGCCGGCCTGGTCACCGGCGTTGCCGGCGGCGACCACGAAGAGGGTGCCGTACTGCTCGGTGAGCGAGTTGACCGCCTCTTCCACCGGATCGATTCCCGGGCCGTCGGCGCCGCCGAGGCTCAGGTTGACAGCGGTGGCGTGCTTCTCGGCCGCCGCCCACTGCATGCCGGCGAGGATGGCCGACTCCTCGCAGAAGCTGGAGCCGCAGACCTTGCCGGCGACCAGAGTGGCGTCCGGGGCCACGCCCTTGTACCGGCCGCCCGAGGCCGCGCCGCTGCCGACGATGGTGGAGGCGACGTGGGTACCGTGGCCCACGCCGTCGGTGGCGTCCGGCGCCTCGGAGAAGTTGACCGCCTCGGCGATTCTGCCGGCCAGGTCGGGGTGGGTCGCGTCGACGCCCGTGTCGAGGACCGCGACGGTGACACCCTTGCCGGTGTACCCGGCCTGCCACGCGGCCGGTGCGCCGATCTGCGGCACACTGTGGTCGAGCGAGATCTGCCGCTGCCCGTCGAGCCAGATCCGGTCGACGCCGCCGGCGGTGTCGGCGCGCAGGGCGGCGGTACCGGCGGTGATCCGGGCCCAGAACTCGCCGGCGCGGGACTTGTCGGCGCGTACGGCGGCACCGCCGACGGCGGGCAGGTCGCGTACGACCCGGGCGCCGGTGGCCGCGAACGCGTTGCCGGCGGTCCGGGCGGCACCGGGCCGGTACCGCACGATCAGCGGTACGGTGTCGCGGGCCCCGTCGTGGTAACCGGCGCGGACCAGCCCGGCCACGTCGAAGAGTCGCCGGTCGAGCTTGCCCGCCTGGACGAGGCGCTGGGCGTCGCTCGGTACGACGTAGACGGTGCCGTGGTCGCGGCGCACCAGAAAGCGCACGTGCTCGCGGCCCTTCGCCGGCCGTACGGCGATCCGCTCGGCGTCGGCGGAGGCGAGCGAGACGCGGTCGCCGGTGAGCAGGGTGACCCGCAGCGGCATGGCTCCACCGGTACGCGGGACCGTCGCGTCGCGGTCGGCTCCCGGCGCAGCGGCACGACGGGCGGCCGAGGCTCCCTGCCCCGCGCCGAGCACCAGTACGGCGCCGATCAGCGCCGCCAGCGCCTTCCTTCCTGGACTGTTACTGATCTTCCGTGGTGAATACACGAGACCTCCCCTGGCCGGCGCCGCACCGACGCCGGGTCCCCGGGTGGGACCTCCAGAGGATCGCAGGCCGCCTATCCGCTCCGTTGCCCGCAACGCCCACGCCGACGATTCCTTCACAATTCATTCGCATTTAGGTGAGCGGTTTTCATAACCGGCTGCCCGGTCAAGGGGATTAGCGGACACGCAAAAGGCCCGGGCCGGGTTCCCCGCGGTGGGGAACCCGGCCCGGGCCGGTCAGCCACTCAACCAAGCCTGCACGGTGGGAAACAAGCGTCCTGGACCAGGT
>NZ_JBFAPK010000077.1:0-5721 GCF_040676675.1 Micromonospora sp. NPDC049559 | reverse complement strand
GGGCCCCCCCCCCCCAACCAGACCCCCCCGCCCCGGCCCGGGTTCCCCACCGCGGGGAACCCGGCCCGGGCCTTTCTCGTGCCCGGTGCGTTTCCTGCCAAGCCCCGCCGCGTTACGCAGGTGATGACAGTTGCATCCGGGCCCGCCGCCGGTGGACCGCCGCTCCGCCACGGCGGTGTGACGGGGCTGCCGGCCTCCGCGGTGGAGTTGGCGATCGAGGTCGGCCGGATCGCCTCGATGTCGGGCCGGATCGAGGAGCGGGCCGAGGCGCTGCTGGAGCCGTTACGCCGGCTCATCCACTTCGAGGCGGCGGCGGTGATGCTGTTCGATCCCGTACGGGGCACCTATGGCCCGGTCGTCATCTCCGGCTACGACGAGGCGAGCGCCGCCTATCTGCGTACGCCGGAGATGTACGACGAGATGCGGCTACTCGAACTGAACCGGCCCCAGCCTCCGATGCGCCTGTGCGACGTGCCGTTTCCTCCGCAGGAGCTGCGGGTCTGGGCGGACTACCTCGCTCCGGCCGGGTTCCGGGAGGGGATCTCGGTGGGCCTGGTCGACTCGGACGGTACCCACCTGGGGCTGCTGCTCACGCACACCGACACGGCGACTCCGCCCAGCGACGGCGTACGGGAACTCCTCGGCGCGTTGGCACCGGTCATCGCGCAGGCGGTCGACCCGAGGCGGACCTTCGTCGAGCTCAGCCGCATCGTGGCGGGAGCGCTGGCCGGGGTCGTGCTCACCCGGGCCGGTGACCCGCTCCCGCTACCCGGCCTGCCGCTCCATCCGCTGCTCGCGGTCGACTCCCCGGTGCTCGCCGTCGCAGGCCAGGCGGTACGGGAGGGCCACCGCTTCCGCTCGTTCCTCTGCCCGGACCGGACGTCATCGGGAAGCGGGTATCTCCGGGTGACGGTGCTGGCGAGCGCCAGCCCGGCCCGGCTTCCGATGGTGGCGGCCGTCATCCTCTCGCCCCCGGGTGACCTGTGGGGGGTGACGCCGCGGGAGTTGGAGATCCTTGGGCTGCTCGTCGAGGGCTGGCCGAACCAGCGGATGGCGGCGGAGCTGTTCATCGCCGAACGCACCGTCGCCGCGCACGTCGAGCACATCCTGGCGAAGCTCAGGACGCCGAGCCGGACCCTGGCCGCCGTACGGGCCCTGCGACTGGGCCTGTACGTGCCCCGTCCACTGGTGCGGATCTCCCGAAAGGTACCCCGAGCCCGCACGTGAACGGCAGCGCCGGCACCGGCGGGTGCGCGGGCCCGGGCCGGCGTTAACCGGTGGGCCCGTGGCTGGAAGGGGCGGTATTTTCCCGCTGTGATCGTCAAGGTTCCCGCCGAGCGCGACTGGATCGTCTCGCCGCACCCCGTCGACAGCACCGAGGCCGCCGCGCTGCTGCGGGACTACTACGTCGAGGTGAGCGACCGCTACTACCTGCTCCACCAGGGCCGCCGCTCGACCGTTGAGGAGATCGAGACCGGGCTCGCCGAGTCGACCAGCGACGATCTCGCCGCGCCGACCGGTCTGTTCCTGCTCGGCCGCTACGGCGACGAGCCGGCCGGCTGTGCGGGCCTGCGGGTACGCGAGGCCCGTACCGTCGAGCTGACCCGGGTGTTCGTGCGCCCGGCGTACCGCGGCACCGGCGGGGGAGCGCGGCTGCTCGACGCGGCGGAGCGGTCGGCGCGGGGCCTCGGGGCGGAGCGGATCGTCCTCGACACCCGGCTCGACCTGGTCGAGGCCCGCGCCCTCTACACCCGGCACGGGTACGCGGAGATCTCCGCGTACCACGACGACCGGTACGCGGAGATCTTCTACGGCAAGGACCTCGTCGCCGCCTAACGGTCGTGTCCGGCCCGCAGCCACCGTACGTAGTCGGTGACCGCGGCATCGAGGTCGTAGCGGGGGGCGAAGCCGGTGTCGGTGCGCAGCCGTTCGATGTCGAGGTGCGCGTCCCGGGCTGGCGCGTGCGGCCCGCGCCCCTCGGCAAGGACGGGCGCCGCCCCCGGTACGGCCCGCACGACCGCCTCGGCCACCTCGCGGTTGGTGGTGATCCGGCCGCTACCGACGTTGTACGTCCGGTGGCGCAGCCCCGGCGTGGTCTGCAACAGCGCGATGGCCCGGCCGCAGTCCGGGGCGTAGCACATGTCGACCCCGTCCTCCGCGTACGGCCCTGCCGCGCCCGTGGCCTGGCCCGGAGTCCCGCCGCTCGTCCCGCCGCTCGTCCCGCCGCTCGTCCCGGCCACGGCCGCGTGGACCAGCTGCGGCGCGCCGAAGAAGGGCGAGGACGGCCGGCCGAGCGGCCCCCAGATCGCGCCGATCCGGACGCTGACGATCTCGATTCCGGTACCGCCCGCCACCGCGTCGGCGATGATCTCGGTACTCTTCTTCTGGGCGGGGATCAGGTGTGGGCTCGGCACCGGCAGCGGCTCATCCTCCCGGTAGACGTCCGCGTGGATGCCGGCGTAGACACCGATGGTGCTGGCCACCACGACCCGCCGGACTCCCCAGTGCTGCGCGGCGCGGAGCACGTTGAGCAGGGCGCTCGTGCTGGACCAGAGCCCGTCGAGCGGCTGCGAGCCCAGGCTGGTCGAGGCCAGGTGCACGATGCCGCTGATCTCGTACCGCTCGCCGACGGCCAGCACACTCGCGAGGTCGGTACAGTCCAGCGCCGCGACGGCCGCCGTCGCCGCGGCCGTGGCCGTCGCGCCCGGCGGTGCGACCGGCGTGCCCGGTCCGCCGTGGGCCGGCGCGGCGAGCAGGTCGGGCAGGGGGCCGACGCGGCGCTGGCCGAGCACGCACGGCTGCCCGAGGTCGAGCAGGCCACGCGCGGTGTGCGCGCCGATGAAACCGAGTCCGCCGGTCACCAGGATCATTCGGGTCCTCCAGGAAAGATCACACGAGCCAGGTCGATAGCTGGCTAACGACACGGTACGCCGGCAGGTCGTTAGCGTGCAAACGAAATCTGCCCACCGGTTCGGCGTTCCTAGAATGTGTCGATGACCGAACTGCTCAGGCTGTTCACCCGCGCGCACAAGCTGCTGCGGGCCGCCTCGGACGAGGCGATGAGTGCGCACGGCGTACGGATCGGGCAGAACCTCGTACTGGAGGTTCTCTGGCAGACGGACGGGTTGACGCCGGGCGAGCTGGCGGGCCGGCTCCAGGTCAGTACCCCGACCGTGGTCAACACCGCCACCCGGATGGAGGCGGCCGGGCTGCTCGTCCGGCGCCGCGATCCCGCCGACGGACGCCTGGTCCGGCTGCACCTCACCGACAAGGCGCGCGAGGCCCAGGGGCCGGTCGAGGCGGCGCGGCGGCGGCTCGCCGAGCACGCCACGGCGACGCTGACCGAGGACGAGCGGCGGCACCTGCGGAGCGCGCTCGAAAAGATCATTGAGCGGATGGGTTCGTGGCCCGCCCAGGGAGCGGATCGCGGCACGGACTGATCCCGCCCGGTTCGTTCGTTCCGGCCGGGCTCGTTCGTTCCGGCCGGGCTCCTTCGCTCCGGTCGGGCTCGTTCGTCCAGTCGGGATCGTTCCTTGCGGCCCGACGCCGGCGGGGGACGACCGCGTGTTCAGGCGGGAGTGCCGTACCGTCGGGTCACCCGGTCGATGCGGCGGTCGGGGACGATCCACATGATCGCGACGGCGACGAAACACGCCAGCGCGATGAAGACCCCGACGTGTCCCTTCCGGTCCACCGTCAGCGCGCTGATGATCCCGGAGAGGTAGAAGACCGGCGAGATCTTGCCCTTGAGGTCGGCGCCGATCGCCTGCCGCAGCGGTGACTCCGGGCCCTGCTGTTGGATGATCACCGTCTGGAGCACGAAGTAGGCGACCGCCGCCGCGAGCAGGTTCAGGCCGTAGATGACGACCGGGGTCCGGGCGAGCCTCGAATCGTCCACCCACGCCGTGCTGAACGGGAACAGCGACAGGCTGAAGAGCAGCGCCAGGTTCGCCCAGAGCACGCCGCCACTGACCCGGTCCACGAGGTGGAACATGTGGTGGTGGTTGTTCCAGTAGATGCCGACGTACAGGAAGGTCAGCAGGTACGTCAGCAGCCCGACGCCGGCCGTGTGGACGAGGTCGGAGAGGTTGTGGCCCTCCGGCACCCTCAGCTCCAGCACCATGATCGTGATGATGATGGCCAGCACCCCGTCGCTGAACGCCTCCAGCCGACTGGTCCTCACCTCGGTACCGCCCTTTCTCGCCGCTGACTGTGAACTGCCGATCCGGCGGGCCCGCACGTCGCACCCGTGCGGGCCCGCGGCGGGTCAGCGCGCGATCCACTCCCGGTACGAGGTCTTGGCGATCATGGCGCCTTCCTTGGGAGCGATGAGGGCGTCGCCCGAGGCGGCGGCGAACATCCCGGCGGTGTCGTCGGTGACGACGGTGCGCCGGTCGCCACGCGCGGCGAGGGTGATCCGACCCAACTCGTCGAGCGGGAAGACGTCCGGGCCGGCGATGTTACGGGTGCCCCGCAGCGGCGCGCCGACGCTGACCTCGGCCACGGCCTGGGCGACGTCGGCCGCGGCGATGGGCTGGACGAGCGTGGCGGGCAGGCGGACGCTGTTCTCGTCGGCGGTCCAGGAGAGCACCGCGTCGACGAACTCGAAGAACTGCGTGGAACGGACGATCGAGTACGGCACCGGGCCGGCCTTGAGGATCTCCTCCTGGAGCACCTTGGCGCGGTAGTAGACCAGGCCCGGTACCTGGTCGGCGCCCACGATCGACAGGATGACGGCGTGCCCGACGCCGGCGGACCCGGCGGCCGCGAGCAGGTTGTCCATGGTGGTCTGGAAGTACGCGGGCGAGGCGTCGTCGAAGGTCGGCGAGTTGGTCAGGTTGACCACCACGTCGGCGCCGGCCAGCGCCTCGGCGAGGCCCTGCCCGCTGAGCAGGTCCACTCCCGTGGAGGGCGAGTGCGGCACCGCCTCGTGCCCGCCCGCGTTCAGGATCTTGACCACCTGCGACCCGATGAGGCCGGTACCACCGATGACAGCGATCTTCACTTTCCTGGCCTTCCTTGTGGATGAGTTGTCCTCTCGCCCGTAGAGACCGGACAGCCGCCCGGGTTGTGACCACCCGTCCCGCGTGATCCAGCGAACAGGGCCGGGCGGCCCGGGTCACCGGGTCGGGTTGTCACAGCGCACGGTGCTGCCCGGTCTCAGCTTCCACCGGGACCGCGACGGAAATCCGGCGTACCGGAGGTTGGCCACGACGATCGTGGCGAACGGTGCCACCACCTCCGGCACGCGGCGGCCCCCCACCCGTTCCAGAAGTCACCGACGCGACGGAGCCCCATGAGCACCCCAACCGGCGACAGCGCCTTCCTGCACGAACTCGAACTCGCCGTCAGAGCGGAGCGGCCCCGCGTGACTGGTACGCCGGCGATGTTATCCGTCCCCTATGACGTCGCCGGCGTACCAGTCACGGGTGCTCCCGTTGCCGGCTGTGCCGTGCTTTCGGGTGCCTGGGCGTGGTGCATGCGTCGTTACCTGGACGTCGGGTGCGTTGTCGGTGTCGGGTAGCGCTTCTGGTGTTCAGGTGACGGGTGGCGGTGGGGCGCGGTCCGGGGTTGTGGGGTGGCGTCGTCTGCGTTGGTTGGGTGGTTTGTGTGGGTTGGGTGTGGGCGGCGGCACGGTTTCGGCGGAATGCTGGCTGGCCGGGGGTGGTTATATCCGCGTACGACCGCAGCGGCAGTGAGCCGCCGCCGGGTTGATCTGGC
>NZ_JBFAPK010000076.1:0-5739 GCF_040676675.1 Micromonospora sp. NPDC049559 | reverse complement strand
GTGCCCGGCGAATCCCGTCAGGCTTGATGTCTTCGCCGGGCACGGCGGCCCCACCTTTACCACGCTGCCGGGTGCGACCGGCTTGCTCTTCACCTTTCGGCCGGGCGGGGCGATCCGGGCTCCTGTGGCACCGTCGGCGTCGTGCGCCGGCCGTGGTGCGTGCCGGTCGGGCGGCGGGTCCAATACCCCGGATGTCCTCGCGACCACCGCTTCGCGAGGACGGTGAACGGGGTTTCGCCCGACGCCGGCGCGCCGGTCGACGGGGTGGGTCAGCGGAAGGTGTCGCGGCGGGCGAGGCGGTCTAGGTCGTCGGCGAGCGCGTCGAGGCGGCGCATGCCGGCCTCCATGACGTCGATGGACTGTTCGCTCGGGCGCAGGTTCAGGATCGGCGCCATGATCGCGTCGGCCCGCTCGGCGTACTCCCGCTGTGCCGCGTTGACCGCGGCGGTGACCTCGGCCTCGACCTCGTCCGGCGGCAGCCGCAGCGCGCTCGGGTCGATCCGCAGCTCCTGGATCGCCCCACCGGGGCCGGTACGGGCGCGGACGAGGCCGCGCGGCGACTCGGCGGTGCCGTACTGGCTCGCCAGGTCCTCCTGCATCCGTTGAACCCGCTCCACCTGCTGGTGGGCGTACTCGGCAAACTCCTCCAGGTTGCGAATATCCGGCACGTTGGAACCTTTCCGCTGGTATCGGTCGAGAATATTTGTTCGGCGACTCAGCCCGACAGGATAGCGACGCCGATCCGTACGATGGCATCCTTGCCCGGTGGCGAAGGACTACACGATCCACATCGAACCGGTACTGCGCCCCGTGCTGGCGCCGCAGGAGCGGCTGCTGGTGGCGTCGCCGCTGGTGAAGGACCCGGGCACCACCGAGGACGTCTCGGTCGCCGACGAGCTGAAGAACCTGCTCGACCCCACGATCCTGATCGGTCTCGGCGTGCACCCGGGCGGGCTGCTCCAGCGGGCGACGTTCGGCCGGGCGGTCGCCGGCGGACCGGAGAGCGCCGGGTACGCGCTCTACGCGGGGGTCGACGTGGCCGGCTCGCCGCACCTCGCGGTCACCGACACCCGGCTGATCATTTTCGACGTCGACCTGATCGAGCAGGCCGGGCAGGGCTGGCTGCGGCGGTGGTTCGGCCCGGCGCAGCAGCGGGCCAGGGTCCGACACGACGTGTCCCGAGCCGCTATCGTCGGGGCGATCAAGGCGCCGGCAGGTCTGCTGCGCCGGGGTCGCTTCCTGGTCGTCTTCACCGACGGCTCGGCCTGTGCCCTGGTGTGCTCGCCGCCGAGTCTCGGCGAACGGGCGGCTGAAGTGCTCGGTCCGCCCCGGCCGGCGCCCGGCGCCACTGGGGAGGAGCATTCATGACACAACCCGTGAAGGTCTATCTCGACGCGATGAGCCGGTTCGCGGACCGGATGGAGGAGATCGGGACCGGTTTCGGCGACACGCGCACGCTGCTGGTCGACGCGGACGTCACCGAGGACAGCTTCGGCATGCTGCCGGAGTCGCGGGACGCGGCGAAGACGTACGAGCAGCGCACCACGGACGGGCTGGACGTGCTGCGCGCGGGCGAGGACGTCTTCACCGACCTGGGCAAGCTCTTCCGGGACCTGCGCGACGGGTACCAGGGCGTTGACCAGGCCGCCTCGAACCGGTTCGGAGGCTGAGCCATGCGGGCACCGAGCGGTGCGGAGCGGATCGAGACCTGGCTGGGGCCGGCCGGCGAGGCGTACTCGATCATCAAGCCGATCGTCGACTTCCTGGCCCACCCGTTGGACCAGGTCACCGGCGACCCGGACGGGTTGGCCGAGAAGGCGCGGGCCTGGCGGGACGCGGCGGCGAAGGTGGACGGGCTCGCGGCCGACGAGCTGGGCGCCCGTACCGACCTGCTCTCCTACTGGGAGGGCGAGGCGGCGGAGGCCTTCAACGAGGAGATGACCAAGCTCAACCAGTCGCTCAGCGAGATCTCCGACCACTTCGAGGGGACCGCGCAGCTGCTGGAGGGCTCGGCCGAGGGGGCGCGGCAGGCGCAGGACCTGGTCGAGCAGATCGTCCGCGAGCTGATCGCGTGGTTGATCGTCACCATCATCGTGGCGCTCGCCTCGGCGTGGATCACGCTCGGTGCCTCGGTCGCGGCCGGTGCGGCGGCGGGCGCGGTCGAGGCCGGGCTGGCCGGTACCCGGGCGGCGGCGGTGGCGCTGCGGCTGGCGAACCTGCTCCGCAAGGTCGCCACGTTCCTGCGGAAGATGAGCGAGTTCGCCCGCGCCTACAAGCTCACCAGCGTCCGCAGCGTCGGGGCGCGGAACTGGGCGACCGCCCGGTACGCGACGGCGAGCGGCCGACAGCTGATCGCCACCAACTGGGTGATCAAGAAGACCATCGTGCAGCCGACGCTCGGCCCGACCATCGACAAGGTCACCGGCGCCGACAAGCAGTGGAACCTGCCGTCGGTGCTGTGACGGCGGTTCGGCCCGGGTCGGCGGTTCGGCCGCCGGCACGGACGGCTCGGCCGCCGGGCTGAGCCTTGCGGAGGAGCGGACAGGCCTGGCCCGGGCGCCATTGACCGGGCCAGGCCCGCCGGGCCTGGCGCGCCGGCCGCGGTGCACGCGGCCGGCGGTGCGGGGACGTTACCAGTTGGTCGAGCCGGCCACCTGCGGCCAGGGCTTCCACCACGGCTTGATCAGGTACGCGATGCCGCCCGAGCCGCCGGAGATCCCGCCGCTGGCGTTGACGCGCTTGGTACGCAGCCAGATCTGCTCGAACTGGGCACGCGAGTAGACGTTGCGGACGACGTCGTTGGAGGACGAGGCCGGGTCGTTGACGATGACGTCGCCGTTCGCGGTGAAGCCGACCACGACGAAGAGGTGCCCGGAGGTGCCGTAGTTGGCGCCGTCCAGCTCGCTGGCGAGGAACGACTGGCTGGTTACCACGGGGATGCCGGCCTTGATGAAGCGCTCGACCTCGTCGAGGGAGTGCAGCCGGGTGACCCTCGCGTCGAGCCCGGGGTAGGACGCGGCGTACGCGGTGTTGAACGGCCAGTTGCCGGCGCCGTCGTACGTGTAGTCGTACGTCATCCGGGCGGCGTGGTTCACGGTCGGGTCGGGGTACGTCGGGTCGACCCAGGCGGTCTCCGCCGCGCTCGGCTTCCGGCCCCAGTACTCGACGACCATCTCGGTGGAGGTGGGTGAGCACCAGGCCTCGCCGCCGCCGTCGTACTCCGGGTAGTGGCCGGCGTGGACGTTCTGCGAGTAGCGCGGCACCGGCAGCTCGGTGCCCCAGGCGATGTGGCCCGCGCTCGGGGTGACGGTGAACCGGTCCGGGACGTACGAGCTCATCGCGCCGAGCATCCAGACCCGCGGCCCGCGCAGCTGGCCCGGCGCCCGGTAGAGGGTGACCCGCAGCTGGTACGCCCGCAGCATCACGCCGGCCGTCACGTCGTCGATGGAGAACGTGTCGGTCCAGATCGTCGAGTACGGGTCGCCCTGGCGGTTCACGCTGGTGCGCTTGATGTCCTGGTCGCCGGAGGCCCAGCGGCCCATCACGTACCAGGGGGTCTGGGTGCCGGTGTTGTAGGTGCCCTGCAGCTCGATCTGGATCCAGGTGCCGGCGGGGGTCTCGGCGTTCCAGGAGGCGACCAGCTCGCTGGCGTCGAAGCCGACCTGGGTGACCGGCGAGGTCCAGGTGGCGTACTGCCAGCTCCTGGTGACGCCGGTGTGCGGGTCGGCGTAGTCGGTGGTGCCGGCGGGGCGCAGCAGGGTGATGCCGGTGCGGACGCCGGGGACGGCGACCGTGCCGCGGTGGGTACCGCCGCGCCAGTCGGCGTAGCTGGACCAGTCCTGGTAGGTGATCTGCTCGTCGTGCGTGACGTGGGCACCGGTCTTGGCGGCGGCCGGTGCGGCGGTGGCGGGTCCGGCGAGGGCGGGGGTGCCGGTACCGAAGAGGGCGAGCGCGGTGACGCCGACGAGGGCGACCGTGCCGGCGCGAGGTCTGGCCATGTGGAAGCTCCGCTGGTCCGGGGGTGGGAGATGTCCTGCCCGCCACTATCCCGTCCGGCAGGAACTTTCGCCAGATCTAGAAGTGCAGAAAGTCTTTGCCGACATGACGACCACGTTGGCATGGGGCTTGCAGTGACCGGCATTGATATAACGGTCCGACGGAGGGTGCGGCGTCCACTACGTCGCGGGAACCCTCCGCGCCCCCAGGAGGTTGGCATGTCCTTGCGTGTCCCCCCGTACCGGCGTACCGGCCGGCCACCGACCCCGCGCCGCAGGCTGATCCTCGCGGCCACGCTGGCGATCGGGCTGCTCGCGACCGCGAGCGCCCCGGTCTCCGCCGACCCGGCACCGGCGCCGGGCGCCGGGTCCGCCGCCGAGTCGCCCGCCACCGAGTACCGGGTTCTCGGCCCGCGTACGCTCGACGACCGCAACGCGGTCGCCCGCACCGGCGCCTCGATCGACGGTGTCGAGCACGGCGTGCTGCACGTGACCGCGACCGCCGCCGAGGCGAAGGCGATCGGCGCGCTCGGCTTCCAGTTGGAGGCCGTACCGGCACCGCCCGCGCGGGCGGCCGGTGACGTCGGCACCTTCGACTTCCCGAGCGCGGACTCGGGGTACCACAACTACGCCGAGCTGACCGCGGTGATCAACCAGGTGGTCGCCGACCACCCGTCGATCGCCCGCAAGTCCAGCATCGGCAGCTCGTACCAGGGTCGGGACCTGCCGGTCGTCAAGATCTCCGACAACGTCGGTACCGACGAGAACGAGCCGGAGATCCTCTTCAACTCCCAGCAGCACGCCCGGGAGCACCTCACCGTGGAGATGGCGATCTACCTGCTCAACCTCTTCACCGACGGCTACGGCTCGGACTCGCGGATCACGAACATCGTCAACACCCGCGAGATCTGGATCGTCCCGACGGTGAACCCGGACGGCAGCGAGTACGACATCGCCACCGGCAGCTACCGGTCCTGGCGCAAGAACCGGCAGCCGAACAGCGGCTCGACGTACGTGGGCACCGATCTCAACCGCAACTGGGGCTACAACTGGGGCTGCTGCGGCGGCTCGTCCGGCTCGACCTCGTCGGAGACCTACCGGGGCCCGTCGGCCTTCTCCGCGCCCGAGACGCAGGCGCTGCGCAACTTCGTCAACGGCCGGGTCGTCGGCGGGGTGCAGCAGATCAAGGCGAACATCGACTTCCACACGTACTCGCAGCTGGTGCTCTGGCCGTACGGCTACACCACCGCGAACACCGCCACCGGCATGAACACCGACCAGTACAACACCTTCGCCACGCTCGGCCGGCAGATGGCGGCGACGAACGGGTACACCCCCGAGCAGTCGTCCGACCTCTACATCACCGACGGTGACAGCCTGGACTGGCTCTGGGCGACGCACAAGATCTTCGCGTACACCTTCGAGATGTACCCCGGCTCCTCCGGTGGCGGCGGCTTCTACCCGCCCGACGAGGTGATCCCGAGGGAGACCTCCCGCAACCGCGAGGCGGTGCTGATCCTCAGCGAGTACGCCGACTGCCCGTACCGAGTGATCAGCAAGCAGGCCCAGTACTGCTGACCCCCGCTCCCCACCCACCCCGTCCGACCCTGTCGATCATGGAGTTGTGGCCGGCGCAAAGCGGTGCTTTGCGGACGCGCGATCGACCCGCAGCTCGGCGCCGCCGCCCACCACGAGGGTGAGGCCGCCATGAACAACCTCATGGTGGCCCGGGCCAAGCGGGTCG
>NZ_JBFAPK010000075.1:0-5944 GCF_040676675.1 Micromonospora sp. NPDC049559 | reverse complement strand
CTGCACCCCGGCAAACCCCCCCCCCGCCCATCCCCACCCCCGTGGATTTGCCCTAGATCGACGAGGTGGCGAGCAGCCGGTCGTGCAGCACCGCCGGATCGGTCACCTCGGGCAGCGACCGGGCGGCGAGCCAGGCGGCCGCGGCGGCACCGTCGCCGGCGGTGCGCAACGGCGCGTCGGGCCAGCGCCGGGCCAGCGCGGTACGGACCGCGCCGGCCAGCGGGGTGTCCCCGGTGAGCAGGCCACCGCCGAGGACCACGGGACTGGTGTCGCCCGCCGGGCGGATCCGGGCCACGCTGCCGGCCAGGTGCCCGGCCGCCTCGGTCAGGATCTCCCGGGCGGCCTCGTCGCCGTCGGCGTACGCCGCGACGACCAGCGGTGCGAGCGCGGCCAACTCCAGCGGCGGCCGGCGGGTGACGGTCTGGACCAGCCGGTCGACGGTGTCGCGGTGCCGGGGCTCGACCTTCGCCGAGCCGAGCAGCTCGGTGAGGACCCGTACCGAGACCGGGGCCAGTTCCCGCTGGCAGTCCAGGTCGGCCAGGGCCCGGCGGACGGCCGCGCGACCCAGCCAGAAGCCCGAGCCGACGTCGCCGAGCAGCCAGCCGTGCCCGTCGGAGATCCGGTCCAGGGTCAGGTCGCGCACCTGGGCGGCGATGGCACCGGTCCCCGCGATCAGTACGGTCCCCGCCGGGTCGGCGCTGCCGGAGGCGTACGCGATAAGGGCGTCGCCGTGGATCTCGTACGGGCAGCGCAGCCCGGCGGCGAGCCAGGCGGCGTCGAAGGCGGCCCGGCCGGCGGGGTCGGCGAGCAGCCGGCCGAGGCCGGCCAGGCCGATGACCCCGGCGCGGGCCCGTTCCGGCGCCACCCCGACCAGCGCCGCGTCGAGCGCGGCGCGCAGTTGGGCCGCCGCCTGCTCGGCGCCGTGGCTGGTCGGGTTGCCGCCGCCGGCGCGGCCGGTGCCGAGGCGTTCGCCCGAGAGCGAGAAGACCGCGGCGCGGGTCGACGTACCGCCGATATCAAGACCAACCACTATCGACTCGGGCATGGACGGCAAACACCTCGATCACTCGGCGTCGGGGGTGGGATCAATGCTGGTCTTTGCCGCTTTGTCGGGCAAGGGGTCGAGGGCCGCGAGGCACCGTCGGCAGGTAACAGTTTGAAAACTTCGCCCACGGTCTTGACAGGAGGGGGCCGCTAGTAAGAACTTTTACCACTAACAGTTAACAGTCTTTTCCGAAGGGGCGTCCAATGGTTGATCACGAGGTGGACGCCACCGCGGGGACCGCGGTGGCCGACGCCGACGCGCTCAACCGGCGGAGCGTCATCGTCGTACCGGGGGACGGCGTCCTCGCGCGCGTCCGCGCCCGGCTGCCCGAGTTCACCGGGGCCCTGCAGCGCGTCGCGGAACAGGTGCTCAGCGACCCCGAGGGCGCCGCCCGGGCCACCATCGTGGAGCTCGCCGAGCGCAGCGGCACCTCCCCGGCCACCATCACCCGCTTCTGCCGGGCGCTCGGCTTCGAGGGGTACGCCGGGCTGCGGCTCGCCATCGCCGCCGAGACCGGCCGGGTCCGCTCCGCGGGCTGGTCCGTCGACATCGGACGCGAGATCCAGCCCGGCGACCCGCTCGACCGGGTGCTCGGCCAGATAATGGCCGCCGACACCCAGGCCATGCACGACACCGCCACCCTGCTCGACCTCGGCGAGGTGGAGCGGGCGGCCGACGCCATCGCCGGCGCCTCCCGGGTCAACATTTTCGGCGCCAGCGGCAGCGCCCTGGTCGGCGAGGAGCTCCAGTTCAGCCTGCACCGGATCGGGGTCGCCGCCTGGGCCTGGACCGACGTGCACAACGGGCTCGCCAGCGCGGCGCTGCAACGCCCCGGCGACGTCGCGGTCGGCATCTCGCACAGCGGGCAGACCCGCGAGACGATCGAGATGCTCGCCGAGGCGGGCAGCCACGGCGCCACCACGGTCGCGCTGACCAGCTTCCCGCGCTCGCCGCTGGCGGAGCTGGCCGACATCGTGCTGGTCACCGCCACCCAGGCGACCACCTTCCGGCCGGACGCGCTCTCCGCCCGGCACCCGCAGCTGGTCGTGCTCGACCTGCTCTACGTCGCGGTCGCGCAGCGTACCCACGACCGGGCGCACGCGGCCTTCCAGCGCACCGCTCAGGCCGTCGACGGGCACAAGGCCGCGAAGGGGGCGTCGTGATCAGCGCCTGCGGGTACGCCGAGGCGGTCCGCCCGCTGCCGCTGCAAGGCGGTGGCGCGGTAAGGGGTCTGTCGGACGGCACCACCGGTCCGGCCCGGGTCTGTGCGGCCTCCCCGGTCACCACGGCACTGCTGGCGCAGTTGCCGACCGCCGAGGTCGTACGACGGTTCCACCTCGCCGGAGAGGCCGCACCGAGCTACCTCTCGGCGAACGTCCCCGGTGGGGACGAGCACAACCACGCCCTTGAATCGCGCTACGCCGGTCGCATCCGGCGCAGCGCCTGACCCGATTCCAACCGAGGAGACAGAGATGTCCGTTACCCCCGACAGCAGGCCGGACGCCGCGCAGCCGCCGGTCCCGGCCGCCCTCGGCTCGGCGACGAACCGCCGTACCCTGCTCACCCGCGCCGCGGCCGTCGGTCTGCTCGCCACCCCCGCGGCGGGCCTGCTCAGCGCCTGCGCCACGAGCGGCGACGACTCGGACGGCGGCGACCAGGCGACCGGCACGAAGAGCGAGAAGAACCCGCTCGGCGTCAAGGAGGACGCGCCGCTGGAGGTGATCATCTTCAACGGCGGGTACGGCGACAAGTACGCCACCGACGTGCACGAGCCGCTCTACAAGAAGGCGTTCCCGAAGGCGGAGATCAAGCACCAGGCCAGCCAGGCCATCTCGACGGTGCTCCAGCCGCGGTTCGCCTCCGGGCAGCCGCCGGAGGTCGTCAACAACTCCGGCGAGAAGTCGCTGGACTTCGGCGCGCTGGTCGCCGACGGCCAGCTGCAGGACCTGACCGAGCTCTGGGACGCGCCGTCGGTCGACGACCCCTCGAAGAAGGTCAAGGACACCGTGGTGCCCGGCACCGTCGACGTCGGCTCGTTCAACGGCAAGCCGTACGTGCTGTACTACGTCTCCACCGTCTTCGGGCTCTGGTACTCGGGCAAGCTCTTCAAGGACAACGGCTGGACGGCCCCGAAGACCTGGGCCGACTTCCTCAAGCTGCTCGACAACATCAAGGCCAAGGGGATCGTGCCGTTCGGCTACGCGGGCGCCAACGCCGCGTACTACATGTGGAACGTCATCCTCACGCACGCCGCCAAGATTGGCGGGCCGGACGTGCTGAAGAACATCGACAACCTCGAGGACGGGGCCTGGAAGGCCGACGCGGTCAAGCAGGCCGCCGCCGCCTGGGCCGAGGTCGGCGCGAAGTACAGCAGCAAGAGCTTCGAGGGGCTCAAGCACACCGACGTCCAGCTCCAGCAGAACCAGTACAAGCTGGCCATCTACCCCAGCGGTGACTGGCTGGAGAACGAGCAGTCCAAGGACACCCCGCCCGGCTTCGAGTACCAGCTGATGCCGATCCCGAGCCTGACCGCGACGGACAAGATGCCGGTCGAGACCGTACGGGCCACCGCGGCCGAGGGCTACTTCGTCTCGGCCAAGAGCAAGAACCCGCGCGGCGGCATGGAGTACCTGCGCCAGATGCTCTCCACCGCCGGGGCGAAGGGCTTCACCGAGGTGGTCAAGTCGGCTACGGTGGTCCCCTCCGGCAGCGCCGGGTACGCCTTCCCGCCCGGCGTCGCCAGCTCCCAGGGCGCGCTCAAGGCCGCGGGGCAGAACGTGGTGAACCTCTTCTTCGACGGCTGGTACAAGGAGCTGGACAAGGAGGCGCGCACCGCCACCAACGAGCTGATGTTCGGCCGGATCAACGCCGACGCGTACGTCGAGCGGATCCAGAAGGTGGCGGACACCATCAAGAAGGACTCGTCCGTCACGAAGTTCAAGCGCTGATCGGAGCGTAGGGTCATGCGGCACGGCAAGTATCCGTTCGTGGTCGGCTTCCTGGCCGCCCCGGTGGCGTTGTACGTGGTCTTCGTGATCGCGCCGTACGTGCAGGCGTTCCAGCTGTCGATGACGGACTGGAAGGGCTTCTCCGCCCCGCGCTGGATCGGGTTCGCCAACTACCAGCGGCTGTTGCACGACAACAGCTTCTGGAAGGCGGTCGAACACCACGCCATCCTGCTGCTTGCCCTGCCGCTGATCACGATCGCCATCGCGCTCTTCTTCGCCTTCCTGCTCAACGTGGGCGGCAAGAGCAGCGGCGGCCAGCGGCGAGGGGTGTGGGGGTCGCCCTTCTACCGGGTGGTGTTCTTCTTCCCCCAGGTGCTCGCGGTGGCGATCATCGCGGTGCTGTTCCAGACGGTCTACCGACCGAACGAGTCCGGCCTGATCGACGGCGTGCTCATGAAGCTCGGCTTCGATCCGGTCCTGTGGCTGGTCAACCCCAACCTGGCGCTCTGGTCGATCATCGGGGTGCTGGTCTGGCAGGCGGTTGGCTTCTACGTGGTGCTGTTCTCGGCGGGGATGGCCTCCATCCCCGCCGAGATCTACGAGGCCGCCGAGATGGACGGGGCCACCCGGATCACGCTCTTCTTCCGGGTGACGCTGCCGCTGCTCTGGGACACCCTCCAGGTCGCCTGGGTCTACCTCGGCATCGCCGCCTTCGACTGCTTCGCGATCGTCTCGGTGCTCTCGGTCGACAGCGGCGGCCCGGACGGGGCCACCACGGTGCTGGCGATGGAGATCTACCGCAACGCCTTCACCTACGGCCGGTATGGCTACGCCTCCGCGATGGGTGTGGCGCTCTTCTTCCTGACCATCACGTTCGCGGCGCTGACGCTGCGGGTGTCGCGGCGAGAAAGCGTCGAGTACTGATGGGGACGCAGATGACCACCATGACGAAGACCGACCGGCCCGGGGCCGGCGGGGAGAGCGGTCGCGCCGAGCGTGGCGGTCGGCGCGGCCGGGGACGGCGGTCCGAGGCGGGGGTGCTGGCGGCCTTCGGGCACGTGGCGCTCGTCGTCTGGGCGATCGTCGTGATCGCGCCGATCCTCTGGACCTTCCTGGCCTCGTTCAAGAACACCACGGAGATCTTCAGCAGCCCGTGGACGCTCCCGGCCGAGCTGCGCTGGGAGAACTGGAGCCGGGCGTGGACCAAGGCGCACGTCGGCCGGTACTTCATCAACAGCGTGATCGTCGTGGGGCTGAGCACCTTCGGCACCATGCTGCTCGGCTCGATGGCCGCGTACGTCCTGGCCCGGTACAAGTTCATCGGTAACCGGCTGATCTACTTCCTCTTCGTCTCCGGGCTGGCCTTCCCGGTCTTCCTGGCGCTGGTGCCGCTCTTCTTCGTGGTGAAGAACCTGGGCCTGCTCGACACGCACACCGGCCTGATCCTGGTCTACATCGCGTACTCGCTGCCGTTCACGATCTTCTTTCTGGCCGCGTTCTTCAAGACACTGCCGAGTTCGGTGGCGGAGGCCGGCATGATCGACGGCTGCTCGCACACCCGGCTCTTCTTCCAGGTGATGATGCCGATGGCCAAGCCGGGCCTGGTGAGCGTCGCGATCTTCAATGTGATCGGGCAGTGGGGCCAGTACCAGCTCCCGCTGGTGCTGCTCTCGAATGCCAAGGACAAGTGGGTGCTGACCCAGGGCATCGCGGACATCTCGGTCAACGCCGGCTACGAGGCCGACTGGTCCGGCCTCTTCGCCGCGCTGACCATCGCGATCCTGCCGATGATCGTCGTGTACGCGATCTTCCAGCGGCAGATCCAGTCCGGCCTCACCACCGGCGCGGTGAAGTAACCGCCCCCCACTCCCCGCCGATCTAGGGCAAATCCTCGTGAAATGATCTCCAATCACGTGGATTTGCCCTAGATCGCGGGGGCGGGGGTGCGCGA
>NZ_JBFAPK010000074.1:0-9009 GCF_040676675.1 Micromonospora sp. NPDC049559 | reverse complement strand
CCGACCGGGGACGAGGTGACCCGGGTGCCGTTGCGGTAGACGTGGTAGCCGGTCGCCCCGCCCTCGACGGGGTGGGCGGGCCGCCTTTCCGCTTCCGCTGGGTCGCTTCCGGCTGTGTCGCCGGCCGGTTTTCCGCGCGGGGCTTAGGGCGTAACCCGCCTCGGGCTCGCGGCCCCGGCCGGTCAGCCGATCGGCAGTCCGTTCAGCCACTCCTGCCAGGCCCGCTCGGTGCCCGCCGGGTCCGCGTCGGCGGCGAAGATGTGGTGCCCGAGGACCAGCACGTTGCCCCGGTCCGTACCGGAGTGGATGAACCGGTAGAGCGCGTCCGGGGTGCGTACGCCGAAGTAGGTCGGCAGCCCGGCGAGGTCCACCACCCCCTCGACCGGCGCGAGCCCCGGCAGTTCGAGCCGGGCCGGCGCGCCCTCGGTCACCGGGCCGGTGACGCCGAACGCGCCGGCCACGGCCGCCCAGACCTGGTCCGGATCGCCGGCGCCGGGCCGGAACGCCGAGACGGGGATACCGGTACGGCCGGGGAAGTGCGCCAGGTACGCCGCCAGCGTCTCCAGGTACATGTTCCAGCCGATCTGCATGGCCTCGTACTCGGTCTCCCAGTTGTCCCCGAGGACGCCGCTCTGCACCAGCCGCAGCACGGTCGCGCCCTGGTCGCGCCCCTCGATGAGGTACTCCATCGCCATGAAGGTGCCGTCCGGTCCCGGATCGGTACGGTGCGCGAACCGCTTGCCGGGCTCCCAGGCCGTCACCGTCGACTCCTCGGTGTGACCGGCCATGGTGAACCGGGTCCGGTTGCCCTCGCCGGCCTCGACCTCGCTGCGGCCCATGAACCAGGAGTCGATGCCCGGACCCGTGGCGATCGCCGCCCAGACCTGCTCCGGCGTGGCGGGCAGTTCGATTTCCTTGCTCAGCTCGAACGGGTGTCCCATGACGTGGCCTCTTTCTGTGTCTCTGTACCTGTTGACGGAAATGGTGCGGGCAGCTGAGGGGCGGGGTCAGCGGGCGCGGGTCGGGGCGCGGTGCCGGAGCATCGGCAGCAGCGCCGCCGCGACCGCGACGTGGATCAGGCAGAGCATGATCCGGGTGTCCACCGTGGCCCGCTCGATGAAGACCGGGATGAAGGAGGCCACCAGCACCGTACCGGCGAGCACGCTCCACACGGTCCGGGCGTGCCGGGTGAGCCGTTCCAGCAGGGCGAGGGAGCCCCAGCCGAGCAGCCCGAAGACGAGGGCGAAGACGGCGATCTCGGGCAGGATCAGCGGGTGCGGCTCGGTGGCGCCGGGGTCGGTGAGGACGAAGTCCGTCCCGAGCGCCCGGGCGCCGAGGTAGAGCAGGCTGCTCGCCGCCACCGCGACGCCGACGGCCCGGGCGCGCCGCCGGCGCCGCGTGCGGGTGACGGTGGTCGCGGAGGCCCGCTCGACCGGGTACGTGTGGCCGACGGCGGGGCTGGTCATGGTGGTCATGTCAGGACTCCTCGGATTCGGTGGTGCCGGTCGGGGGGTTGAGGCTGGGGTGCAGGGCGAGCACCACCCGGTGCGCGCGCCCGCCGGTGGTCCGCTCGTCGTGGTACTTGCCGACGAGGCGGGTGACGGTGGCCGCGAGTTCGTCGGTGAACGCGGCCCGGTCGGCCGCGGAGGCGAACCGGATGTCGGCGTCGATCGTGAAGGTCGCCACGCGCTTGCGGGCCCGGTCGGCGGCCGTGATGAGCGCGCCGACGTCCTGGACGAGCCGGGCGGAGACCGCCAGCAGCCACCGCGCCGAGAGCCGGTCCGGCGTCCGCGCCGGGTCCGGGCGTACGGCGGCCAGGGCGAGCGGCGAGATCACGTACGACGCGGCGGTGGCGCGCATGACCCGCTCGGTCACGTTGCCCCTGCGGCGCTCCTCGACCAGCTCGATCAGGCCGTGCTGCTCCAGCGCCCGAAGGTGGTAGTTGACCTTCTGCCGGGCCAGGCCGACCCGGGTGGCGAGCATCGTTGCCGAGGCCGGCTCGGCGAGCGCGGCGAGCAGCCGGGCCCGCGTCGGGTCCAGCGACGCCTCGGCCGCCGCCGGGTCCTCGATCACTGCGATGTCGAACATGCCAATACCCTCGCACCGACAACTCATTCTGTCAAGACAAAAAAAATCGTCGGTCAGCGGCGGGGGTGACGGGGTCGCGGTGACGGGGTCGCGGTGACGGGCGGCGGTCCGGGAGGACGAAATCGGTGGCGAGGGCCCGCCGCGCCGCCTAGCGTCAAAGGACGTGGCGGTCTCGCACGCGCTCGTGCTGGCGTTGGCGCTTCTCGGTGTGCTGTGTCTACCTGCCGTCCTGGCCGCGATCATCTGCGCGGACGAACTGGTCGACCGGGCCGTGCGGCGGTACGCGCGATGGCGGCGGCGGCGAAGCGACCGGCGTACCGTCAGCCGGCTCGGTCGCGCCCTCGCCGCGGAGCTGCGCATCGCGGACGCCGACCTGGCCGAGTTCGACCGGACGGACCGGGCCTCCATCGAGCAGATCGCCGCCGAGCTGCGCCGCCTCGGTGGGCAGCGGCTCGGCGAATCCAGCCGCGCCGGGGTCTGGCACCAGGCGATCCTCCGGGCGTACGACGAGCGGCTCCGGCTGGCCAGCCGCTGTCTGGGCGTCGCCGAGCACCTGGCCGACCTGGAGGGACTCGACCTGGAGATCGAGCGGATTCGGGTGGAGGGCGAGTTGCAGGGCGCCGGGATGGTGCTGCCCACCGGCTCCGGCGAGCGGCGGTACCGGTGACCGCGACCGGGCCGCGTCACCGCGTTCGTACGGCGGTGGCCGGATGAGGCTGTTCGTGGCGATCCATCCGTCGCCCGAGGCGCTCGACGACCTCACCGCCCAGGTCGACCGGATGCGGATCGGCGAGTTGGCCGCCGCCGGGGTCAACGTCCGGCTGGCCGCCCGCGAGACCTGTCACGTCACCCTCGCCTTCCTCGGCGAGGTCGAGGAGGAACGGCTACCCGACGTCGAGGCGGCGCTCGGTCGGGCCGCCGCGACCTGGCGCCGGCCGCCGCGCCGACCGCGCCGGGCGGACGCCCGACGGCCGGGCCGTCCGGGTGCCGCCGAGGCGCCGGGCGACCCGTTCGGGCCGGGCACGGTGGTCGGACCGGAGGTGGTCGGGGACGGGGTCGGCGGCGCCACCCCGGAGCCCGAGCCGCCCCGGTTGCGGCTCGGAGGCGGCGGCCGGTTCGGCCGGGACCGCTTCACCGTGCTCTGGGTGGGGCTCCAGGGTGATGTCGACGCGCTGCGTGCCCTGCACGGCGCGGTCCGCCGGGAGCTGCGCCGGGCCCGGCTGCCGTACGACCGGCGCCCGTACCGGCCGCACCTGACCCTCGCCCGCCCCGGCGACCGGCTGCCCCGCGAGGCGGTCGACGCCGACCGGGACACACTCGACGGTTATCTCGGACCGTCCTGGCCGGTGACCGAGGTGGTGCTGATGCGCAGCCACCTCGGCCCCCGACCGCTGTACCACCGGCTCGCCGCCTGGCCGGTCTGACCGGCGGCGCCGGCACGGGGCCCCGCTACCAGGCCCACGCCTCCGGGCCGGGGCCGCCCTTGCCGATCGGCGGGAACAGCTCGTCCAGCCGGGCCAGGGACGCCTCGGAGAGGTCCACGGTGAGCGCGCCCAGCGTCGCGTCGAACTGCGCGACCGTACGCGGACCGATGATCGGCGCGGTCACGCCGGGGCGGGACAGCAACCAGGCCAGCGCCACGTCGGCCGGGTCATGGCCGAGTTCGCCGCAGAACTTCTCGTACGCCTCGATCGTCTCCCGGTGCGTGGCCAGCGCCTCCGACCCGCTGGTGATCCGGCCCGCCGCGCCCTCGGCCAGCTTGCGGATCGCCCCGCCGAGCAGCCCGCCCTGCAACGGCGACCAGGGGATGATGCCGATGCCGTACCGCTGCGCGGCCGGCACCACCTCCAGCTCCACGTGGCGGGTGAGCAGGTTGTAGATGCACTGCTCCGAGACGAGCCCGAGGAAGTTGCGGCGCGCGGCCGACTCCTGGGCGGCGGCCAGGTGCCAGCCGGCGAAGTTCGACGAGCCGACGTAGAGCACCTTGCCCTGGGCGACCAGCGTCTCCATGGCCTGCCAGATCTCCTCCCACGGGGTCTCCCGGGAGATGTGGTGCATCTGGAAGAGGTCGATCCAGTCGGTCCGCAGCCGCCGCAGCGAGTCCTCGCAGGAGCGGACGATGTGCCGGGCCGAGAGGCCGCGCTCGTTCGGCCAGTCGCCCATCCGGCCGTACACCTTCGTGGCGAGGACGACCTTCTCCCGCCGGTCGCCCTGGGCGAACCAGCGACCGATGATCTGCTCGGTGACGCCCTCGCCCAGCTGCCGGCCGTACACGTTGGCGGTGTCGAAGAAGTTGACGCCCTGCTCCAGCGCGCGGTCCATGATCGCGAAGCTGTCCGGCTCGGTGGTGTGCGGCCCGAAGTTCATCGTGCCGAGGCAGAGCCGGCTCACGGACAGGCCGGTACGTCCCAGGTTGGTGTATTCCATGATCCCCACCCTGCCACGCCCGTCGAGGGGCTCCCAGCGCCCGGGGCGACCGATTATGATCTTCGCCTGACCGACCAGGGAGTTGCCGGTGCTCGTCCGTGTCCGACCGAACCTGCCGTACCTGATGCTCCTGCTGCTCGGCGTCATCGTCATCGGGCTGGGTCTGATCGAGACCGGCGTGGCCGGCTGGTTGATTACGATCTTCGGTGGGCTGATCTGCGGGATCTTCGGCTACCCCGTCGTCGCCAGTACGCTCTTTCGCGTACCCGTCGTCGCGATCGGCGCCGACGGGATCCGACTGCCGTTCATGGGCGTGCGGCTGGCCTGGCCGGAGGTCGCCGCCGTCCGGCCGGGCGTCAACCCGCGCGGATCCGCGCACGTGCCGGTCCTGCTGATCTTTCCGGTCGATCCGGCGGCCGTGCTCCGGCAGGTACGGCCGTGGCTGCGTCAGGAGACGCGGAGCAACCTGGCCCGGTTCGGTACGCCAATCGTGATCTCCGGGCAGTCGTTCGATCGCTCCCTGGACGAGATCGCCGCGGCCGTGAACCGGCAGCTCGCGGCCCATCGACCGCCGGTCTGACCGGGCCGCGCCGACCCGGTCCCGATCGGTCGGGTCGGCGTCTGGCTCAGGAGGTCTCGCGCGCGGCCGGCCCGCTGCCGAAGAGGACGTCGTCCCAGCTCGGCAGCCGCTTGCGCGGCTTGCCGCCGGACTCGCCGCCCTCGCCGGGCGCGGGGGTCGTCCGGCGAGGACGCAGCACCGCCAGCGACGGTACGGCCGGCACTTCCTTCGGGGTGTCGGCGTCGTCGTCGAAGGCCGAGCCCTGGCCGCCGCCGAGCAGCGCCGCGGCGCCACCCGAGACGGCCCGCTGGCGCGGCGCCTCCTGGCCGGCGTGCGCGGCGGGGGCCGCCGGTTCGAGACCGCGGCCCGCGGCCGACCCGAGCGGCCGGTCGAGCGAGGCGAGCAGCGCGTCCCGGCCGGCGCGGATCGGATCCCGCCCCGGACGCGGTTCGGGCGCGGCGGCCGGCAGGCCGTGTCCGCCCCGGCTCGGCTCGCCGCGCGAGGGGCCGGGCAGCGCGTGCCCGCCGCCGCGCTCGGCGGCCGGCGGCTCCTGCCCGAGGATGGGCGTGGGCCGCTCGGCGCAGAGGTACTGCGCCATGTCGTCGTGCGGCGACACCGTCTGCCGGGTCTTGTCGAGGTCCCAGACGGCCTGCGCGGTGGCTTTGCCCGACGGCCAGGTGGCGATGATCCGCCAGGTGCCGTCGTCCCGCCGGTAGGCGTCCCAGGAGATCTTCTCCGTGTCGATGCCGTGCTGGGCCAGCCGGCCGTCCACGATCTCGGCGAGCGGGGTGTTCTGCTCGGAGGACTTCAGCCGGGTACGCCGGGCGTGCTGGGCGAGCATCGCCCGCTCCTGCAGGACCGGTCCGGCGTAGCGGAGCACCCGGTCGACCGGTACGCCCGCGATCCGGGCGACGTCCTCGGCGGACTCGCCGGCGCGGATGCGGGCCTGGATGTCCCGCGGGGACAGGGAGGGGTGCGGGTCGGTGCTCGCGGTGGCGACGCTGAGCGCGGGCGCGCCCGGCTCGGCGTGCAGCACCTGCGACACGCGCTCGTCGATGGGTAGGGCGAGAAGGCGGCCCACCTCGTCGGCGAGCACCATGGCCTGACCGTCCTCGGAGAGGGCGACGAAGCGTACTGGGCGCATCGCGTTGCCTCCGTCCCGCGTCGTTGGCCCCACGCCACGAGCCGACCACCCGGGCGTCCTCGCAACACGGTACGCCGGTCGGTCACGGGGTGAAAGAAGCCACGCCCGCATGTCGCGGGTGAGCTGCCCTGATCACAGCCACCCCGGACGCGCCCGCGTGGGCCGGGTGACGGTTCGCCGGCCAGTTTATGTCGGCGATCCCGAGATGGCCCGAGCGAGGTCCGCCGGGTGTGTCAACTGGGGATGGTGACCGGCGCCCGCGACGACCGTCACGACGGTCCGGGGCCGCGCCTCCAGCAGCGCCCGCGCCTCGGGGGTGAGCGGGTCGTCGCCGCCCACGACCACGTGCACCGGCCCCGGATACCGCCGCAGCTCGGACCGGAGGTCCTCGCGCCAGCGTTCGCGTGCGGCATCGGCCAGCAGCCGGGCGACGTTGGTCGCGACCTCGCCGCGACGCAGGT
Organism: Micromonospora sp. NPDC049559; assembly: GCF_040676675.1. Taxonomy (NCBI): domain Bacteria; kingdom Bacillati; phylum Actinomycetota; class Actinomycetes; order Micromonosporales; family Micromonosporaceae; genus Micromonospora; species Micromonospora sp. NPDC049559. Next base: position 2,330 of record NZ_JBFAPK010000074.1, on the reverse strand, counting down.
CGGCCACGGTGGACGCGAGCTGGTCGGCGCGGTTCGCGTCGCCGGTGAGCCGTCGCGCCAGGGCGTCGGCGTCGACCCGGCGCAGGTACCACCGGCTCAGCGGCGCCCAGCGCGCGACGCCACCCGTCCGCGCCTGGAGGAAGAACGGCGAGACGAGCGTGAGCCGCTCCACCGACCCGGGGTGGGCCGCCGCGGCCGCCAGCGCGGCGGCGGCACCGACGGAGTGGCCCACCAGGTGGCGGGCGCCGGTCCCGGTGACCAGCGCGGCCAACCAGCCCGGCCAGTCGGCGCGCCGGCCGGCGCTCAGGCCCAGCCCGGGCAGGTCCACGGCGCGGGCCCTGCCCAGCGCCGCGACGACCGGCGCCCAGGTGTCGGCGCTGACCGGCAGGCCCGGCAGGACCACCGTGGCGGCGTCCGGCTCGCCCAGCTCGAAGGTCCGTACGCCGGCCGGGGTGGTGAACCGCCGGTCGGCGGCCGGGGCGTCGCCGAAGCGGTGGGCCGCGAGGTGGTCGGCCCAGCGCAGGATCGACGCGGTGGTGTCGGGCATGGCGAGGCCGTGCCGGGCGGCGAAGGCGTTGGCGGAGTCCGTCGGGTAGCGATCGCTCGACAGGAACGTCAGCGTCTCCGGATCGGCCCTGGTGAGCACCGGTGGCAGGCGCTTGACGAGCCCGACCGGGACCCGGGTACGGGGAACCCGCACGCCGTAGTGCGTGCCGACCAGCGCGAGCAGGTCGGGCAGGGCGGGGGTCGCGTCGTCGAGCACCCAGTACGCGCCACCCCTGCTCGCCGCGTCCAACGGCAGCAGCGTCATGAACCGGGCGAGGTAGTCGACCGGCACCACGGGGACGAACGTGCTCGCGTTCCCGGGCAGCGCCGCCATGCTGCCCCGCCAGAGCTCCTTGAGGTTCGACGCGAGACCCAGTTGCTGGTCGGACTCGCCGGTGGCGCTGTCGCCGATCACGCTGGACGGGTTCACGATGGACCACGGGACGCCCAGCCGGTCCGCCTCGGCCTGGAAGACGGCGTCGGACTCGACCTTCGACGCCTCGTACGCGCCCAGGGCCCGGTACGTGTCCCGCCTCCGCTCGTCGCTCCACGGGACCAGCCCCGGATCCTGCCCGCCCACCCGGTAACCGGAGACGTGCACGAGCCGGCGCAGCCGGGGAAGGCCCGCCGCGAAATCGACGATGGCGCGGACACTCCCGACGTTGGCGCGGCGCGCCTCCTCGGCCGACATCCCGAACCGGTAGGCGCCCGCGCAGTTGTAGACCTCGGTGACGTCCTCCCACGCGGCCGCGTCACCCGACAGCAGCGGGCGCGCCCCGAAGTCGACCCGGAGATCGACGGGCGGGTGCGCGTGGCCGTGGTCGGTGAGCCAGCGGGTGAGCCGGCGGTACGCCTCGGGGCCGCGGTTGGCCGTGCTGACGCGTACGCCGGCGCGGCCGAGCGTGCGGACGAGGTGCCGCCCGACGAGGCCGCTCGCCCCGAAGACCAGGGCGTGCCGGCCGGGCGTGCTCACACCGCCTCCGTCACCGGTGCGCGCTGGTCCAGCAGCCCGGCGAGCACCTGGGCGGTACGGCGCAACGGCTCCACCGACCGCTGTGCCCGAGAGACGATCATCGCGCCCTCGACGGCGCTCACCACGGCCGTCGCCAGCGTCCGGGCCGCCTCCTCGGACCGGCCGAGCCCGACGAGGTACTCGGCGACCGGGGAGATCCAGGATTCGAAGGCGTTCCCGCAGGCGGTACGCAGCCGCTCGCTCTGCGCGCCCATCTCCAGCGTCACCACGGAGACCGGGCAGCCCAGTTGGAAGTCGCTTTCCTCCAGGAGCCCCGCCAGCACGTCGATCACGCGGTGGATCACCTCGTCCGGGCCGGCCGACTCCAACTCGGCGTCGGCCAGCAGGGAGCGGAATCGGGCCGCGGCGAGGTCGACGGCCCGCTCGCCGAGCGCCTCCTTCCCCTGCGGGAAGTGGAAGTAGAGCGACCCCTTGGGGGCGCCCGCCTGCTCCACCACGGTGTTGAGGCCCGTGCCGCTGTAGCCGCGGGCCTGGATCAGTTCGAGCATCGCCTCGACCAGCCGACCGCTGGTCTCGGCGCCCTTCGTTCCAGCCATGATTGAATACTAGACCGGTCTACATATTTTGCGGCACGGGGTCTCCCGCCGGGACGATTTCCAAACCGGCGACCCCGCCATGCCCGGCCGCCCCGCGACAATCCGGCCACCCCGCGCCGCCCGGCGCACGCTGGCCGAGTTCAAGGAGGGCCGGACGAACGTGCTGGTCGCCACCGACGTGGCCGCCCGCGGCATCCACGTGGACGGGGTCTCGC
>NZ_JBFAPK010000073.1:0-10566 GCF_040676675.1 Micromonospora sp. NPDC049559 | reverse complement strand
TTCTTTCTGCGGGGGGGGCCCCCCCCCCCCCGCGCCCACCCTCCTCTCACGATCCAAAAACCGTGTGTGTTGAGTCCCCTCTACGCCCCCGCCCCCCCCCCCCCCACGGGGAGAGCGCCCGGCGGCGCCTACTTGAGCTGACCGGCGGTGAGTCCGGACTGGACCTGGCGCTGGAACGCGACATAGACGAAGAGCACCGGGAGCATGCCGATGGTCAGGCCGGCGAAGAGCCCGCTGTAGTCGTTCTGGTAGCCCTGGCTGATCGCCAGCGCGGAGAGCCCCTGGGCCAGCACCCACTTGGAGTCGTTCCCCTGCATCAGCACCTGCGGCAGGAGGAACTGGTTCCACTGGCTGAGGAAGTTGAAGATCGCCACGCTGATCAGTCCCGGACGCGCCATCGGCAGCATCACCCGGAAGAAGAGCCGGAAGTGCCCGCAGCCGTCGATCATCGCCGCCTCCCCCACCGACGTGGGCAGGGTGCGGAAGAAGGCGGTGAGGAAGAAGACCGTGAACGGCAGCGAGTACGCCGCGTAGACCAGGATCAGGCCGGTCCAGGTGGCGAAGAGGCCGAGATTGCGCACCACGAAGAAGAGCGGCACCAGGGCGAGGAAGACCGGGAACATCATCCCGCCCACGAAGAGGTAGTAGACGATCTGCCGGCCGCGGAACTCGTACCGGGCGAAGACGTAGGCGGCCGTCGCGCCGAAGAACATCGTCAGCGCCAGCGAGCCGATCACCACCACGCCGCTGTTGAGCAAGTACCGGCCGATGTGCGCCTTGTTCCAGGCCCGCGCCCAGTTCTCGAAGTGCGGCGCGTCCGGCAGCGACCAGGGATCGGCGAGGATCTCCCCGTCGGTTCTGAGCGAGTTGAACACCACCCAGACCAGCGGCAGGACGGTCAGCAGCGCCCAGAGCAGCAGGAAGCCGTGCGAGAAGACGTTCGCCACACCCAGCTCGCGCCGGGGCGGCCGGTCGCCGGTCCGCGCCGTACCGCCGGGCGCGCTCGTCGCCGCCGCGCGGCGCTCCACCGTGGTCACGAGTACTCGATCCGATCACGCCGGGCGGCCCGCAGGGCCAGCACCGCCACCGACAGGGTCAGGAAGAACATCACCACACCGATCGCCGAGGCGTACCCGAACTTGATCTCGGTGCCGAACGAGCTGTCGTACATCCGTAGCCCGATGACGTCGGTGGAGAAGTTGGGGCCGCCGTTGGTCATCTGCTGCACCAGGATGAACCCGTCCAGCGCCGCGATGGACAGGTAGATCCAGGCGACCTGCACGGTGTCCCAGAGCAGCGGGATGGTGATCCGGCGCAGGGTCGTCCAGCGGGACGCGCCGTCGAGCATCACCGCCTCGTAGATGTCGCGCGGAATCGCCTGCATGGCCGCGCCGAAGAGCACCACGTAGAAGCCGACGTTGCTCCAGACCATCACGGCCAGCACGCACCAGAACGCGGTACGCGGGTCGCCGAGCCAGGTGGCGGTGGGGAGGCCGACCGCGCGCAGCGCGCCGTTGAGCAGGCCGCTGTTGGGGTGGTAGACCTCGCGCCAGACGATCGCGATGATCACCACGGAGAGGACCTGCGGGAAGAAGTAGACCATCCGGTAGAACGCGGTGCCGCGCACCCCGACCACGCCGGCCCGGCCCCGCCGGCCGCCCATGTTGAGCATGGTGGCGAAGAAGAGCCCGAGCGCGATCGTCGCCACCGGCACCACGGCCAGCATGATCGCGTTGTTCTTGACCGCGTTCCAGACGTAGCCGTCCCTCAGCAGCGCCGCGAAGTTCTCCCCACCGACGAAGTGGGCGTTCGGCGAGTAGCCGAGCCAGTCCGTGGTGGAGATCTGGAACGCCTGCAGGTACGGCGACAGCACGAAGATGCCGTACAGCAGCAGCGGCGGCACCAGGAAGGTGACGATCAGCGGGTACTTGCCGTGTCTCACGAGATCAGTTCCATATCTGCCCGGCCCGGTGCTCGGTTGCGGTGGGACCGGGTCCGGCCGGCTTCCCGGCCGGCCCCGGCGCCACGGGTACGACTCAGGAAGCGCGCTTGTACTTCGTCACGGAGCTGTCGCTGGCGATCGAGTCGGCGCCCTTCTGGCACTGGTCGAGGAAATCGGCCGGCCCGATCCGGCCGCTGAAGAACTCCCCGCAGGCCGCGTCCACGAGGTTGCGCTCCAGCTTGCGGTAGAAGTTCTGGTAGACCCAGTTGAAGCCGTTGCTGCCGGAGGCGGCCAGCGCCTTGACCACGCTGCTGAGCCCGTACGGCAGCTCGACCCCGTCGGCGGCGCCGGCCACCACGGTGAGGCTGGACGCCTTGCGGGTGAAGTCCTGCGCGCCCTTCTTGGAGAGCATCACCCGGAAGTACTCCAGCCCGCCGGCGACGTTCTTGCCCTTGGCCGGCACGATGAACGGCTCGCCCGCGGTGCCCCGGATCGCCTCGAACGGCAGCTTGTCCCCGCTGCTCAGGCTCGGCGTCGGCGCGACGGTCATGTTGAAGCCGGCCGGGGTGACCTTCTTCTGCTCGCTCTCCAGCCAGGAGCCGCAGGAGATGAGCGCGGCCTGCCCCTGGCACCACGCGGTCTGCGACTGCACGTGGTCGAGGCCCGGCGAGCCGGGCAGGATGTAGCCGTCCTTGACGATCTGGTGCCAGGCGTCCGCGGCGGTCTTCATCGCGTCGGACTTCCAGGCGTTCGGCTCCAGGTTGTCGATCGCCAGGGCCACCTCCGGACCGGCGAGCTTGATCGCCGTGGAGATCAGCGGCCAGCTCATGTAGCGGGGGTGCTTGCCCGCGTACGTCCAGGGCGCCATGCCGGCGTTCTTGATCTGCTTGCAGAGGGCGATGTGGTCGTCCCAGGTCTTCGGGTACTGCCAGCCCCGCTCGGCGAAGAGCTTGGCGGAGTACCAGATGCCGTAGACCGCGTAGGTGTAGTTCAGCACCAGGAACTTGCCGTTGTAGGAGCCGACGTCGACCACGCCGGGAAGCAGCGTCTCCTTGACCGTCTTGCCGGGCACGTCCAGGCTCGGCGCGGCGAGCAGCTCGTTGAGGTCGGCGAGCGCGTTCTGGGAGACCAACCCGTTCGGGTCGATCTGACCCGCGCCCGAGTTGTTGATCACGTCGGGGGGCGTACCGTCGACGAAGCGCGGCTGCATCGTCTTGCTGATCTCCTGCGTCGCCGAGTGCTTGATCGGCGCCTTCGGGTGCAGCTCCTTGTACATCGCCTCGTGCGCCTTGGCGTAGTCCTCGCCGAAGCCGCCGTTGAAGATGACGACCTCCAGCTGGGCGTCGTCCTTGACCCCGAACGGGTTCTTCTCGGTCTTGGCGCCCCGGTTGGCGTCGCCGTTTCCGCTGTCGTCACCGCCGCCGCCGAGCGCACAGCCGCTGAGCAGCCCGGCGGCGGGGGTCGCCAGGGCACCGGCCAGCGCGGTACGACGCAGCATGTCACGCCTGTTCATCGGTCTCTCCTCGGGTCGGTCTGCACGCTGGTGGCGCCGACGGCGCCCGCCGCGGGTCGAGGCAGGAAAAAACTGTTCAGTTGACACAAACTGGTTGAAGGATTCTTACGTTAACGGCGCGCGAACAGCAAGACCTCACAACCGAACCGTTATCCGCCTCGCGCCGGCCCGCCGGCACCTAGCCTGATCACATGCGCCGCCCGCGCCAGCTCGCCGAGCGCACCCCCGCGGGCCGGGAGCGCTACGTCGACCTGGTCCGGGCGGTCGCCATCGCCGCCGTGGTGCTCGGGCACTGGCTGACCATCACCATCGGGTACGACCGGCGCGGCCGGCTCAGCGGGCACTCGGCGCTGCTCGACCTGCCCGAGACCCGCCCGGTCACCTGGCTGCTCCAGGTGCTGCCGGTCTTCTTCCTGGTCGGCGGTTACGCCAACGCCGCCTCGCTGGCCGCGCACCGGCGCCGGGGCGGCGACGGGGTCGGCTGGCTCCAGGACCGCGCCGCCCGGCTGCTGCGGCCCACCACCGCGCTGCTGGTGGTGCTCGCGGCCGCCGCGCTCGTCGCCCGGCTGCTGGTGGGCGCCGGGCCGGACGAGGTACGCACCGTGATCTGGCTGGCCACCATCCCGCTCTGGTTCCTCTCCGCGTACCTGCTGGTGGTGGCCCTGACGCCGGTGACGTACGCGCTGCACCGGCGCCTCGGCTGGCTGGTACCGCTGGCGCTGGTGGCGCTCGTCGCCGCCGGTGACGTCGGCCGCCTGTACGGCCCCGAGTGGCTGGCCGACGGCAGCTTCCTCTTCGGCTGGCTCGCCCTGCACCAGGTCGGCTTCGCCTGGCGCGAGGCGACCGCCCCGGCACCCGACCCGCCACGTCGGCGGTGGGGCTGGCTGCGGCCCGCCCGGCTGCCGCCGCACCCGCGGGTGGCGGTACCGCTGCTGCTCGTCGGCGTACCGGCGCTGCTGCTGCTCACCCTCGTCGGCCCGTACCCGGTCAGCATGGTGAACCTGCCCGGCGAGCGGATCCACAACATGTCGCCGCCGAGCGTCGCCCTGCTCGCCGTGGCCGCCGGCCAGATCGGGCTGGTGCTGCTGCTGCGCGACCCGGGCGAACGCTGGCTGCGCCGCCGGGACCCCTGGGCCGTGGTGATCGCCGTGAACGGCGTCGTGCTGACGGTGTTCCTCTGGCACATCACGGCCGTGGTGCTCCTCGTCGGCGCGCTCGACGCGCTCGGGGTGCTGCCGACCCCACCGGTCGGCTCGGCGGCCTGGTGGCTCTGGCGGCTGGGCTGGCTCGCCGCGCTGACCGTGCCGCTGGCCGGCCTGGTCGCGGTCTTCGGCCGGATCGAGCTGCGCGGCTGGCACCGCCCGGCGACCCGGCCGCGCGGGCTGCCCCCGGCGCTCGCCCGCGCCCTCACCCGGCCGGCGCCCCGGGCGCTGCTCACCGCGGCCGGCTACGCCGCGGTCGTGGCCGGGCTCTTCGGCAACGCCGTGGCCCCGAAGACCGGCGACCACCCGGTCGGGCTGCCGGTGGTGTCGCTGGCCGGCTACCTGGCCGGCGCCGCCCTGCTCCGGCTGCTCCGCTCCCTGCCCTGAGGCGGAGGTCGCCCCGCTCATCCCGCGTCGGCGGCCGCGATGGCCGAGGTGAGGATCTCCAATCCCTCCCGGGCCTCCTCCTCGGTCAGCGTCAGCGGCGGCCCCATCCGGATCACGTTGCCGTAGAGCCCGCCCTTGCCGACGAGCAGCCCGTTGCGCTTGCACTCCTCGAAGACCCGCAGCGTGGCGGCCGGGTTCGGCTCCCGGGTCCCCGGCTGGACGAACTCGACCGCGAGCATCAGCCCCTTGCCGCGTACCTCGGCGACGATGCCTCGGTCGGCGACGGCCGCGCGGAGCCCGTCGCGCAGCACCGCGCCGACCCGCGCCGCGTTGCGCTGGAGGTCGTGCTCGATCAGGTAGTCGAGGACCGCGTTGCCCGCCGCGGTGGCGACCGGGTTGCCGCCGAAGGTGGAGAAGGAGATGGCCGAGACGCTGTCGATCACCTCGGCCCGCCCCACCACCCCGGCGAGGGCGAAGCCGTTGCCGATGCCCTTGGCGAAGGTCAGCAGGTCCGGCACCACGTCGTGGGCCTGGTACCCCCAGAAGTGCTCGCCGGTACGGCCCCAGCCGGTCTGCACCTCGTCGGAGACGAGCAGAATGCCGGACTCGTCGAGCACCTTCTTCCACGCGCCGAGCAGCCCGTCCGGCGGGTGCACGAAGCCGCCGACGCCCTGGACCGGCTCGGCGATCAGACACGCCACGTCGCCGGAGGTCTGGGTGGCGAGCACCTCGCGCAGGTCGTCGACCGCCGCCTCCAGGTGCTCCTGCTCGCCGAGCCGGGAGAGCAGCCCGCGCAGCCGGTCCCCGGAGTGCAGCCAGCTCACCCGCAGCGGGCTGAGGTTGCTCGCCGACCAGCTGCGCGTGCCGGTCACGCCCATCGCCCCGTACGAGCGGCCGTGGTAGCTGTTGCGCACGGCGAGCACCTGGCCGGAGCGGCGGTAGTTCGTGGCGACCAGCAGCGCCGCCTCGTTGGCCTCGGTACCCGAGTTGGTGAAGAAGACCCGCGCGTCCGGGATGCCGGAGAGCCGGGCGATCTTCTCGGCCAGCTCGACCTGCTGCCGGATCAGGTACAGCGTGGAGGTGTGCGCCACCCCGGTACGCAGCTGCCGCTCGACCGCCTCCCGCACCTCGGCCACGTCGTAGCCGAGCATGTTGGTCAGCACGCCGCCGAAGAAGTCCAGGTAGCTGCGGCCCTCGGCGTCGACGACCCGGCGCCCGGAGCCGGAGACGATTTCGATCGGCTCCTCGTAGTAGAGCATCATCCAGGACGGCAGTACGGCCCGGTGCCGGGCCAGCAGGTCGGCGGTGCTCATCGGCGGAGAACCTCCACTGAACGGAACGCGGATCACTGCACGCTCCCACCGACGGCCCGCCCCGGGCAAGGGTCAATCCGGACAACGCGCCCCGGTCCTGTACACCGGGCCGGGGTGGCCGGTGGGGGTCTCGTCGCGCGGTGGCGGCTCCCGCCGGGCGGTGGGGGTCTCGTCGCGCGGTGGCGGCTCCCGCCGGGCGGCGGTACGCGACCGGAACCGGAGCGCCCGCGGCCGGGGCAGGTGCAGCGCGGTGGCGACCACGGCGAAGGCGGCCCACGCCCCCGCCAGCGCCACCTGCTCCGCGCCGTCGCGCAGCAGGTAGTAGCCGACCATGAAGGCGACCAGCGCGATGCTGTTGCGCGCGAAGTGCCGGCTGAACTCGGGCAGGGTGCGCCGCGTCTCGACGGCGACCAGCACGCCCGAGTACGGAAACGTCACCACCATGCCCCGGAGCAACTGGCCGAAGAGCACCGTCACGATCGCCCCGGCCAGGATGACCAGCAGCCTGGCCAGCGGCGGCAGCCCGTTGGCCCGGGGCACCGCCTCCGCCGTGCCCGCCGTGTCCCCTGTGCCCTCTGTCTCCCCGGTGTCCCCTGTCTTCGCCGTCGCCGGGCGGTCCCGGCGGCATGGCGACAGCACGGCCACCGTCCAGAGCACGAGCACCGCGAGCAGCACCGGCGCGAACGGTACCGGCGAGACCAGGAGCAGCCCGGCGCTCAGCGCGACGTAGCCGGCGACGCCGGCCAGGTCGGCGAGCAGGATGTGCCAGCGGAAGCGGTGGTGCAGCACGGTGACGACGAGGAAGAAGAGGGTGAGCCCGACCACCCCGAGCAGCTGCGCGCCGTCCACGGTGAAGTCCGTGCCGACCAGCGCGAGCGTCGTCGGCAGCGGGAGACTGTAGACCAGCGCCCGCGCCCGCACCGAGCGGATCAGGCTGACCGCCCAGACCACCGCCGTGAGCAGCAGCACCCCGACAACGGTCACCCGCTACCCGCCCCTCCCGCGCCGGTCCCGTCCCGCCGGTCAGCCGCTGAACGTCGCGGCGTTCTCGCAGGTCTCGAAGGCGTTGACGAGCCGGTCGAGGTCGACCGGGTTGACCGTGTAGAGGTGTTCGCTGATCTCGCCGTGCGCGCTCATCCGGCCCTCCCAGGCGCCGCTGCCGTCCCAGATGGTCAGGTTGAGGTGCAGGCTCCGGTCGACCGAGCCCCACGGGAGCAGCCCGACCCGTACCCCCGCCGCCCGCTGCTCGTCGAGGAGCGCGCGCAGCTCGTCGGAGATCTCCGCGTAGACGAAGATCCGAGTGATCTTCACGCCGCGGGCGAGCGCGTCCAGGTTGACCCGCCAGTAGTGCCGCCCGACGTCGCTGTGCCACCAGCTCAGCTCGCCGCTGGCCCGGGGCATCACGTTCGTCAGCGCGTCCATCCGGGACGCGCAGTCGCGGGTGGCGCCGAGCAGGTCCTGGTGGTCGTCGCTGTGCCGCAGGATCCGGCCCGCCCGCAGCAGCTCCGTCTCGGCCCGGAACCGGTCGAAGCGACGGCGGGCCTCGACCGCCACCCGGGTCTCCGGGTACGTCTCGACCGCCTCCCGGGTCCCCTCCACGATCGGCGCGATGGCCGAGGTGAGCCAGGGCGCCCCGTCCATCAGGGTGCGCAGGTGGAAGCGGCGCTCGGCGCGGGCCAGCGAATCGACCAGCAACGAGATGGTGGTGCCCATCAGGCCGGCGAGCAGCGACTCCACCCCGGTCGCCGCGCCGGTGAGGTCCAGCGCGACGGAGAGGCAGACCGACAGCGCGATGCCGATGATCGCCACCGGATCGGTGTGCGCGATCAGGCGTACCAGTCCCCGGGCCGAGTCCGTCCGGCTCACCGGGCGGCGCAGGCGCTCCTCGCTCATCGGTCACCCTCCGTCGTACGGGTCCGGGCCGAGAGTATGCGACCTCGACAACCGTCAAGATCGGCGCGCCGGGGGCGGGCCGGGCCCAGTCCCCAACGCCCCGGGCCGGCGCGCCCTATGATCCGGCGGTGTCCGACCGCCAGGTGCCGCTGCCGCCGGGAACCCCCGGCGCCTCCCCCGCCCGGATCGCCGCCGGCATCCACGACTGGATCACGTCGGAGCCGGTCCGCTCCCTCGTCGCGGCGTTCGGCGGCCGGTACCCGGACGGCGACACCGCCGCGACGCTGGCCTGGCTGGACGACTTCTCCGCCCGGCACTGGGACTTCCGGCGGGGGCGGGAACGGCCGGAGGCGACCGAACCGGCGCTCGACCCGGCGACCGCGCGGCTGGTACGCGACGCCGCCCGCGCGCTCGGCATGGTCGAGGCGGCGCCCCCGCCCCGCTCCGCGTACGCCTATCTGCTGGTCCTGGGCGGCCTCGCGCACGGCTGCCTGCGCCGGACCCGGTACGCCGCGCGGCTGCTGCGCGACGGGCTCGCGGTGACCGGCGAGGTCGCCGTGCTCGGCAGCTTCCGCCCGCTCTCCCCCGCGGAGCGGGAGTTGCTCGACCGGGCCGGGTTCGCCGGCTGCGCGACCGAGGTGGACGCGCTGGAGGCCGGCGTGCGGGCCGCGTTCGACTGCCCGGAGCCGGAGCGGGTCGACTCCTCCCCCGGCGACGACCCGCACCGCTCCTGGTCGGTACGGCGCTACCGGCCGACCGGGCTGCCGCCGGTACGGGTGCTCGCGGCACCGTCCAGCGATCCGGCGGTACGGCGCGCCCACACCGCCGACACCCAGCTCTTCTGGGCCGGGCAGGTCGCCCTGGCCCCGGGCGACCCGACGCTGATGGTGACCGCGCCGATCTACGTACCGTTCCAGCACTGCGACGCGGTACGCACGCTGGCCCTGCCCTCCGGCTGCGGCATCGAGACCGTCGGCGTCGACCCGGGGCTGCGGGTCGAGCCGGAGCCCGAGCCGGCCCTCACGCCGGGGCGGTACCTCCAGGAGGTCCGCTCCGCCCTGCGCTCCATGCGCGCCCTGCACGCCGCACTCTGACCGGCCCGCCCCCACCAGCCTCCGTCGATCTAGGGCAAATCCCCGTTAGTTGACCTCCAAACACGGGGATTTGCCCTAGATCGACGGGGCGGGGGCGGCCGGGCCGGCCCACTCGGGCTTGACCGACATCATCTGGGCGGTCTTGGTCGGGTCGCGGTCGACCAGGTCGCCGAGCACCTCGTCCACGCGGGCCAGCACGTCGTCGCCGAGCCGCACGCCGGCGGCGCCCGCGTTCTCGGTGACCTGCTCGGGGCGGGACGCGCCGACGATCGCCGAGCTGACCCCGGGCGTACTCAGCGTCCAGCCGATCGCGAGCTGCACCATCGAGAGGCCGGCCTCCGCGGCGACCGGGCGCAGCCGCTGCACCCGCTCCAGCAGTCGCTCGCCGAGGACCCGGCGGATGAAGCGGGGCGCCCGCCCGCCGCCGGTCGCCCGGGAGCCCTCCGGCGGGCGCTCCCCGGGACGGTACTTGCCCGTCAGCACCCCCTGCGCCAGCGGCTGGAAGACGACCTGGCCGATCCCCTCCCGCCGGCACAGCGGCAGCACCTCGGGCTCGATGACCCGCCAGAGCATGTTGTACTGCGGCTGGTTGGCCACGATCCGGCCGCGCAGCCCCAACTGCCCGGCGAGGTCCAGCGCCGCCCGGATCTGCGGGGCGGTCCACTCGGAGACGCCCAGGTAGCGGGCCTTGCCCTGGCGTACCAGGTCGTCGAAGGCGAGCAGGGTCTCCTCCAGCGGGGTGCGCTCGTCGTACCGGTGGGCCTGGTAGAGGTCCACGTAGTCGGTACCGAGGCGGCGCAGCGAGGCGTGGCAGGACTCGACGATGTGCTTGCGGGACAGTCCCCGGTCGTTCGGGCCGTCCCCGGTGGGCAGGCAGACCTTGGTGGCGATCTCCAGCGACTCCCGGCGTACCCCGCGCAGCCCCTCGCCCAGCACCTCCTCGGCGGCGCCCTGCGCGTAGACGTCGGCCGTGTCGAACGTGGTGATGCCGGCCTCCAGCGCGGCGCGTACGCACGCCAGCGCGGCCTCCCGGGCGACCAACTCGCCGTGGGTGAGCCAGTTGCCGTAGGTGATCTCGCTGACGTACAGGCCGCTGCGGCCGAGACGACGATGCTCCACGGCCGGCGACGGTAGCACGCCCCACCCTCCGTCGATCTAGGGCAAATCCACGTGATTAGAAATCGACTAACGAGGATTTGCCCTAGCCCGATTGTCCCCGCGC
>NZ_JBFAPK010000072.1:0-10656 GCF_040676675.1 Micromonospora sp. NPDC049559 | reverse complement strand
TGCGATGCCTAAACTGAATATCAACGTGATTGAGACCAATAAAAATAATAATAATTTTTTCATATGTATAAATACCTTTCATAGCATGAATTAAGACAGAAAATTCGGTTCTGTTGCAAAGTTAATTTTATAGTATAATTTTAACAAAAAGGAGTCTTCTGTATGAACTATTTCAGATATAAACAATTCGATAAAGATGTCATCACTGTAGCCGTTGGCTACTACCTAAGATACGCATTGAGTTATCGTGATATATCTGAAATATTAAGAGAACGTGGTGTCACTGTTCATCATTCAACAGTCTACCGTTGGGTTCAAGAATATGCCCTAATTTTATATCAAATTTGGAAGAAAAAGCATAAAAAAGCTTATTATAAATGGCATGTCGATGAGACATATATCAAAATTAAGGGCAAATGGTGCTATTTATATCGTGCGATTGATGCAGACGGCCACACATTAGATATTTGGTTGCGTAAGCAACGAGATAATCATGCGGCATACGCTTTTATTAAGCGTCTTATCAAAGTAAGGAAAATAAGTTATCAAAGTATCAATACGGCAAAGAATACAATCAAAGGCATTGAATGTATTTATGGACTATATAAGAAGAACCGCAGGTCTCTTCAGATCTACGGGTTTTCACCATGCCGTGAAATTAGCATCATGCTAGCGAGTTAATATGACGTATTATTTTAAACATAAGGTTATATACTTATCTTTCTGACTTTGCAACAGAACCCTATTTTAACTATAGTTTTAAATTGCTTTATTGACGTTGAACCTCCGAATCTTTAACAATCCCTAAACTTATCGAATCGTCGGCTTAATAGCTTACGCTATGCCGACATTCGGCTTCAAGTTTAGTTAAGGGTTCTTCTCAACATCAATAAATTTTCTCGGTATAAATGCGTGTGATATGATTAATGTAGTACTCCCTTTCATTTAATACATCAAAAACTATTCTTCAGACTACTCATTTTTTGAGTAGTCTTTTTATTTTGCATTTTAAGCCCTTTCTAGAACATTTTATTAAAAAATGACTAAAAACTTTTTTGTTCAACAGATAGGCTATAAATCATTTTAAAATTTCTTTCTCAACACTTTCAGAAAGGAAAATATATTTTTTATCTCAATTGTTCTTCTTAGAAAAAAGCTAAAACCTGAAAAAGTAGGTATATAATGTAACTTTTGTATTTTAAAGAGCATAAGGAAATCCATTACCGCTTAAGGTAGTATTCAGCATAGCTGAAGGACTATCTTACCATTTGCTTTGCTCATTTATTCTTAGTTGAAAACTATAGGGCTTTTTTGAGAGGAAAAAATTGTTTTTCTTTTATCGTTTGTCGTAATTATAATAGCTCCATAAAGTAAAAAACAAACTATACTATACTTCTTTTATGGGTACAAACTTGACTTTGTACGCATGTAATGCTACTTTATACGCATAAATAAAAGGAGAGTGTTGTGGGTTTGAATGAAAGAGAACAAAGACAAAAGTTAAATATTACTCTTCCTCCTAAATTAATAACTAATTTAGATAAAGTTAAAACAAAATATGGTATTAATAAATCTAAACAAATTGAAAATTTAATATCAAAATATTTAAATGAAGAATATGGTAATCTTGAATAAGCAAAAAAGGATGATTAGAATGAAAAAAGCAATATTTAGTATTATTATTTCTCTTATTTTAGTTCTAACTGTTACTGGATGTAGTAATAGTTCTAAAGAAAAACCAATTAAAAAAAGTGCATTAGAAATTAATCCTACAAGTAAAGCTGTTAATATTACAATAAATAAAAAAGAAAATAACAAACCTGAAAAAATTGGGAAAGTGTATCGATATAAAAATAACAATGCAAAAGAAATTACTAATGACGGTATTAAAAAAGATACTAAAGATACATTGATTTGGAAAGGTGTAGCAAACAAATACGACAATGTAAAAGATTTATTAGGAGAAAGTATTCTTTATGAAGTTAAATATAAAAATGGGGATATAAAAAAATTCGAGAGAAAAATTAAATATACTGAATAAAATTGAAAGTAGTGATGATAATGGAAAATATTTTAAGAATAATAGCTGAAATATTATCTAATATCTATGAATTCATAAATTATGGTCTAAAATTCAACCGTTCAAAAAAGCTTGAAAATAAATGTGAGGGGAAGGATTAATCCTTCCCCTCACATTTATTTAATTATAACTATGTTTAAAATTCTTAGCTATAGTATGGTTCGGACCTGTTGTTGCAGTATACATATCATAAGAAATTGTTACGCCTGTACCTTTTTTAGCTGCTGTGTAAAAATAGCTACCTTTTAATTCATTTTTCAATCCAAAATCAAAGGCTTTATAAATAGCCGAGGATGCTTTAACATAACCATTTTTACTAAGTTTACTAGCAGCAGATACTAATTTGTTTCCTGAATGAACTCCTTTAGAAAATTTAACTACTTTTTTAACTTCTTTTTTAGAAAAATGGTGTTTATAATGACCAACATATACATATTTTTGACCTTTGTAAGTTATAGTTGTTTTATATTTTGTTTTAGCACTCGCAGTATTACCTTGATTAATTGAAGAAAAAGATAATCCGGTTAAAACTAATAAACTTGCAATAAAAACTGAAAGTAACTTTTTCATAAAAAGACCTCCTGTAAAATATTTATATGTTTAAATATGACTTTATCATATAAATTAAGTTATAACTACTTTAATTAAAAAAATTAACACTATATATATTTTTTTAAAATTCAGTTAATAAAGATGGATCTTTATTAACTGAATTTTAGTAGCCTATTTTTATTAAACATTAAGTATAGAAAATGGTATTTACCAGTTCTATTTTTCAATTTCTATCTCTTTTACAATCTTTAATATCGGCATGATTAGTAATGATAAAATAAAGGCTGATTCTAAAATCAGAAAAATATTTATTTCTTTAAAAAATATTAAATCTATCACATATCCAAAAATACAAAATATGATAAAGAGGCAAATAAAATGAACAATTGATTTCAATGCTAATACTCCTTTTTGCTTTCTAAGCTATTTTAAACTTTATACAGGCTTTTCATTTAATGGCATATATAAGCCTCCAAATTACAAGATAGAAAACGAATCATAAAAAAGCATTAAACAAATTGAAAGAACACTAAAAAGCAAGCGACTATCAATTATCGTAGTCGCTTGCTTTTTTATTTCAGATCATATTTTTCTTCAAAATGCATTTTTCTTAAATATTCTTTGTACTTTTTTTTACTATCAAAATCTTTATCATATTCATCTTTCAAAACAGCATTTCCATATACTTTATTGTCTTCATCAATAGAATATGTATACGTATTATAAGGCTCATCTTTAAAAGTGACTTGTAAATCATTATCTCCAGTATTGAACGTAAATATATTTTTTTCTTCTTTAACTTTATCTTCCCAACCTTTTTGTTTGAAAATATGGTGAACTTTTTGTTTTAGTTTAGCTTCTTCATGTTTTTGAACATTAGCATAATGGTGCACTATACTAAAAATTAATGTTAAAACGATAAGAAGAACGATAAAGATGATACCTGTAATTTTATATTTTCTTTTCATATTAGTCTCCTTAAGTAAATTTATTTAATTAATATTTTGTAAAATTAAATACAATAATACATATTTATCATAAAAATTATTAAAAAAGAGGAATTATACAAAAATGAAGAAAATCTTAAAAATATTAATAACTTCTATTATTGTTATCATTATTACCTTAACAGTTTGGACTTTTAGTGTGATTACTTATCAGGAACACAAGAGTGAGAAAATCATCGATCACGTTATAGAACGTAAGGGTTGGGATAAAAAAATAAAAAATGAAAAAATGAGTTTTAATATTATGATGGGATATGCTGAAAAAGATATTGCTTTTAAAGATCAACCATATAGTGAGTATGAGTATAACGTGACACCAGCACCAGCACCATGGACAGATGATAAAGAATATAAGGTATGGGGGGAAACAGATTTACAAAAGAAAGACTCCTATTATAAATATCTTTTAGAATCAGAACCTTACAGAAAATAATATAAATGTATAACATAATAAAAAATAGAGATCATTCATCTATCACTTAAAGACAGCGTAGACTTTTACCTAATTATATTAATAAAATGATATTGAAGGAAAAATAATATTGAAAAGAGAAATTTTAAAATGAAATGGTTAAAAATCATTATATTAATTTTATCTTTAGTTCCAATAGAATTTATCGGATTATTTACTGATTATCAAACAGGTTTATTAATAGGTTACATCCCATTTATAATAGTTGCTATATTAATAAGTAGATCTATTTTTAAATTCGGCTTAAAAAATAATATAAGTATTATAATAAGTAGATGTATTGGAACATTTCTTTCTTGGGAATGTGTTCATTGGTTTATGAATATTTACGATTCATCAGATTATTTTAAACCTCTTACTACAGATATTTTCGCATTATTTTTAGGAGCTATTCATTTCATAGTTATTATGCTTATATATTTAGTTATCTATGGTTTTTCTCATCGCAATAATTAACTATTATGTTACTTATATTAAAGGACACAAAGATTAATTTAACAATGTTTGTGTTTTTGAGTATTTATACAAAGGCACTACCCATAATAGTTAATTATGTCAACTTGTAGTAAAGGCTTAAACGCTGTTAAATCAACGTTTAAGCCTTTGTCTTGTGATTATCGTTTATTCAGGTTTTATACATCATTGTTCTCACGCGTTTTCATACTTTTTCATTAAATGAACTTTTGTATCTTTATTCAAAAACGGAGAATCTATTAAAATCAGATTCTGTTATACTAAAAAAGCACTTCCCGTGCAGAAAGGAGGTGCCACATCTAATGATTGTCGTTCTGTTTGTTGTGAAATATATCGTATGTCCAATTATTGTTGGACGTGTTCTTTATTTAATAAATCAAGAACAACGATAAAAAAGAAACCCCAGCATATGCTTTGGTCGGCATGCTGGGGTTTTCACATCCAATGATGTGTCTGTCTGTTTGTTATTTTTAGTATATCTTGCATGAAGAAATTTGTAAAATTAAATAGATATTCGAATGAACTAATTATGTAATCGTCAACAATATCTCAAGCTAGCTTTATAACTTAGCTTTTTTATCATTCATCGATTAAAATTATACTTCATATCATTAAAAGGCCAAAATCTTAAAATAACTTTTCCTACGATTTGTTTTTTAGATATTAACCCCACCTCAGAATATCTACTATCAATACTGTTTGTCCTATTGTCTCCGAGAACTAAATACTTATCTTTAGGTATTATCATTTTATTTTTAGATCCCTTTATATTTGATACATTAAAATCTTCTGTTAAATTTTCACTGGAGTTATTCATTTTTTTATTATAGTCAAGGTAAGGTTCTTTGATATAATTTTTATTGATATATAACTTGTCATTTTTATATTCAATTTGATCTCCTGGTTTACCAATCAATCGTTTTATAAAGTCATTATTGCTATTTTGATGAAATACAATAACATCTCCAGACTTTAAGTGATTTAATGATTTGGATATTTTGCTGACTACTACTTTATCTTTATTGTTAAACGTTGGATACATTGATAATCCTGATACAGTATAAGGTTTAAATAAAAAATTATTTACTAAAAATAATAGTAATATAGCTACTATTATGGCTATTAACCATTCCTTAAATTCTTTTTTCATTACATAATTTCCTTTTTAGATTTTATAAATTTTATCCTATTTTAGGTTATCACTTATATTTTTAATATCCTACCAAAAGTAGTTCATTATTTATGATGTCTTTTCTTTTTTAGTGATAAGACAAATCCCATTATTAAAGGAAATAAAAGCAAAATATAGATGTAGCTCATTTAAGTTATTATTCTTCCCATTTTTCTTCTAATTGACGTTGAAATGCCTCTCGATCTTGTTTTAATTTTGCATCTTCGTCATGTGACTCTTGAGATTGTTTATATATCTTGTCGTCTAACCATTTAGGTGTCTTTTCACGATTAGTATATTGGCGCGACTTACCTATATTAGTTATTTGTGGCTGTCGTTTGTTGTGAATACGTTTCTCAGCGTCAAAGATAAATTCTAAGTATTCAATTTTTCGACCTTTTTTAGCTTTAACTTTATTAATATTAAGATTATTAAAAATAGGTGTAAGCTCTTTAGATATTGGCTTTAATACACGTTTAGTAATGTCACACATTTGATAAGACTTTGATACGTCTAATCGAGTTCTAAAATCTTCCATTGATAATTTTAAATATCCAGTATGTTTATATTGTTTAAGTAAGCGAAACATGGTTTTAGAGTACGAAGATTTTAAATTAGTCAGTTCTTTTAATTCGAATTTTGTAAAATTACGAGTAATATCATTTAAAACAAACTTTAAGTCAGGATTAGTGGAAATTTCAAGATACTTCTCCGTTTTATGAATTTTAAAGTGATTGAAAAGTACAAAAAACTCTATTACATCCTCATCTTCTCTTCGATAAGTTATCTCGAGCATCTTTTTATAAATATTTTGTAAATCTCCAATAAAACGATTAAGATTTCTAGTTTCATAGTTATAATTACTTAAATATTTAAGTTCTTCAAAACTTAAATATAATTTATTAGTATCTTGTTCTTTTAGCTTATTACACATAGCAAAAAATAAGTCTATTTCAACAGAAGTAAATTTTCTCAAAGGAACCAAATTCATTTCATTATGATAAATAACAGTTTCGTTCGACATATATATCACTCCAAAAAAGGTCATTTTTTTTATAAGTCCTTGTATATCATATACATATTATCACTATAATAGTTTTATTAAAAGTATTTGCCACATAAAAAATGTCGAATTAAAATAATGACCTTTTTTATGTGGCAAAATGACCTTTTTTATGTGGCAAAATGACCTTTTTTATGTGGCAAAATGACCTTTTTTATGTGGCAAAATGACCTTTTTAAGTTGTGAAATCTACTGTCGCTCTAAGGATTAAAGCACACCTAAAAAGGTTTATAAAAAGATTTATAAAA
Source organism: Micromonospora sp. NPDC049559 (assembly GCF_040676675.1). Lineage (NCBI taxonomy): Bacteria > Bacillati > Actinomycetota > Actinomycetes > Micromonosporales > Micromonosporaceae > Micromonospora > Micromonospora sp. NPDC049559. The sequence continues at coordinate 3,589 of NZ_JBFAPK010000072.1, read as the reverse complement.
ATATATTAAAAAGGTCGGAGTGAAATACTCCAAATTCATTCAAATATACTTCTAAAGAAACGAACACAAAAATAAACTTTAAAAAATATCTTCATCAATTAATTTAGAAATCATACTCACATCTATCATTTCCAATACAATATCTTTGCTACCTTGGAATTCTTATAATAATATAGAAATGCAAAGGTATTGTTCCTCCTTACAGAACTATTTAATAAACGCTGTAAGTAAGGTAATGATTGTTCTTAATAGGTTGATCATACTTATTAAATTTTTATCTCCTCTTTTCATGAGATAAGCACTCAGGCGAGTATCATACTTGTTTGAGTGCTTATTTTTATTGATTTATTCTAATTCTAAGTCATTCTCTGTCTCTTTTTTAATAGGTGCTGATGCCTTTCTTATATGATGGTCTATCCCTGACACATCACCTTGATATGCATGTGTTAAAGCGCCCTGATCCACCGTATCGGGATCAATACCGACTTCTGGCATACGTTGATATTTAATTTCTGCGCTTAATTCAATGTTCATATCTTTCAATGCACATCTAAGTCCCGCAAACAAAATACGTGTATCATTTCTTACCATGTCGTTCATCGCTTGATGACGTGCATTTAACATGTCTAAATGGTGTTCGAGTTGATTATTTTGTGTTGTTAAATGTTGATTGCGCTTGTCCAAATCTCGGTAATTCATTCTAAGGCCACTCAGAGACGCCTCATACGCTTTGATTTCTTTTTGGTACTTTTCCTCATCTTTTTCAAAATCGTCCCTAGAATTTGCTCTCAGTTGCTTATATAGGTCGATATCTTCTTGAACCTGTTGAGAATCCTCTTGTAAAAAATGATTTTTCCGTTTTAAGTTTTGAATATCCCGAGTTAAATGTTCTTTTTCATCGTGTAAATCGTTGATATCCCTCAACAATTGTTTTTTCGTTTCAATTTGTTGGTCTAATTCACTTAAAACTTTCGCTTTCTTTTTATATTCATGAATATCTTGAATATACGTTTTATTATCATCGGTACTCCCACGTTCAACATCAAAACCTTGCTGGCACAGATGTGTTGTTAATTCATCATGGATGTGATTAATAGCTTGTCGATTCATAGCTGTACGTGCTGATAACCGTCCTTGATGATTAACAGGTATAAAGTGAAGGTGCATATGAGGCGCTGATTCATCCATATGCACTTTCGCTGAAACGACATTGGCTTCGCCAAAACGTTTACTGAAGTAATCTTTACATGTCTTAAAGTAGTGTTTTGTACGTGTCTCTCCCATACGATCGGCTTCTTCTTTCGATAACGTAATGATATTGGAATACATCACTACACTATTTTTCTGTACACGTGACCCCTGTTCTCTATAATAATCGACTCTATCTTTCACACGATGATACAAATGACGTTCATCTTCAACTAAATCAAAGTTTAAGTTTGTCCGTTTCAAATCAATCTCATCGTTTTTGATTCTCCCTTTACGTTCTTGTTCCATCTCTTTGCCTTTAACATCGCTCATTTTATTTTTTTGCGTATTCCAAGCTAATTTCAAATTGAGCGCCCTCCCCGAAGCTTTTTGATTTGTCTGTGGTTCTCTACTTTCGAGAACCTTCGCAAATATCATTTTACAAGCGCTGTGATTGTCTACCTTCGACAATGCTTCGCTTATGTAAAATGATGGATACTCTCACCGCTACGCCTCAAACATGTGAGGCTGATTCCGCAATGAGAGTATAGCTCGATATACTCTTACATTCAAATGTAAGAGTTATCTTCGCTCTGGCGAGGCCATCACTACATTCAAAAATATATTTTTGAATTCCGTTATATAGCTAACAAATGACATACGCATTATCAAACAAATATGTTTGATAATATGTATGCCAAATGTTAGCTCACAACACCTCGAATCATACATATTTATTAACATACATATGTATGTTATATTAATATAAAAATAAGCACACATATGTATGCTTATCATATATTAATTATGAGGTGATTCAATGCCAAAAAAACAAAGCTCGAAAGAAAAAATCTTAACCGTTCGTGTCAGTCAAGCGCAATACAAAAAGATACAAGATTTAGCCTACATACGTAGTATGAATGTCACAGAATATATACGCCAAACAGCTGTGGGTAATCGGATTAAACCGACGGTGATTGAATATCCAAAAGAGCAAATAACGATGGATGATTCTAATTCTAAGAATAATACGAATAATTTGTATAAAGTTATTGAACATCTAGAAGAAGACAACGAAGCACTCAAATCAGACAGAGACGCACTTCGACAACGTCATGACCAACTTGAAGATGATATAGAACAATACAAAAGGGAGAATGAGATATTTCATCGCTTGTTAGAGCACTTTGATAGTACTGCATTTATGAATTTTAATACGTATCGTGATGATAGACCATTAAAAAAAGAAATTAAACGATTGAAAGAACATTAAAAAGGCTACTCAAAAAATGTTTATCGTAAGAAATGGGGCAAAAAGAAGACATTAATGCTTTCTATTTTTTGTTGTACCAATAATTAATAATACAAAAAATAGAAAACCTAATAAATAAAATATTTTTTCTCCTAAAGGATTTCCAATGATATTTTCATTCAATCCTATAATCAAACAAACTATAAAAATAACAATAATAATGCCTGAATAAATCTTATTTTTTAATAACATAAAATTAACCTTTCTTTTCTATAAAATCTGGGATACTACCAATAATTAACCCCAATAAAAATACAAATCTGAAAAAATATGAATATAGTCTAAAAAAGGAAATCAAATATTAATTTCACAATTAGCAATAATATAAATGCTATCACTGTACTATTTAACAAAATATACATGATTTTTTTGTATATTTCATGACTATTTTTTCTCTTAAAAAAATCATAAAAACACTCCAGATTCTTAGCCAGATTTCTAACGATTATCATAGCATAGAAGCTTAATGCTATATGGACGTAATTAGCTATATTTTTCTAACTTTGCAACAGAACCAGAATAACTAACACGAAAAATGAGTAGCAATTATGCTACTCATAAATATTTTTATCAAAAACTTCCAACTTGGTTACTTTAGGAATTTCAGGAAACAAACCAAAATTAAGATGTACAAAAAGCGCTCCTTCTTTACCATTAATCGTACTAGTAAAATACCCTATATGACCTCCACCTTGATTATCTGTATCTCCTTTTATTGTCACATGTTTAGCATGTTTCAAAAGTTGATATGTTTTATTATTCGCGGATATTTCTTTTAGTTTCTTTGTATCATGATTTGAAATATAATTATTTATTTCTTTTTCAGCAGAATAACGTGTCCAACTATCAAAAAAAATTAAATTTACATAAAAATAACAAAAGCCTAAAACTATAATAGTACCAAGTATATAAACTATTTTTTTCATTTAAAGACTCCTTATCTCCTCAAAATATTTAAGTTTTTATGGTAAATTAAAGTGGTTCTGTTGCATAGTCAGAAACATAAGGTTATATACTTATCTTTCTGACTTTGCAACAGAACCCTATTTTAACTATAGTTTTAAATTGCTTTATTGACGTTGAACCTCC
>NZ_JBFAPK010000071.1:0-10900 GCF_040676675.1 Micromonospora sp. NPDC049559 | reverse complement strand
CCGCACCGCCACCCCGGCCGAGCCGAGGTGCAGCGTCAACGTGGCCGGCAGGTCGGCGGCCCGGTCCCCGCTCAGCCGCACGTCGACCAGGTCGGCCGCCTGCTCGACGCCGAGGCCGGTGAGGATCTCCAACGCCCGCTGCCAGTGGCGGCGCGCCGCCTCGTCGCGGCCCGACGCCCGGTACGCGTGCGCGAGGGCGTCGTGGGACCGGGCCTCGTCGACCGGCTGCGCCATCTCCTCGGCGAGCCGGAGGGCGTCGCGGTGCCGCCGGAGGGCCGCCTCCGGGCGCCCGGCGGCGTGTTCCAGCCGGCCCAGCCCGAGCAGCGCCTCGAACTGCCAGTTCCGGTTGCCCCACTCGCTGGCGATCTCCAGCGTCCGGTCGAAGACCGCGGTGGCCTGTTCGGCGTGGTCCAGGCTCCGGTACAGGTGACCGAGGGTGGCCAGGGCCGCGAGTTCGCCGGAGCGGTGGCCGATGGCCCGGGCGGCGGTCAGCGCGCCCTCGAGCCCGTCCCGGGCGGCCCGGTGCTCCCCGCGCATCCGGTGGGCGTGGCCGAGGCTGACCAGCGCGTCGATCTCGCCGGGACGGTCGAGCGTGGCGCGGGCGATCGCCAGGGCCCCGGCGAAGTGGTCCACGGCCGGGTCGAGCCGCCCCCGCACCAGGTCGATCCAACCGAGGCCGTACCGCGTCCGCAGCTCGCCGGTGCGGTCACCGCGCCGCCGGGCGATCGCGAGGACCCGGTCGTACGCGTCCGCGGCCGGCCCCGGCCGGCCGAGCAGCCGGGCGGTGTCGCCCAGCCCCATCAGCGCCTCCTGCTCGCCGGCCGCGTCGCCGCTCGCGCGGGCCAGGCCGAGGGCCCGGGTGAAGTCGCCGCCGGCCAGCTCGTGGCGGCGCTGGAGGCGGTGGATCTCGCCGAGGCGGTTCAGCATCTCCACCTCGCCGGGCCGGTCGGCGAGCGCACGGGCCGCGGCGAGGGCCCGGCCGTGGATCAGTTCGGCGTCCCGGTACTGGCCCCGGGTGGCGAGATGGCGGTGCAGGATCCGGCCCAGCCGCAGCGTGTGCGCGTGCCAGTCGTGCTCGGCCGCGTGGCGCGCGGCGGCGACGAGGTTGGGCAACTGCTCGTCGAGCCAGGCCACGGCCGGCGCGAGACCGCGCAGCGGCGGGATCGGCCGACCGGAGGCGGCGGTGCGCGCACCGGGCGGGCGTTCGCGCGGGTACGCCGTGACGGTCGCCGCGGCGGCGGCCTCGGCGTAGTGGTCGAGCAGGCGGTCCAGCGCGGCCCGCCGCTGCGGCTCCGCGTCGGTCGCCGCCGCCCGGTGCGCCGCGTGTACGCCCACCAGGTCGTGGAACAGGTGCCGGCCGGGTGCCGACTCCTGGAGCATGTGCACGTCGTGCAGCTGGTCGACCAGCCGGCGAGCCCGCCCGACGGTCGTGTCGAGCAGCGCCGCGGCGGCGTACGGGTCGAGGTCGCGGCCGGGGTGCAGGCCGAGCAGGCGGTACGCGCGCGCCTGGTCGGGGGCGAGCTGCCGGTACGAGAGGTCGAGCGCGGCGGCCACGCCCCGCCCCCCGGCGTCCAGCTCCGCCAGTCCGGCCTCGTGCGCCGCGCGCAGCCGGTCGAGCAGGTGCCCCACGGTCCAGGTGGGGTGGGCGGTGAACCGGGCGGCGGCGACCCGGATCGCCAGCGGAAGCCGGCCGCAGAGCTCGACCACCTCGCGCAACGACTCCCCGGCCTCGGCGCCAACCCGGTCTCCGGCGGCGCGGGCGAACAGGGCCATCGCCTCGGGCAGCGGCAGGGCCCCGAGCGACACGGTCCGGGTGGCGTCCAGCCCGACGAGGCGGCGCCGGCTGGTGACCAGCACCAGGCACTCGGCGGCCCCGGGCAGCAGCGGCCGGACCTGGGCCTCGGCGGCGGCGTTGTCCAGCAGGACCAGCATCCGCCGGCCGGCGAGGCGGCTGCGGTACAGCGCGGCGCGGTCGTCGGTCTCCTCCGGGATCTGCTCGCCGGGGATGCCCAACGCGCGCAGGACCCGGCCGAGCGCGTCCGACGCCTCGACCGGACACCCGGTCGGGCTGTGACCCCGCAGGTCGAGGAAGAGCTCCCCGTCCGGGTACCGGTCGGCGAGCCCGTGCGCGGCGTGCACCGCGAAGGCGGTCTTCCCGACCCCGGCCATCCCGTCGACGGCGACGACGACCGGCGCGCCGGAGTGCCGGCTCCGGCGCAGCGCGGCGAGTTCGGCGGCGCGGCCGACGAACGCCGTCGGCGGCGCCGGAAGCTGGTGCGGCACGGGCCGCAGGGGCGGCGAGTGCGCGAGGTCGGCGACGAGAATCTGCTGGTGCAACCGCTGTAGCGCCGCGGCGGGCTCGCCGCCCGCGTCGGCGAGTCGCTGCCGGAACCGCTCGTAGCGCTCCAGCGCGTCCGCGTGCCGCCCCTGGCGGTAGAGCGCCAGCATCAGCAGCGCCAGCACGGGCTCGTCCGACGGCCGCGCCCGCGCCCGGGCCTCCAGTGTCGCCGACAGGGCGGCGAGGTCGTCGGTACGGAGCCCGTCGTCGGCGCCCACCGGCCCGTCCGGTTCCGCGCCGAGCCGCTTCCGCCAGAACAGCACCGCGTCGCAGAGCAGGGCGGCCGCCCGGCCGTCGTCGGGGACGGCCCGGGCCCGGTCGACCAGGTCGTAGAACCGGTGCAGGTCCGCCCCGGCCGGCTCCGCGTCGCCCGTGCCGAGGGGTTGCGGCGGCGCCCAGGTCTCGTCGACAGGACCCGGGGTGGCGGCGGCGAGGAGCGCGGCGTGCATCCGCCGTAGCTCCGGTCCGGGGTCCACCCCCAACTCCTCGGCCAACCGGCGCCGGACCAGCTCGAACCGGTCCAGCGCCTCGGCCTGCCGGCCGGAGCGGTCCAGCACTTCGAGCAGCCGTACCCAGAGCGGCTCGCGCAGCGGGTAGCGCCCGGTCAACGCGACGAGTTCGGCGACCAGGTCGCCGTGCCGGCCGTCGGCCAGGTCCAGGTCGATCCGCCGCTCGATGGCGGCAAGGTACCGTTCGACGAGCCGGGGCGCCTCCGAGCGCGCCAGGAACTCCGAGCGGATGCCCTGCAACGGGGTACCGCGCCAGAGCGAGAGCGCCCGGCCGAGCAGTTCCCGCTCGCCGGCGGGGTCCGCGGCGCGCGCCGCCGCGGCGTCCAGCAATCGGACGAACCGCAGCGCGTCGACGGCGTCCGGTTCGACGCGCAGCTGGTAGCCCACGGTCGTCCGGCGGATCGCGCCGGGCCCGAGCAGGCCGCGCAGCCGGGACACGTACGTCTGCACGCTCCTGACCACGTTGTCCGGCAGCTGCTCGCCCCAGACCATCGTCGCCAGCCGCTCGGCCGGTACCGGGCGCCCGGCCGACAGCGCCAGCGCCGCCAGCAGGGCGCGCGGCCGGCTCGCCGTCAGGTCGACGGCCCGGCCGGCCGCCGTCACCTCCAGCGGGCCCAGGAGGCGGACCTCCAGTGCGCGCGCGGGTTCCCCCCAGGTCACTCCGGCTCCCCCCGCCGAACCAGCTGGTGGCCGCGTGGAGGGTGGGCGACCGCCGGCGCGCCTCGCCCGGCTCCTCGCGGTGCTCCCGACGCTACAGCGACGTACGTCGAAGTGGCAGCGGCTTTGCGGCGGGCCGCAAAGCCGCTGGTCGGCGGCGGTCGGCGGGCGGCCTCGGGCGCGACGGGCGCCGGGCGGGCGAGGTCAGGCGGTGGGGGTGACCCGCTCCGGCTCGATGGTCACGATCAGGCGCGTCTTGTCCCGGCCGCCGAACCAGGGGTACGGCCCACCGAGGTAGCGCTGGGACAGCTTCTCGATGTGCTCGGCCCCGCCCTCGGCGGTGATGTCGCGTACCCGTCCCCGCACGCTGTAGTAGCGGTGGGGGCTGCTCGCGTCCGCGACCGTCACCGCGACCCGGGGGTCCCGCCGCATGTTGCGCACCTTCTGGAAGCCCTGCACCGTGTTGATCAGGATGTTCCGGCCGTCGGTGTCGACCCAGGTCTGGGTGAGCTGCGGCGAGCCGTCGGGCATCAGGGTCGAGACGTAGCAGATGCTGGGCTGGTTGAGCAGGGCGAGCAGCCCGTCAGGGAGATCCACACCGGTACGTTACTCCGTCGAGCATGGACTGGTGGCCTGGGCGAAAGGGGAAAGCCACTCATTCTGCCGACCACAAGTCCATGATCGACGGGGTCGGGGCAGGTGGGGTCGGGTCAGACGGCGTTCGGCGCGTACAGGTCGACGCCGTTGCCGTCCGGGTCGTGTACGACGGCGTACCGCTGCCCCCACGGTGCGTCCCAGGGTTCGAGGTGACCGGGGTGGCCCGCGGCGGTCAGTTCGGCGTAGACCGCGTCGACGCCGTCGGGCGTACCGCAGTCGAAGGCGAGCGCGATCCGGGGACTGCCGCTGGGCGGCGCCCAGGCCGGGTCGAGGGAGCGGGCCGTCTCCACGGTGTCCCAGGCCAGCCGCATCCCGCCGGGCAGCTCCACCTCCACGTGCGGTGCGCTCTCGGCACCCTTTGGGATCGCCAGCCCGAGCCGGCGGTAGAACGCGAGCGAGCGGCCCAGGTCCGCGACGACCAGGCCGACGAAGTTGAATCGAGGTGTCATGCGGCCCAAGCTAACGGCCGCGCCGGGCCGGCGTCTTGAACGGAACGGACACGCCCCCCGCGGACCCCGCTCCACCGGGGCACGACCGGGGGGAAAGCTGGCGTACCGGGTGTTGGGCCCCGAGAAGTCCGCTAATTTCCGTCATGTCTGGCGTGCACGGGTCGAGTCCGCGACGCACGGCGGGAGTGGACCGAAAGGAGGTGGCCGGATGCACCTGGCCTACCTGGACGCGGGGTCCGGCAGCATGATCGTGCAGGCGGTGGTCGGCGGCGCCGCCGGCGTGGCGGTGGCCGCGAAGCTCTACTGGCGCCGGCTGCGCGCGCGCCTGCGTCGGCAGCCCGGCGACCGGGACTGATGGACGGCTCCCCGGCGCTGCTGGCGGCACGGGCCGAGCCGGGCTCGTTCCGGGACCCGGGGAACCGGGTCTTCTACGTCGGCTCGCGGGTCTACCGGGGGCTCGCCCCGCGCGCCGCCGCGAACTGGGAGGCGCTGCGCGGCAGCGCGTTCTTTCCCGGACTGCTCGCCGCGGGCAAGATCTGCGGTACCGAGCCGGCCGAGCCGGGGACCGTCCCGGCGGCCGAGGCGGGGCGCTGGGCCGCCGTCCTGCGGCACGAGCGGATCCCCTTCGTCTCCTACCCGTACGAGTGGTCGTTCACCATGCTGCGCGACGCCGCGCTGACGCACCTGGAGGTGCTGACCGAGGCCCTCGCCGACGGCTTCACCACCAGCGACGGCTCGGCGTACAACGTGCAGTGGCGCGGCGCCGAGCCGGTCTTCGTCGACGTCGGTTCCTTCGAGCCGGCCCGCGACGGCGAACCGTGGGCCGGCTACCGCCAGTTCTGCCAGACGCTGCTCTATCCGCTGATGCTCCAGGCGCACCTCGGCCTCGACTTCCAGCCCTGGCTGCGGGCGCGCGTCGACGGGATCGAGCCGGGCCAGATCCGCCGCCTCTTCGGCGGTACCCGCCGGTTCTCGGCGGGCGCGCTCAAACACATCCACCTGCACGACGCGCTCCAGACCCGGCACGGCGCCACCGGCACCGGCGAGGTCCGCGCGGAGCTGCGCGCGGCCGGGTTCTCCCGGGACCTCGTCCTGGCCACGGTACGGGGCCTGGAGCGGCTGGTCCGCCGGCTCGACTGGCAGCCGCCGGCCAGCCACTGGTCGCGGTACGGCCGGTCGTGCGGCTACTCGGCGGAGGACCGGCGGCGCAAGGAGCGGTTCGTCGCCGACGCGCTCGCCGGTACGGGCGGGTGCCGGCTCGTGCTCGACCTCGGCGCCAACGACGGCGCGTACGCCCGGGTCGCCGCGCGGCACGCCGAGCAGGTGGTCGCCGTGGAGGCGGACCCGACCGTGGCCGACCAGCTCTACCGCCGGCTGCGGGCCGACGGCGAACGCCGGGTCCTGCCGCTGGTGATGGACCTCGCCGACCCGTCGCCGGGCGGCGGCTGGCGGGCGGTGGAACGGGCCCCGTTCGCCGCCCGCGCCCGGGCCGACGCGGTGCTCGCGCTCGCGGTCGTACACCACCTCGCGATCGGGCGGGACGTGCCGCTCGCGGAGGTCGTCGACTGGCTCCTCGGCCCGCTCGACGGGGCCGGGCGGCGCGGGCGGCTGGTGGTCGAGTTCGTGCACCCCGAGGACCCGATGGCGCGGCGGCTGCTGGCGAACAAGCCGGCCGGGCAGTTCCCCGGCTACCGCCGGGAGGAGTTCGAGCGCCTCCTCGACGCCCGCTGCGTCGCGGTACGCCGGGAGGAACTCGCCTGCGGCACCCGTACCCTCTACGCCGGAACGCCCCGTGGCTGATCCGGACCGTCCGGCCCGCGCCACCGCCGGGACGGCGTCCGGCCGGTGGCGCGCCGGGGCGTGGCGGTCGGCGTGCCGGGCCGAGCTGCGTGCCGGGTTGGAGATCATCGCGCTCTGCGGCGTCGTGGTCACCCAGCCGCTGCTGGACATCACCGGCCGCAGCCCGGACTTCTTCCTCTTCCACCGGGCCGGGCGCGGCGAGATCCTGCTGCTCGTCGGCTTCTACACGGTGGTGCCGCCGCTGGGGCTCTGGCTGGCCGGCGCGCTGAGCGGGCTGGCCGGGCGCGCGGCGCGGGCGCTCACCCACCGGATCACCGTCGGGCTGCTGCTCGCCGCCCTCGCCGTGCAGGTGGGCAAGCACCTGCTGCCGCTGCGCGGTACGCCGCTGCTGGCGATCGCGGTGGCGTGCGGCGCGGCCGGCGCGTACGCCCACCGCCGCTGGCCGGCACCGGGCCGGCTGCTGCGGTTCGCCTCCCCGGGGCCGCTGGTCTTCGCGCTGCTCTTCGTCTTCGCCTCGCCGACCTCGGCGATGGTGCTGCCGCGCGGCCACGAGGGGCTCGGGCCGGGCGCCGCCCGGGGCGCCGGCCGGCACCCGCCGGTGGTGCTGCTCCTCCTCGACGAGCTGCCGCTGGTCTCGCTGCTCGGCCCGGACGGCGCGGTCGACGCGCGGCGCTTCCCGAACTTCGCCGCCCTGGCGGGGGAGTCGACCTGGTACCGCAACGCCACCGGCGTCAGCGGCTGGACCCCGTACGCCGTGCCGGCGATGCTGACCGGGCGCTATCCGACGGAGGCGGTGGCCCCGCACTACTCCCGCTACCCGGACAACCTCTTCACGGCGCTCGGCGGGGTCTACGACATCGAGGCGCAGGAGAGCATCACCCGGCTCTGCCCGCCCAGCCGCTGCGACCCGCCCCCGCCGGTACCGGGCAGCGGTGGGCTGCCGGTGCTGCTGCACGAGACCGGTGCCCTGCTGGAGCAGATCGTCTCGCCCGCGCGGGCGGTCCGCGAACCGGAGGCGAGCTACCGGGAGGTCACCCCGGAGCAGGCCGCCCGCGACGCCGCCGAGCCGACCCCGGACGACCCGAAGTTCCGCTGGGACACCCTCGACGACAACCAGCCGGTCCGGTTCACCGAGTTTCTCGCCGGGCTGCACCCGGCGCCGCGGCCGACCCTGCACTTCCTGCACCTGCTGATGCCGCACACCCCGTGGACCTTCCTCCCCTCCGGCGCCCGCTACGACGCCCCGGAGGACCTGCCGAACGACGGCGACGGCTGGGTGACGCTGGCCCGGGAGCGGCACCTGGCCCAGCTCGGCTACACCGACCGGCTGATCGGCGAGACCCTGCGTACGCTGCGCGCGACCGGACTCTACGACGACGCCCTGGTGGTGGTGACCGCCGACCACGGGGTCAGCTTCACCCGGGGCGCCCAGGGCCGGGGAATGGACGCGCTGCGCCGGGCGCCCGGCGAGGTGGCGTGGGTGCCGATGTTCGTCAAGGAACCGGGTCAGCGTCGCGGCCGGGTCGACGACCGCAACTGGGAACACGTCGACCTGACCCCGACCATCGCCGACTGGGCCGACGTCACGCTGCCGTGGCGCCCGGACGGGCTCTCCGCGCGCGGACCCGCCCGGCAGCGGGCCGACAAGCGCTTCTACGACGAGCCGGGCCGCCCGGTGGGCGTACCGGGGCCGGCGACCTTCGCGGCCGTGACGGGCGGTACCGCCCATCCACTCGCGCCCCCGCCGGAACTGGTCGGGCGCCGCACCGCCGACCTGCCGGTCGGGCCGGCGGCCGGGGTGACCGCGCGGGTGGTCGACCGGCGCGCCTTCGACGCCGTCGACCCGACCGGCGGGCGGCTGCCGGCCCTCGTGTACGGGACGGTGCCGAAAACCGTGCCGACCGGTACCCGCCTCGCGGTGGCGGTGAACGGCCGGATCGGCGCGGTGGTGCCGGTGCTCGACCCGGACCCGCGCGGCCGGCGCTTCGCCGCGCTGCTCGCCGACGACTCGCTCTTCGCCGCCGGGGCGAACCGGCTGGAGCTCTTCACCGTGGCGCCCGGCGACGCGCTGCGCCGGGTGGCCCTCGCCGGCTCCTGACCGGTCCGGCCCGGCCCGTTTTCTTCGTCGCGCCACCCGATCCCGTCCGGTCCGGCCTGACCTCGGCGGAAGCCCTTTTGCGCGCCCGTTTCGCCCGTTTTACCGCGCAGGCGTTCCGGGTGCGGGTGACGCATCCCTCACCCCGTAACCACGAGAGGCGGTAGGCGATCGGGCCGGATTACGGTAAAAGCGAAGGCAATTCAACGATGATTCGCCGGCGAAGCGAGGAACCACATGACGGAAGTTAAGCTCGATCACCCCCGTGGGCAGCTTTCGATGCCGGTGCAGTCCGCCGTCGAGGGCCCATCCGGCATCGGCGTTGGCAAGCTGTTGACCGAGACGGGTCTCGTCACCTACGACCCCGGTTTCGTCAACACCGCGGCCTGCTCCTCGGAGATCACCTACATCGACGGCGACGCGGGGATCCTGCGTTACCGCGGCTACCCCATCGAGCAACTGGCGGAGAAGTCCTCCTTCCTGGAGGTCTCGTACCTGCTGTTCTACGGCGAGCTGCCGACCGCGCAGCAGCTCGAGGAATTCACCGAGTGGGTCAAGCGGCACTCGTTGCTGCACGAGGAGATGCGTCGTTTCTTCGACGGTTTCCCCCGGGACGCCCACCCGATGGCCGTGCTCTCCTCGGCCGTCAGCGCGATCTCGACCTTCTACCAGGACAGCCTCGACCCGTTCGACCAGGAGCACGTCGAGATCTCCACGGTCCGGCTGATGGCGAAGGTGCCGACCATCGCCTCGTACGCGTACAAGAAGTCCATCGGGCAGGCGATGCTCTACCCGGACAACTCGCTCGGGTACGTGGAGAACTTCCTCCGCATGACCTTCGGCGTACCGGCGGAGCCGTACGAGGTCGACCCGGTCGTCGCCCGCGTGCTGGACATGCTCTTCGTGCTGCACGCCGACCACGAGCAGAACTGCTCGACCTCGACGGTACGGCTGGTCGGCTCCAGCCACGCCAACCTCTTCGCCTCGGTCTCGGCCGGCGTGAACGCGCTCTTCGGCCCGCTGCACGGCGGGGCGAACCAGGCCGTGCTGGAGATGCTGGAGCGCATCCAGGCCGACGGCGGCGACGTGCAGGCGTTCGTCCGCCGGGTCAAGGCCAAGGAGCAGGGCGTCAAGCTGATGGGCTTCGGCCACCGGGTCTACAAGAACTACGACCCGCGCGCCGCGATCGTCAAGAAGGCCGCCCAGGACGTGCTGGCGCGGATGAACAAGCCCGACCCGCTGCTGGACCTCGCGATGCAGCTGGAGGAGATCGCCCTCGCCGACGACTTCTTCGTCTCCCGCAAGCTCTACCCCAACGTCGACTTCTACACCGGCCTGATCTACAAGGCGATGGGGTTCCCGACCAAGATGTTCACCGTGCTCTTCGCGCTCGGTCGGCTCCCCGGCTGGATCGCGCAGTGGCGCGAGATGATCTCCGACCCGGAGACCAAGATCGGCCGGCCGCGGCAGATCTACACCGGCGCCAGCGAGCGGTCGTACGTGCCGATCGAGCAGCGCTGACCCGACTCCCGGCGGTCCGCCGGCGTCCCGCCCGACGCCGGTACCGCCGGGTCCGACCACACGACAGCGGCGGAGGAGCCGTCACCCCCGTACGGGGCGACGAACTCCTCCGCCGCTGCTGTGTGCCTGCCTGACTTCCGTGTGCGCCCGGTGCTGCTGCCGTGCTGTCGCTGCCGTGCCTGGTGGTGCCTGCCGTGCCGGGTGCTGCCGTGCCTGGTGGTGCTGTCGCCGCCGTGCCGGGTGGTGCCGGCGGCCCCGCCGGGGCGGGGCGCGTCGTCAGCGCCCGCCGACCGCGGCGAGCAGGTTGCCCTCGCGGGCCGGCACCACCATCCGGCCGCTGGCCATCCGCAGCGCCGCCTGCTCGGAGGTGAAGGCCGGGTTCTGCGCGATCGCGGCCGAGTAGGCCGCGGCGGTGCGGTGCGCGATCGAGGCCCAGCCGTACTCGTCGTCGACCATGGTGCGCGCCCGCCGCGCGAGCTGCCGGGCGTGCTCGCCGTTGGCCAGCAGGCTGTGTACCGCGTCGGCCAGCCCGTCCGGGTCCTTCGGCTGGAAGGTCACGCCCGTGACGCCCGGCTGGACGATCTCGGCGAGCCCGCCGGTGGCGGAGACGGCGAGCGGCGCGCCGGCCGCGGCGCCCTCCAGCGCGACCATGCCGAACGGCTCGTAGATGCTCGGCACCGCGAAGCAGTCCGAGGCCGCCATCATCGCCGGCAGCTCGACCCCGCCGAGGAACCCGGGGAACTGGATCATCCCGCCGACGCCGAGCCCGTGCGCCTGGGCCTGCAGCTCACCCCGGTACGGGCCGTCGCCGGCGATCACCACGCGCAGGTCGGGGTGGGCCTGGCGCAGTCGGGGCAGGCCGGCGATGAGGTGC
>NZ_JBFAPK010000070.1:0-16803 GCF_040676675.1 Micromonospora sp. NPDC049559 | reverse complement strand
CAGACCGCTGTCGGTGGGCGACGCGCCCTTGACGATCTGCGTCGCGCCCCGCAGGCGAAGGACGACGCCTCTCAGCGCCGCGTAGCGCGCGAGCGTGGCAGTACAGTCTCGGCGGCGACCAGCAGGTTCACCAGGAACGCGACGGTCGTCGGCTCGGCGGTACGGCGTCCGGTGAGCAGTTCGTCGAGCCAGGTGGTACGGACCAGGCCGGTCCGGTGCAGCGGCTGGAGCAGCTCCGGCGCCGACCGCCAGTGCGCCACCACCAGCCCGGCCATCTCGGCCACGCCCAGTTGCGCCCGGCGGCGGTGGCCGAGCCGCTGCCGTACCTTGCCGGCGACCTTCCGGGCGTTGACCCGGGCCACGGCCGCGGCGCTGGCGACGCCGCGGCGTCCGAGCCGGGCCGGCACCAGCCCGGAGTCGAGCGGTACGGCCGCCAGGCGCGAATCGAGGCGCTGGATCAGCTGCCCGGTCAGGTGCGAGTCGCGCTTGTCGGCGGGGGAGACGCCGAGCGCGAGATGGAGGAAGCGCCGGTCCAGCATCGGGTTGACGAACCAGCGCTCGACGGCCGCGGCGGTGCTGTGTGTGCCGGCCCAGCGGGGCATCCGCTGCCACAGGTAGAACTCGTCGGTGGCGCGCAGCCAGTCGGACGGGTACTCGGCGAAGCAGGCGAGCACGGCGTCGAGGGCGGCGGTGCGGGCCCGCTCGGCGAAGTCGGGTTCCAGCGCGTCGGGGGTGACCCCCTCGTTGGCGAAGAGCCGCCACTGGGCGAGCCGGCGCACGAGCCGGGGTGAGGTGGTGGCGTACCGGGGTTGTCCGAGGTAGTAGAAGCCGCGAGCGATCTCGCCGCCCAGCCCGGAGAGGCGGTGGCTCTGGTCCAGTCCGGCCTCGATGACGGCGAGCGGGGCGAGGGCCAGGGGGCTGGCCATGCAGTCGAGCGCCGCCGCCGCCTCGACGGCGAGCCGGTGGGCGGTACGCGGGCTGGGTGGCGGCTGTTCGTCGAGCCAGTGCACGTGGTGTTTGAGCCCGCACATCTCGCTGAGCCGCTTGGCGATGCGGGACTCGACGCCGCCGCGCCGGTCCAGGGTCAGCGCCGGCATGCCGGCGCGCAGGGCGGGCGGTACCGCGCTGAGCAGCAGCCGGGAGTCCTGCCCGCCGGTGAGCTGTAGCACCGTGTCGGGATGGTCGTCGAGGTAGGCCGCGTGGAAGTCGCGCAGCAGGCCGGCCATCTCGTCCACGACGGCACGGAACGCCGGCGCCGGGCCGTCCGGGGTCAGCCGCTGGTCGGCGTACCGGTGCAGGGTGACCTTGCCGCCGTGCAGCAGCGCCACGCAGCCGGGTGGCAGCTTGGCGACTCCCCGGTACGGAGTGCCGTCGCCCAACTGCCAGCCGATCACGCTCTGTATCGCGAGCGCGGTGGTGTCCAGTTCCGCCTCGCCGAGGGCGGCCAGGGTCCGGGCGCTGGTGGAGACGGCGGCGATCCCGTCGCCCCGCCACCAGAAGAGCTGCCGGAGGCCGAGCCAGTCGCCGGCCACCAGCACCGGCGCGCCGGGCCCGGCCCGGTGGGCGACGGCGAACGGCGGCAGCATGGCGGCCAGCCCGTCGCCGTCGATGGAGCGGCCGTCGCCGAGCATGGCGGCCAGGGCCGAGGTGCTGGCGTCGCCGGTGCCGCGACGCGCCGAGCGGGTCAGCCGTACGGTGAAGCCCCGCGCCCGGTCGCCGGTGCGGTCGTGCTCGTCGGTGCCGGTGAAGGCGACCCAGCCGTCCTCGGTCCGTTGGGTGGTGGCGGTGCGCGTGCCGGCCAGGACGTCGAGCGCGCGGACGATGGGGCCGTACCCGGCCGGATGTGTGGCACCCGGCATGACGGAAACCGCTAGAAACGCTTTCACAATCGGACCTCCGGGGCGGGGTACGAGCATGTCCGATTACCATATAGGCCGCCCAGGGTCATCGCGTCCCGCCGCAATGTGCCATGCCGGCCGGGGTGGGGCGCGGGTGCCCCCCGGAGTGATCCCGTGAGATGTTTTCGCGATATCGCGGCTGGGCGACGCCCCCGTGAGGTCGAATCGGGCTCGGCTGTACTTTGCGTCCGGCCGTCGCTTCCGGTGCGGCGCGCAAACGCGAGTCCGCGTACCCGTTCTCCCGACGGAAATGCGACCGTGCCGGGCCGTGCCGCGAATCCCCGCGCGTCGTTGTGGTCGGGCCGAATCTCCGGTCCGGTTCAATACCGCGCGATTTTTCCGGCCGGCCGACGGCATGGAGAACACCCGACAGGAGTCGCCCAATTCGCTCCGACAAAGGTCACCGCAGCCCCGGCCCGGATCTGTCGCCAAGCCGACCGCCGGTTGCGGACGCTCCGGCGGTGTCGCAGCTCGGGGCGGGTCGCGGCGGGCGCACCGGCCGGGGTGCGCCGCGCCGTCGGCGGTGGCATTCGGTCCGCCTCGGCCGCCGCGGGCGCCGGTTGCTCTTTCCGTTCCACGTAATCCGGCTCCGTTCGGCGGAGGGGATTGCCTTTACCGCCGATAGGCGGGTGCGGTTATCGGTAAATCTTGTCGCGGATCGGACACGCGCCGGTGGGTGGGATTCCGGGCCCAGTTCTTCCCTTGCGGTAATCGAGGCTCTACAGTTGGCGAACGCACGGGGTCGACCACGGCCCGGTCGGGAAAAGGCAATATCGATATTGTCGGCATGATCTGTCGTGTTGGCCAGGCCGCTGTTGATCCTCGCCCAGGAGTCGATCCTCGCCGGCCCGGTGACGGGATCAATTCCCGTACCCCTTACCCAATATCCGCCGACCGCTCCACCGGGTCGGGGCCGGATATTGCCGTGCGCGCAACTGAAAAGCGCACCACCACAGGGAGAGGAAGTCTCGAATGGACGTACGCAAGGGTTCGAGCCCGCGCGTGCTGCGGTCACTCGCGGCGGCGGCCATGCTCGCGGCGGCGATCGTGACGGTCGCGCCGGCTCCGGCCGGCGCGGCGAAGCCGGCGGCCCGTCCCGACAGCCCGACGGCGAGCGACGGTTCCCGGGTCAGCGTCGGCCTGCGGGCGGCGTCACCCGGCGCCTCCGGGTACGTGGGTACCGGCACGCCGGTGAACCCGAAGGGGACCGCCCCCGACGGCGCTCCGCTGGCCAACGTCGGCATCGAGTCGATCTTCGGCCCGGACGACCGGGTCCGGATCAACCCGACGACGTCGTACCCGGCGCGGGCGGTCGTGATGATCACCCGTAACGGCGCGGCGCACTGCACCGGCTGGCTGTACGGGCCGGACATCGTCGCCACCGCGGGGCACTGCGTGCACAGCGGCGGTAGCGGCGGCTCCTGGTACACCGGACAGTTGACCGTCTGGCCGGGCCGCAACGGCAGCTCGGCGCCGTACGGGTCGTGCACGGCCCGGACGCTGTACTCGGTGACCGGCTGGACCAGCAGCGGCGACGAGGCGTACGACTACGGCGCCATCAAGCTGAACTGCACGATCGGCTACACGGTCGGCTGGTTCGGGTACTGGTGGCAGGCCGCCAGCCTCGCCGGCACCAGCACACTGATCAACGGCTACCCGGGCGAGAAGCCGTTCGGGGAGCAGTGGCGCGGCGACTCCGTCGCCCGCACCGTCGCGGTGAGCCAGACGAACCAGATCTTCTACAGCAACGACACCACGGGCGGGATGAGCGGCAGCCCGGTCTACCAGAACCGGCCGGCCGGCAGCTCGTTCTGCGTCGGGATCTGCTCGATGGCGATCCACGCGTACGGCTTCCCGCACGGCGCGTATCCGCACAACACCTACAACCACGGGACCCGGATCACCGAGGCCCGCTTCAACAACCTGCAGGCATGGAAGGCCGCGGCCTGACCTGAGCGGGGACGGGCGGGGTGACTCCGGCCCGTCCCCACCCGAACCGGCCCGGTGGGCGAGGCGGTGCCCTCGCCCACCGGGCCGTCGCGTGGGCGGGAACGGAAACCGGCGGCGCGGCGGCGGGGTGGCCCCGCCGACGTACCCTGACCGGGCATGTCACCATGTGGTAGTCGACCGGCTGCTATCAGCAACCTCTCAGCTTGGCCGACTAGCGTATCGGCCGAAGTGTGCCGCTCCATGGTGGACGCCCACCTCCGGGCAGTTGCCGCAGAGCAGACAACAGGAGTAACCGAATGGTCTTCAAGAAGATGTTGAGCGCCTTCGGGGTCGGCGGTCCCAGCGTGGACACGGTGCTGTCGAACCCGAACACGCGCCCCGGCCTCACCCTCGACGGGCAGGTCAACCTGCGGGGCGGGGACGCGCCGGCCAACATCGAGCAGGTGACCCTGGCGCTGGTCACCCGGGTCGAGGTCGAGGGCGGCGACACCGAGTACTCGGGCGTGATGGAGTTCCACCGGATGCCCGTGAGCGGCCCGCTGCAACTCGCCCCCGGGCAGGAACTGGCCATCCCGTTCCAGCTACCGGTGCCCTGGGAAACCCCGATCACCGACGTGTACGGCCAGCGCCTGCGCGGGATGACGATGGGCCTGCGTACCGAGGTCGCGATCGCCCGTGCCGTGGACAAGGGCGACCTCGACCAGGTCAACGTGCACCCGCTGCCGGTGCACGAGCGGATCCTCGACGCCTTCGCGCAGCTGGGCTTCCAGTTCAAGAACGCCGACCTGGAGCGCGGCCACATCCGCGGCGTGCAGCAGACTCTCCCCTTCTACCAGGAAATCGAGTATTTCGCGTCGCCGCAGTACGCGCACTCGGTCCGCGAGGTGGAACTCACCTTCGTCACGAACCAGTACGCGGTCGACGTGATCCTCGAATGCGACAAGCGGGGCGGCTTCTTCGGCGGCGGCCACGACAGCTTCGGCCGGTACCGGGTGGAGCACGCCGAGATCGACCGGATCGACTGGGTGCGGCACGTCGACGGGTGGCTGCGCGAGACGATTGCCGGGTACGGCAACCTGGCCGCACAGTACGGTCACGGTCACCCGGGCGGCCACTACGGCGGCCACCACGGCGGACACGGGCACGGCGCGGGGATCGGCGGCGCGGTCGCCGGCGCGGCGCTCGGCGTCGCGGGCGGCCTGGTCGCCGGCGAGATGATCGAAGAGGTCTTCGAGGACGACGGGGGCTTCTTCGGCGAGGAGTGACCGACGGTTCTGGTGGACCGGACGCGCGGCGGCCCCCCGGGGAAGATCCCCGGGGGACCGCCGCTCACTCTGTGCGACCCCGGCCCGCGCTACGGCGGGCCGTGGAGAACGCGCCGTGCTAGCGGTTGTCCCGCGCGTGCCGCCAGGAGCTACCCGCCTTCGCCAGGCCCCGGCTGACGACGTAGCCGATCGTCAACAGGGTGATGAGGAGCCAGGCGTTGTCGGCTCGGAAGATGTCCACGCCGACGCTGTTCCGGCCGACGATCTCCGAGGCGATCAGGACGCCACCCACGGCGGCCAGGTAGATCCAGAACTCGGTACTCCGCCAGGCGGGTTTGGTCTCGTTGTGAGCGCTGCGCTCCCTGGCGAGGTCCGGGTCCATCGGCTGGTACGCCCCCGACGGTACGTTCGACATGCCCATGTTCCGCGACTGCGGCATCTGCCGCGTGGACGCGCCGCCGTCGGAACGTATCTGGCCGGTCATGCTGCCGGCGTCCTGTTGCTGCGTGCTCGGCGCGTTTCTCGACGGAGTCTGCGTACTCATCTCTTCCTCCCTGGGATGTTGATGAGGCGTTTCTCCAGGCCCGGCCGCTCGGACGTGCGCCCGTACCGGCGGACCGCACTGCCTACCCGAGGGCCCCGACCACAAACACGCCGTACCCGCCCCGCGACCGGCCCCGACGGGCGCGCGGTCGCGGGGCGGGGGTGGCGTCAGAAGTAGTTCGGGTAGAGGTTGTGCGTCGGCCAGCTGGTGACCTTGCCGTGCGCGGTCCAGAGCAGCGAGTCGATGTCGCCGTAGCTCAGGCCGGACGCGTCGTCGCGCTGGTTGAACAGGACCGCCCAGCTCCGCCCGTGGTACGTGCGGACCATCAGCGTGTACGTGCCCGGCAGGCTGCCGGTGTGCCACGTGTTGCGGCCGGTACCGCCGGTGGTGACGGGGCGGACCTGCCAGCCGAGCCCGTAGTACCAGCCGCTCGGGTTGACGCCGATGCCGCCCGGCGCCGCCCAGGTCCGGCTCAGCGCGCTGCTGTCCAGCACGGGGCCGGCCGCGTCGAAGGCCGACGCCCAGCGCACCAGGTCCACGGCCGAGGCGATCCAGGCCCCGTTCGCGCCGTGCAGCCGCATGCTGAACGTCCCGTACGGCGAGGCCACCGTGGCGCCGGAGTCGTCCAGCACCGTCGTGCCCGTGTACTGCGAGCGGTACGGGACCTCGCCCGAGTGCTTGGCGATGCTCCACCCCTGCGCCATCCGGGTGATGCCCAGCGGGGTGAGCAGCTTCTGCTGCACGTACGTGGCGTACGGCAGTCCGCTCACCCGCTCGATGATCCGGCCGGCGAGCAGGTACCCGTAGTTGCTGTACGAGACGTACGTGCCCGGGTTGTGCTGCAACGGCTGGCCGTTCATGTACTGCACCACGTTCTCCGGGTACAGCTCCATCGGTACGCCCAACGACTGCGAGATGGTGCGGTCGTAGAACAGCGGGTCGAAGGTGAGGTCCCGGTCCCAACCGCCCGTGTGCTGCAACAGCTGCCAGAGCGTCACGTTGGCCAGCCGCGGGTCGGCGGTCTGCCCGGCCGGCGGGGTCAGGTCGACGTACCGGCTGATCTTGTCACCGAGCGCCAGCTTGCCCTCCTGGGCGAGCCGGTTCAGCGCCGCCGCCGTGAGCGACTTGGAGAGGCTGGCGATCCGGAACAGCGAGGTGGGGGTGACGTTGAGGCTCGTGTCGTCGCTGTAGGTGTAGCCGCGGGCCAGCACCAGCCGGCCCTGGTACGTCACGGCCAGCTGCCCGGCCGAGATGTTGCGCGCCTGCATGAAGCTCTTCATGGTGTCGTCGAAGCTCTGCAGCGCGGTGACGGCGGTACCGCTGGTCTTCCAGGTCGGCGTGGCGGCCTGCGCGCTCCCCGTGAGGGTCGGCGTCGTCAGCAGCGCCCCGGCGCCGAGGGCCCCGGCGCCCGCCGCGCCGGCGAGCTTCGTGAAAGTTCGCCGACTGACCGGTGTTTGTCGCATTACTGCCCTCCCGTGTCGATCAATGATCGGACGACAGGTTAGTGGAAGGCGCTCGGGGTTTAGCCGTCGCGGCCACGGGCAGCCAGAAGGCGGGGCGTCGTGCATCGCGACCCGGCGAGACGCCGCTCCACGGAGATCCGCTCCACGGAGATCCGCTCCAGGGAGATTCGCTCCACGGGGAAACCGCTCCACGCCAGACCCACGAGACGGGCGGTCCGTGGCAATGACCTATTGCGAGGTGGGGACGTGCGCGAGAACGGCGAGATCCGCAATGCCGACGGGGAGCTCACGGACGAGGCGGCGCGGCGCCGCGTGGAGGACCGCGTGGGCGGCGGCGACTACGGGCCGGGCGCGGCCGACGAGGTGATCGGCTGGCCCGACGACGGGTGGCGGGAGAGCCAGGAGCGGGACGTGGACGATCCGGCGGACGCGGCGACCGACACGAGCGTCTTCCGCGACGGCGGGCCCGCGCCGACCCGGGGCGTGGCGACCACCACGGGCGGGCGCGCCGGGCCGGCGAGCGTACGCCGCAAGCCGCGCCGACCCGGTGGTCGCGTCGCGCCGACCACGACGGGCGACGCGACCACCGGGAAGCTGAGCACCCCGACCCGCGGGTCGACCAGCGACCAGTCCAGTCAGGCCAGTCAGGTGGGCAACTTCACCGACCGCTGACCGGCGCCGAGCCGTCGGAGTTCAGGTGCCGAGTCGCCGGAGTTCATCGGCCGCTCAGCGCCGGCTCGCCGGTCGCCGCCGAGCCGGTGCCCCGCCCGTCGGACGCCCGCCCGTCGGACGCCCGCGCGTCGGCGTCGGCCGCCTGGGCCCCGGTCGCCTGGGCATCGGTCACGTGGACGTCGGTCGTCGTCGGGGCGGTCGCGGTCGCGTCGTCCGCCGGCGGGGCGGTCGTGCCCGCCCCGGCGGGCACGGCGTCCACCCGCAGCACGCCGAGCCGCTGCGTCGCCCGCGTGAACGCCACGTACAGGTCGTTGAGCCCGCGCGGCGACTCCGCGACGATGCCGTCCGGGTCGACCACCACGACCGAGTCGAACTCCAGCCCCTTGGCCTGCGGCACGGTCAGCACCACCACGGGGCTCTCCAGCTCCGGCTGGTCGCCGACGGCGGTACCGGGTAGCGCCTCGGTCAATGCCCCGGCCAGCTCCTCGATCCGGCCGGCCGGCGCGATCACGCCCAACCGACCGTCTCCGACCTGCCCGGACTCGCGGCCCGCCGCCTCGACCAGCCGGCCGGCCAGCTCCGTCGGCCCGACCCGCAGCTCCCACGGCGGGACGCCGGTGTCGCGTACCGAGCGGGGCGGTCGCAGCGCGGGGTCGATCTCGGCCAGCACCTCGGCCGCGACCGCCATCACCTCGGTCGGGGTGCGGTAGCTGACGGTCAGCTCGGCCAGTCGCCACCGCCCGTCCACGTACGGCTCCAGGGTGCGCTGCCACGAGGCGCTGCCGGCCAGCGCGCCGGTCTGGGCCACGTCCCCGACCAGCGTCATCGACCGGCTCGGGCACCGACGCATCAGCAGCCGCCAGGCCATCGGCGAGAGTTCCTGTGCCTCGTCGACGATGACGTGACCGAAGGCCCAGGTACGGTCGGCGGCGGCGCGCTGGGCGGTGGTGAGCCGCTCGCCGTCGGACTGCCGCTCGGCCAGCCGGTCGGCGCCGAGCAGGTCGGTGACGGTGAGGATCTCGCCCTCGGCCTCGTCCTCCAGGTCGATGGAGCGGGAGCCGAGCGCGATGTCCAGCACGCCCTCGGCGTACTCGATCTGCTCGCGGCGCTGGCGCTCGATCCGCTCCTCTACCTCACGCCGGTCCTCGCCGAGCAGCTCGGCCGCCTCGTCGAGCAGCGGCACGTCGGCCGGGGTCCAGCCGCCACCCGGCGCCCGGTGCAGCCGTTCGCGCTCCGCGTCGGTCAGTCGCGGCGCGGCGGCGGCGATTCGTTCGGGCGAGGCGAAGAGGTCGGCGAGCAGCCGCTGCGGCGTGAGCACCGGCCAGAGTTCGTCCAGCGCGTCCCGTACCCCGGGCTCGGTACGCAGCTCGCGGCGGATCTCGGCCAGGTCCGCCTCCTCCAGCAGGTTCTCCCCGCCGAGCGGGTCCGCGCCGATGCGCTCGGCGACCTGCGCGGCGAGCGCGTGCACGATCTCGATCTCGAACAACGGGCGGGCCAGGTTGTGCGGCCGGTCGGCCCTGCGCGCCCGGGCCCGCGCCTCGGCCACGGTCTGCGGGTCGAGGCGCAGCGTGTCGTGTTCGACCTCGATCTCCATCGGCTCGTCCGGCACCCGCTGCCGGTCCCGGATCGCCGCGGCCAGCACCTCGACCATCTCCGGCCGCCCCTTGATCTCGGCCGTCTCGTCCGGTTCGGCCCGGCGGGCCCGTACCCCGGGGAACAGGTCGCCGACCGTGGAGAGCAGCACGCCGGTCTCGGCGAGCGCGGGTAGCACCTGCGAGATGTAGCGCAGGAACGTCGCGTTCGGACCGACCAGCAGCACGCCGCGGGTGGCGAGGCTCTGCCGGTGGGTGTAGAGCAGGTACGCCGCGCGGTGCAGCGCCACCGCGGTCTTGCCGGTGCCCGGGCCGCCCTGCACCACGAGTACGCCGTCCAGCCGGTCGCGGATCACCCGGTCCTGTTCGGCCTGGATCGTCTCGACGATGTCGTTCATGCGTCCGGTACGGCTCGCGTTGACGGCGGCGAGCAGGGCCGCCTCACCGGTCAGCCCCTCGTGCGCCGTGCGCCGGGCCTCGGTCAGGTCCAGGACCTCGTCGTCCAGGTTGACCACCTCGCGCCGCCGGGTACGGATGTGCCGGCGCCGCCGGACCCCGTCCGGAGCGGCGGCGGTGGCGAGGTAGAACGGCCGCGCCGCCGGGGCCCGCCAGTCGATCAGTAGCGGCTCGTAGTCGTCGCCGGCGTCGAAGATGCCGATCCGGCCGATGTAGCGCGGGGCCTCGTCGGTGAAGTCCAGCCGGCCGAAACAGAGGCCGTCCTCCACCGCGCTGAATTGCTCGACCTGTTCGGTGTACATGGCCACCGAACTTTCGCGCTGGGACAGTTCCTGCTGGGTTCCGCCGGTGTTGCGCAACGCTCCGGCCAGCCGCCGGGTGGCCTGTTCCCGCAGGTCGTCCAGCCGGCCGTAGAGCATCGAGACGTACTCCTGCTCACGGCCCAGCTCGTCGGCGATGGCGTGCTCGTCGATCTCGTGGACGTCAGAGCCGCTGCCCGAGTAGCTTGACAAGCCGTCTCCCCATGCTAGAATCCGTAAAGGAACGGCGCTTTATGCCGTTCTTTTTTGTTTTCCCAAAACTGACACGATAGCGCGCATCCTCCCGCCGGACCACGACCCGGCCGGAACCGGGCTCGCGGCCGGCTCGGCCGCCCGGCTTGACCTCGACAGCGCTTCAGGTACGAGGGTTGTCCCCGACGAACGGCAACCTTCCCCGGAGACTCGTGTGCGCGCTTCCGACCAGCACCGGTTCGACGACCAGCGGTTCGACGACCAGCGGATCGTCATCACCTCGGCCGGCCGTGACTTCGGCCGCAGCGTCGCCCTGCGCTTCGCCGAGTGGGGAGCGGAGGTCCACCTGTCGGCCCGCCGCCTCGCCGAGGCGGAGCGGACCCGCCGGGAGATCCGGGACCGGGGCTACGAACGGGTCCACGCGTACGCCTGCGACCTGACCGACCCGGTCGCGATCCGGGCCTTCGCCGCGGCCGTCGCCGAGCGTACCGAGCGGGTCGACATCCTGGTCAACAACGGGTCGCGGTACCTCGACGGTCCGGGACTCGCGCAGCCGGGCGCAACCGGCCCCGGCCTCGACCGGACCGGTGCCGACCTGGCGCCGACCGGAACCGGCCCGCGCTCCGCGTCGGACGGGGACATCATCGACACCATCGCCTCGGGCGCGACCGGCACGGTGCTGGTGGTCAAGCACTTCCTGCCGCTGCTGCGCCGCTCGGCCGGGCCCGACGTGGTCACCATGGTCTCGGCCTGTGGCGTCCCGGGGCACGACCGCTCCGGCGCGCACGAGGCGTTCTACGCGGCCAAGTCGGCGCAGGGGGGGTTCGTACGGATCCTCTCCCGCCGGCTGCGGCCCGAGGGGATCAGGGTGATCTCGCTGTACCCGCCCGACTTCGCCAACCCCGACCCGTTCTCGCCCGGCTGGGACCGCGCGCCCCGCGGCGCCGACGACCCGCTGACCGCCAACTCGCTGGTCGACTGCGTCCGGTTCGCGCTCGGCCAGCCGCGCGACTGCTTCATCAGCGAGTTCCACTTCGAGCAGGTCGCGCCCGCCCCGTAGGGCCGGCGTGCGGCCGGGGCGTCAGCTGGTGACGTCCCGGCCGCCGAAGCGCGCCCAGGCGGCGGAGAGGAACACCACGACGTACGCCGCCGCGGAGAGCAGCCCCGCGCGCAGCCCGCCGAGGTTGACCGGGTCGCGCAGCAGCTCGCCGAAGTCCTGCCAGTGGTGCGTCAGCAGGTACGGGTGCAGCCAGCCCAGCTGCGGGATCGCGTCGAGGATGAAGCTGGTCACGCAGAGCATCGTGACCGCGATGGCGGCCCCCATGGGCTGCTCGGTCAGCGTCGAGACGAAGAGCCCGACCGCGCCCAGCGCGCAGAGGCCGACCGCGAGGTACGCGCAGACGGCGAGCAGGCGCAGCAGCGCCGGGCCCGTCCCGACCTGGGTACCGGAGAGGAGGGTGACCGGCCCGGCGCCGAACAGGGCCAGCCCGATGGCGACGCCGACCGCGGCGACCAGCAGGGTCACGGCGAACGCGAAGACGACCACGGCGGCGTACTTGACCGCCAGCAGGCGGGTCCGGTGCACCGGGACGGTGAGCAGGTACCGCAGCGTGCCGGTGTTGGCCTCGCCGGCGATGCTGTCCCCGGCGATGGCCGCCACCGCGATCGGCAGGAAGAGCGGCAGCTCGACGCTGAGGGCGGCCAGCGCCACGAAGAGCCCGTTGCTGGTGATCGAGGCGAAGAAGTCGCCGCCCTGCGGGCCGTCGGCCGGGGTCGAGACCTTCGTGGCGATCGCGATCACGATCGGTACCGCCGCCAGCAGCGCCATGCCGGCCCAGTTGCGCCGCCGGCCGAAGATCAGCCGCAGCTCGGAGCGGAAGAACCGGGTGCTCACCCGCCGTACCGGCCGGGCCGGGGTGACCGTCGTGAGCGGCGCCTCGGCCGCCGGCGCCTCAGCCGCTGACATCGAAGCCCTCCCCGGTGAGCGAGACGAACACGTCCTCCAGCCCCGGCGCCGCGACGGTGAAGCCCTGGACCGGCACCGCGGCGTGCACCAGCGCCGCCACGACCTTCTCCGGCGCGGCCGGACCGAGCACCCCGGTGACCTCGCCGGCCCCGGTGCTGACCTCGGTCAGCCCCAGCTCGCGCAGCACCCGGGCCGCCTCGGCCGTCCGGACGGTGCGTACCCGCGCCCGCGCCACCGCCTCCTCGCGCAGCCGGGCCAGCGGCGCCTGGGCCACCAGCCGGCCACGGCGCATCACCCCGACGTGGCTGCAGACCTGCTCCACCTCGGCGAGCAGGTGGGTGGAGAGCAGCACGGTGGCGCCTTCGTCGGCGAGCGCGGTGATCAGCGAGCGGACCTCCCGGGTGCCCTGCGGGTCGAGCCCGTTGGTCGGCTCGTCGAGGACCAGCAGCTCGCGCGGGGCGAGCAGCGCGGCCGCGAGCCCGAGCCGCTGGCGCATGCCCAGCGAGTACGCCCGGACCCGGCGGCCGGCCACCGCGGTGAGGCCGACCCGCTCCAGCGCCGCGTCGATGCGGGCCTCGGCGGTGGCCGGGTCGGCGGTACGGTCGGCCGCGTCGAGCCGGCGCAGGTTGTCCCGGCCGGAGCGGTACGGGTGGAACGCCGGCCCCTCCACGAGCGCCCCGACCCGGGGGAGCACGGTGCCGGCACCGGCCGGCATCGGCTCGCCGAGCAGCTCGTGCGTGCCCGAGGTCGGCCGGATCAGGCCGAGCAGCATCCGGATCGTGGTGGTCTTGCCCGAGCCGTTGGGACCGAGGAAGCCGTAGACCGCACCGCGCGGAACCGCCAGGTCGACGGCGTCAACCGCGACCTGGCGTCCGAACCGCTTGGTGAGTCCGCGGCTGGCGACCGCGAACTCCGTCATCGCCGGCCCACGCTCACTTGCCGTCCTTGGCGGCCTGGTAGAGCCGCTCGGGGCTGACCGCGCCCGCGAGGACCCGGCCGTCGTCGGTGAGCAGGGCGCTGAACAGCTTGCCCGTGAGCAGTCGCCCGCTGCCCCAGTCGCCGCTGACCTTCGGCAGCGCGCCGAGCAGCGCGCCCAGCTGCGGAGCCTCGGCGTCGGGGTTCCCGCCGGCGGTGGCTTCACCGGCGCCCGGGATGCTGTCCGCCGGCAGCTTCGCCGACAGCACGCTGGTCCAGCCCTTGCCCAGTACCCGCACGTCGCGCGGCTCGGGCCGCCCGGCCGAGGGCTTCTCGGGCTTGGCCGACTCCTCGGTCACCTTCGTGCCCGCGGGCGGGTTGAAGGCGAACTGCTCGTCGTCCGGCCGGCTGAAGTTCACCTGGGTGAAGGCGACCTCGAACGCCGCCTCCTGGGCGTCCTTGGCCAGCACCTCGAACCGCAGCGGTACGTGCTCGGCGGCGTCGACGCCGATGCGTACCTGGCCCACCAGGGAGGCGGTGTCGCGCGGGCGGAGCACCAACTCGTACGCGTCGCGCCCGGCGACCTTCGCCGAGCGGCCGACCGACACCTCGGTGGTCGGGTCGATCGCGGCCAGCGCCTGCTGCGCCGCCTCCTGCGGACTCGCCGGCAGGCCGTGCGGCAGGCTGCCGGGCCGGGCCTCCACGTCGCCGCCGGACTCCGGCAGCGTGCTGTGGCTGGCCTTGTTGGCCCGGCTGTCCCAGAACCAGACGTCGCTGCCGTTGCGGATCACGTCGCTCTCGCCGAGCGTGCCGAGCAGGGCGATCCGGGCCTTGTCCGGGCCGGCGTACCAGACCCGCAGCGTGTGGGTCCCGGAGACCAGCGAGGTGAAGTCCGAACTGCCCTGGGCGGCGAGGTTCGGCAGGGCCGGAAGTCCCAGATCCGCCCGCTGCACCACCGTGCCGGAGAGACCGTCAAGGCGGGCGGTCTGCAGGTCGACGAGAAGTTGGGCGGCGGTGCGTGGTGGCAAGCTCGGTTCGGCCGAGGCGGAGAAGGTACCGACCGCCGCGCCACCCCCGACGATCGCGACCGCCGCGGTCGCGGGAACCAACCAGCGCAGGGCCGGTCGGGAGTTGAAAATCGACATGGTTTTCTACCTCCTGCACATATCCTCTCGGTAACGCACTGTGAGGACGCTGAGAGAGCCTGTGATCGCTCTCAGCCATGGTGGCACGCTTGGCTGGTGCGGTTGCTTGTTGTCGAGGATGAGGCCCGTCTGGGTAAGGCCCTGCAACGCGGCCTGCAGGCCGAGGGGTTCGTGGTAGACGTCGCCGCCGACGGGCTGACCGGACTGGAGTTGGCCCGGCACGGCGGGTACGACGCGATGATCCTGGACGTGATGCTGCCCGGACTCTCCGGCTACCGGGTGGTACGGCAGCTGCGGGCGGAGGAGCGTTGGCTGCCGGTGCTCATGCTCTCGGCCAAGGACGGGGAGTACGACCAGGCCGACGGCCTCGACTGCGGCGCCGACGACTACCTGACCAAGCCCTTCTCGTACGTGGTGCTGCTGGCCCGGTTGCGCGCGCTGCTGCGCCGGGGCGCGCCCCAACGGCCGGCGGTACTCACCGCGGGTGACCTCAGTCTCGACCCGGCCCGGCGCCGGGTGACCCTCGCCGGGGCGGAGGTGGTGCTGACCGCCCGCGAGTTCGCCCTGCTGGAGTACCTGTTGCGGCGCAGCGGCGCGGTGGTGTCGAAGACGGAGCTGCTGGACCACGTCTGGGACGACAGCATCGAGACCGCGCCGAACACCGTCGAGGTCTACATCGGCTACCTGCGCCGCAAGATCGGCCGTGAGCGGCTGGAGACGGTACGCGGCGCGGGCTACCGGCTGGCCGGATGAGCGCCCGGCATCCGTCGGCGGGCGCGGCCGACCCGGCACCCGTCGCCGGCCCCGCGAGCCCGGCGTCCGACGGCGGCCCCGCGAGCCCGGCGTCCGACGGCGACCCCGCGAGCCTGGCGGCCGACGGGGACCCCGAGGCCGGCCCCGCCGGAGCGCGCGCCGCCCGCCGGGGGGACCTCGCCCGGGCGATCCGGGCGCGCCGGGCGGCGCTCGCGCGCTGGGCGAGCGGCTGGCCCTTCCTGCCGCAGAGCCTGCGCGGCCGGCTCATGACCATCGGGGTGGTGGGGCTCGCCGCCGGGCTGGCCGCCGGCGGCGTCGTGCTGATCTTCGCGCTCGGCTACGCGTTGCAGCGCACGGTCGACTCGGAGGCCTTCAAGACCGCCGACGCGGTGGCGATCCTCGTCGGCGAGGACGCCCTGCCCGACCCGCTGCCGGTCGCCGGCAGCGACGTACGGGTCCAGGTGGTCGACGCGCAGGGCCGAATCCGGGCCGCCTCGATCGACGCCGATCGGCTGGTGCCGATGCTCTACGCCCCGGAGCTGGACCGGATCACCGGCCGGACCGGGCTCTTCGTCCCCGGCCAGCGGCTCGACCTGCGCGGCCCGGTACGCGTCGTCGCGGTGCCGGCCGGCCCGCCCGAGGACCCGCAGACCGTACTGGTGGCCAAGTCGATGTCCGACGTGGTGCACAGCGTCAGCGTGGTCCGGACCATCCTGTTGATCAGCTTTCCGCTGCTGCTCACCACGCTCGCGGCGGTGGCGTGGCGGGTGGTCGGGGCGACGCTGCGGCCCGTCGAGGCGCTGCGGGCCGGAGCCGAGGAGATCACCGGAGGCGCCCGGCCCGGGCAGCTGCCGGTACCGGCGTCCCGCGACGAGATCCACCGGCTCGCGGTGACGCTCAACGGGATGCTGGACCGGCTGGAGTCGGCCCGGGCCCGGCAACGGGCCTTCGTCGCCGACGCCGCCCACGAGCTGCGCAGCCCGCTGACGAACATGCGTACCCAGTTGGAGGTCGCCCAGGTGCTCGGGGACCGTACCGACTGGCCGGCCGTCGCCGAGGACCTGCTCGCCGACACCCAGCGGCTGAGCCGCCTCGTCGACGACCTGCTGCTGCTCGCCCGCGCCGACGACGCCGGCGCGCGGCAGCGGGCGGCGGTGGAGCCGGTCGAGCTGGGGGAGCTGCTCGCGCGGGTGGCCCAGCGGTATCCCGCGCCGCCCGTGCGGGTCGTACCGCCGGAGCGCGACCTGTGGACGCTGGGGGAGCCGGACGCGCTCGACCGGATCCTGGCCAACCTGCTCGACAACGCGGTACGGCACGCACGCGGCGAGGTCGTGCTCGCGGTGGCCGGTCCGGACGAGTCGCGTCCCCGGTACCACCTGGTGACCGTGACCGACGACGGGCCGGGGATCCCGCCGGAGCACCGCGAGCGCGTCTTCGACCGGTTCACCCGGCTGGACGACGCGCGGGCGCGGGACGCGGGCGGCAGCGGCCTGGGGCTCGCCATCGTCCGGGAGCTGGTCCGCCGCCAGGGCGGTTCGGTCCGGCTCGGCGACGCCGGCCCGGGGCTGCGCGTCGAGCTGCGCCTGCCGCTGCTCTCCCCGTCGACCGAGTCCTCGTCGATCTAGGGCAAATCATCGCTAGATGATCTCCAATCGCGACGATTTGCCCTAGA
>NZ_JBFAPK010000069.1:0-18130 GCF_040676675.1 Micromonospora sp. NPDC049559 | reverse complement strand
CCACACAACCCCCCCCCCCCCCCCCCCCCGTCCTCGGCACAACCCCCGTCACTGACACACCCACCCGTGGATTTGCCCTAGATCGGCGAGGTGGGTGGTGGGGCGGGGTGGGCTGGTTGTCGGTGGTCACGGGCAGAATCGGGCCCGTGATGATCGCGGTGGTGGCGGGCGACGGGGGCGGCGGCGAACTGTGCCCGCTGGAGCCCGACGGCCGTCCCGCCGGCCCGGTCGAGCGGGTCGCCGACCTGGCCGCCGCCGTCGCCGCCCGGGAGGCCGCCGCCCCGGCCGGCCCCGCCGCCGCGCGCTGGGTCTGGGGCAGCACCGCCACCGTCTACCCCGCGCTGTACCGGGCCGGCGCGCGGGTCGAGCGCTGTCACGACGTCGAGCTGACCGAGGCGCTGCTGCTCGGCCACGCCGGCCGGTGGGGGGAGCCGCGGGCCCCGGCCGCGGCCTGGGCCCGGCTCACCGGGGCGCCGGTGCCGCCCGATCCGCCGCCCCGGCCGGCCGCGCCGCCCGGCGACGGGCAGGGCGCGCTCTTCGACGCGGTGCCGGGCCCGCCGGGGCTCGGGCTGGAGGAGCTGGTACGCGTACACGCCGACCAGCTCGCCCGGATCGCCGCGACCGAGCGGCCGGGCCGGTTCCGGCTGCTCGTGGCGGCCGAGTCGGCCGGCGCGCTGCTCGGGGTCGAGATGGGCGCCGCCGGGCTGCCCTGGCGCGGCGACGTGCACGACGCGTTGCTGGTCGAGCTGCTGGGCGAGCCGTCGCCGGTCGGCGGTCCGCCCCGGCGGCTGGCCGAGCTGGCCGCCCGCATCGCCGAGACGTTCGGCCTGCGGCAGCTGCACGCCGACTCGCCGGCCGAGGTGCTGCGCGCGTTCGCCCGGGCCGGGGTGGAGCTGCCCAACACGCGGGCCTGGGTGCTGCGCGGCGTGGACCACCCGGCGGTACCGCTGCTGCTGGAGTACAAGGAGCTCTACCGGATCTGGACCGCGCACGGCTGGGCCTGGCGGGACGCCTGGGTGCACGCCGGCCGGTTCCGCCCGGAATACGTTCCGGGCGGGGTGGTCTCCGGCCGGTGGGCCACCCGGGGTGGCGGGGCGCTCCAGATTCCGAAGGTGATCCGGCGGGCGGTGGTGGCCGACCCGGGGTGGCGCTTCGTGGTCGCCGACGCCGGGCAACTGGAGCCGCGGGTGCTCGCCGCGGTCTCCGGCGACGCCCGGCTGGCCGCCGCCGCGGGCACCGGGGACCTCTACACCGCCCTGGCCCGGGACGCGTTCGGCGGCGACCGGGCCCGCGCCAAGGTGGCCCTGCTCGGCGCCATGTACGGGCAGACCGGCGGATCGGCGCTGCCCGCGCTGGCGGTACTGCGGCGCAGTTACCCGACCGCCTTCGAGTACGTCGAGTCGGCGGCGCGTACCGGCGAGGCGGGGGGACTGGTCCGCTCCTGGCTCGGCCGTACCTGCCCGCCCGCCTCGGTGGGGCTGCGCGATCCGGAGGAGGACTCGGGCGGGTACGAGCCGGATCCGGCCGGCGACCCCACGGGCGGCGAGGGTGGCGACGGGCCGGGCGGGGACGGCGGCCGTTCCCGTGGCCGGTCGGCGGCCCGGGCCCGGGGCCGCTTCACCCGCAACTTCGTCATCCAGGCGACCGCCGCGGAGTGGGCCCTGGCGCTGCTCGCCATCCTCCGGGCGCAGCTGCGCGGACTCGCCGCCGAGCTGGTCTTCTTCCAGCACGACGAGGTGGTGGTGCACTGCCCGGCCGAGGAGGCGGAGACGGTGGCCGGGCTGGTCGCCGAGGCGGCGGTACGCGCCGGCCGGCTGCTCTTCGGCGCGGACACCCCGGTCCGCTTCCCGCTGGACCTCGCGGTGGTGGAATGCTACGCCGACGCGCACTGAACGCGAGGCGCGTCGCGGCTTGGAGTTCGAGAGTCTGAGGCGGGAGCGGGATGGTGTCCCCACTGCACGTGGTCCTGGGTGGTACCGGCGCGGTCGGCGGGGCGGTCCTGGCCGAACTGCGGGCGCGCGGGCATCGGGTGCGCGCGGTCAGCCGGGGCGCGTCCGGCCCGGACGGCCTCCGCGCGGACATCGCCACGACGGAGGGCGCCGTCGCCGCCTGCGAGGGCGCCGCCGTCGTCTACCAGTGCGCCCAGCCGCCGTACGCCCGTTGGGCCGCGGAATTCCCGGACCTGACCCGGACGGTGCTCGCCGGGGCGCAGGCCGCCGGGGCCAAGCTGGTCATGGCCGACAACCTCTACATGTACGGCCCGGTCGACGGACCGATGACCGAGCAGCTGCCCCACGCCGCCAGCAACCCGAAGGGGCGGGCCCGCGCGGAGGTCGCCGAGCTGATCCTGGCCGCGCACCGGGAGGGGCGGGTACGCGCCACGATGGGTCGCGCCTCCGACTACTACGGTCCGGGCGGCCTGAACACGATCATCGGGCCGACCGTCTTCGCGGCGGCCGTGGCCGGGAGGACCGCGCGCTGGGTCGGCGACCTCGACCAGCCGCACACGGTCTCCTACCTGCCCGACGTCGCCGCCGGTCTGGTCACCCTCGGCGAGCGTTCGGAGGCCGACGGGCGGGCCTGGCACCTGCCGGTCGACGCCCCGGTGACCGGGCGGGAGTTCCTCGGGCTGGTCCGGGCGGCGGTGGGCGGGCGCACGCGGATCGCGGGCTTCGGGCGGGGCATGCAGCGGGTCGTCGGGCTGGTCAACCCGGTGGTGCGGGAGCTGGGCGAGACCTGGTACCAGCGGGACCGGCCGTGGGTGGTGGACGACTCGGCGTTCCGGGCGGCGTTCGGGCCGGGGCGGGTCACCCCGCACGCCGAGGGCGTCGCGGCGACGGTCGAGTGGTTCCGGACGGCGGCACGCGCCACGACCGGGTGACATAGCGGACTAAATCCCCACACAACGCCCGCGACCGTGGCGGTGCCGAGTCGTTGGGACCGGTGTGCGTACGACGGGGAACAGCCGCATCGCCGGGATGATCATCGCCGCCGGGGGTGGCCGCCGCATCGGTGGCCCCGAGGCGCTGCTGCACCAGGGGGAGAAGCCGCTGCTCGACCGGGCGCTCGGTACGCTGCGCGCGGCCGGCTGCGGACCGGTCGTGGTGGTACTCGGCGCCGGCGCCGAGCAGGCGCGGCAGAGCGCCGACCTGACCGGCGCGCGGATCGTGGTGAACCGCTCCTGGGGCACCGGCATCGGCTCGTCCATGCGCCTGGGCCTCGGCGCGATCGCCGACCGGGACGTCGAGGCGGTCGTGGTGATACCGGTCGACATGCCCGGCCTGACGGTGCAGGCGATCCGCCGGGTGGCCGCCCTGCCGTACCCGGACGCGCTGGTCTGCGCCACCTACAACGGGCTGCGCGGCTACCCGATGCTCTTCGGCCGCCGACACTGGTCCGGCATCGCCACCCTGGCCAACGCCGACGTCGGCGCCCGGCCGTACCTGCTGGCACACAAGCGGCAGATCGTCGACATCGCCTGCGACACGGTGGCCGACGGCAGCCGGGTGGACACCCCCGAGCTGATGGCGCTCTACGGGCTGACCGTACCGCCGCAGCGCGTCGGGGTCTGACCGGGGACGGCCGGCCCCGTCGTCAGGCGCCGGCCACCGGCGCCGCGACCGGGGCGGCGGCCGGCCTCGCGGCGGCAGTCGCGCCGGGACCGCGGCGGGGCATCACGGCGCGGTGCACGAACGCCGGCGGCAGGTTCGGCCAGACGACCGGGCTGCGTTCGAGTACGGCGAACCGGCCCGCCAGTTCGGCGGCGAAGCGGCGGGCCGGCGGGCTCCACGCCGCGTGCACGTACGCGAAGGTGGCGAAGCTGCCGTTGTCCCGCAGCACCTCGGCCACGGAGTCGAGGATGCCGCGCTGCACCGACTCGGGCATCACCGCCCAGGGCAGCCCGGAGACCACCGCGTCGACCCGTTCCCCGACGAGTTCCGCCAGGTCGGCCGCGGATCCGTTGACTACCTCGATCGGCCGGTCCCGGTGCCGATCCGCCAGTTGGGCGGCGAGTGTCGGGTTCAGCTCGACCGCGACCAGGCGGGCGCCCGGGGCGAGCCGGGGCAGGATGGCCGAGGTGATCGCCCCCGTACCCGGTCCCAGCTCCACCACCACCCGCGCCTGCTCCAGGCCGAGTCCGTCGGTCATGGCCCGGGCGAGCCACCGCGAGCTGGCGGCCACGGCCCCGGTACGGAAGGGATGGCGGACGAATTCCCGGATGATCGACACGGGTGGACCGTATTGACCGGCGCCGTCGTCGCGCGTCCGTCTGAGCGCCGGCCCGGCTCCACCCGCGGGTGGACCGGACCCCGGAGCCGGGCCCGGTGGGAACCCCCGTCGGCGGGGTACGCGGCCTCGACCGGTGGGTGCGGGCCGCCGGCCTCCGTATCGTGGAGCGGTGCATCGGCTCAACCTGTGGCTGCGCGGTCACCCGTGGGTGGTGGACCTCGCCCTGATCGCGGCCCTCTCCGGGGCCCCGCCCATGTGGCTGGCGGGCGGCTGGCGGGTGGTGGTCCTCGCCGCCCTGCTGCTGCCGATCCTGTTCCGGCGGCGCTACCCGGTCACCGCCGCGGCGATCGTGCTGGGCGCCGCCTGGCTCGGGTACCTGCTCTCGCCCGGGCCGGCGATGCCGATGGGCTACCTGGCCCTGGTGGTCATCCTCTACACCCTGGTGATGCTCGGCCGCCGCCGCGAGGCGTCCCTGATGGCCCTGGCCAGCGCCGGGTTCTTCCTGACCTGGACGCTGACCCGGTACACCGAACCGGACGCCCGGGTGGCGGGCTCGGGCTTCCTGCTGTTGCTGGTCACCGCGTGGCTGCTGGGGGAGTTCGTCCGGGCCCGCCAGGCGTACCTCGCCGAGGTCGAGCGGCGGGCCGCGCTCGCCGACTCCGAACGGCAGGCGCTGGCCCGGGCGGCCGCCGCCGACGAGCGCACCCGCATCGCCCGGGAGTTGCACGACGTCCTCGCCCACAGTGTCAGCGTCATGGTGGTGAACGCCGAGGGCGCGAAGCTGGCCCGGCACACCGACCCGGAGGCGGTCGACCGGACCCTGGAGATCATCAGCCGGACCGGCCGGTCGACGCTGGCCGAGCTGCGTCGCCTGTTGGAGGTGCTGCACGCGCAGCCGGTCCGCCGGCCGCAGCCGACCCTGGCCGACCTGGAGCAGCTGGTCACCCGGGCCGGTCTCGGCCGTCCACCGATCACCCTCACGGTCACCGGCGACGGGTCCGGGCTGCCGGCGAGCGCCGGACTCCAGATCTACCGCATCGTCCAGGAGGCGTTGACCAACGTGCTCAAGCACGCCCCCGTCGACGCGACCGCGCGGGTCAGCGTCGACTACGGTATGGCGGCCCGGCGCCGGGTGGTCCGGGTCGAGGTCACCAACAGCGGTGGCGGGGCCGCCCCGCCGCCGGGGGTGCTGCCCTCCTCCCGGCTGGGCCTCGCGGGCATGCGGGAACGGGTGGCGATGTTCGACGGTACGCTCGACGCCGGCCCGACCGCGGCGGGCGGCTACCGGCTCGCCGCCACCCTGCGGGTGGACGGGGACGGGTGCCTCTTCGGCGGGCCCGCCGCTGGCACGAACGGCGCCGGCGCGGACGGCGCCGGCGACAACGGCCCGGGGGCGGACGCCGCCAGCGACAACGGCCCGGGGGCGGACGCCGCCAGCGGGGACGCCGCCGAACCCGCCAAAATGGCACCATGAGCGACAGGCCGCCCGCGCGGGTACTCATCTGTGACGACCAGGAGTTGATGCGGGTCGGGCTGCGCATGGTGGTGGACAGCCAGCCGGACCTGACCGTGGTCGGCGAGGCCGCCGACGGGGTGACGGCCGTCGCCCGCGCCACCGAGCTGGAACCCGACCTGGTCCTGATGGACGTGCGGATGCCGCACCTGGACGGGGTGACCGCCGCCCAGCGGATCTGCGGCGCGCTGCCGGCGACCCGGGTACTGATGATCACCACCTTCGACCTGGACGAGTACGCGTACGCGGCCCTGCGGGGCGGGGCGAGCGGCTTCCTGGTCAAGGACGCGCCGGCCGACGAGATGCTGGTGGCGATCCGGGGGGTGCTGCGCGGCGACGCCATGGTCGCGCCGTCGGTCACCCGTCGCCTGCTCGACCGGTACGTCACCGGTACCGCCGCCCCGGTCACCGACAGCCGGCTCGACGTGCTGACCGACCGGGAGAAGGAGGTCCTGGGGCTGATCGCCCAGGGGCTGACCAACAGCGAGATCGCCGCGCGGCTCTACCTGGGCGAGACCACGGTGAAGACGCACGTCAACCGGATCCTCACCAAGCTGGAGCTGCGCGACCGGGTGCACGCCGTCGTCTTCGCGTACGAGACCGGCCTGGCCCGTCCCGGCGCGTAGGCCCGCTCCCGCACCGGCGCCGCCGCGCGGAGCTTCCGCCGCCGCGCGGAGCTTCCGCCGCCGCGCGGAGCTTCCGCCGCCGCGCGGGCTTCCGCCGCCCCACGGAGCTTCCGTCGGCCATGGTTCGGTGGAATCATCTGGCCATGCGGATATGTAGGTTTTCTCCACGCATGGCTGCGCGATCGGCACTCGTCTTCATGCTCGCGGCCGCCGCGCTCGGGGCGCCGGCGCTGGGCGCGGGGCCGGCCAGCGCCGCCGAGCCGGATCCGACGATGAACCACGCGGTCTTCAGCCGGCCGACCGGTACGGTCGCGCAGCAGAACGCGATCTTCATGCAGCTCGCGCGGATCATCGACCGGGTGCCGGCCGGTGGCGAGATCCAGATGTCCTGGTTCGGGTTCGACGTCACCGACGTCACCGACTCGGAAACCACGCCCGACCTGCCCGGACGGCTGCTGAACGCGTACCGGCGGGGGGTACGCGTCAAGATCATCCTGGATCAGAAGCAGGTCGGCCAGCGGCCGTACCAGCGGCTGCTGCCGGTGCTCGGCGGCGACGACACCGCCGGGTCGTACATCGTGCACTGCGGCGACAAGTTCCCCACCGCCGTGCGGGGCTGCATCGGCACCCGGCGGATCGACTACAGCGACACGTCGGTGACGGCCTACAACCACAACAAGTTCCTGACCGCGTCCAGCATCGTGCTCAACAACGGCACCACGGTGTCCAACGTGGTCTTCCAGGGCTCGGCGAACCTCGGCTGGTGGGACGCGAACGAGGCGTACAACAACGGGCTGACGTTCAGCGACGCCACCACGTACCAGGCGTACCGGCAGTACTTCGCCGACCTGCGGTCGTACCGCTACAGCTCGACCGGGAACAACGACTACTACTGGAGCACCCCGTCGGGTACGACCTACCGGGCGTACTTCTTCCCCCGGCGGGAGCGCTCCGGGCAGCCGATCAGCGACCCGGCCACCGACACCATCGTCAGCGTGCTCAACTCGGTCACGTCGTGCTACTACGACGACAACGGCACCCGCCGGCAGACCGACGTACGGGTCAACATGTTCTCGTTCACCCGACCCGAGGTGGCCAAGCGGCTCACCGCGCTGCGCAACGCCGGCTGCTGGGTCGACGTGGTCTTCACCGAGGCGAGCGCGGACGTGCTGAACGCGCTGGGTAGTAACGTCCAGCTCACCAAGTGCAACTACAACGTCGGGCCGGGCCGGGACATCCGGACGCACAACAAGTACATGCTGATCGACGGCGCGTACGACGACGACATCGTGCCCCGGGTCTTCACCGGCAGCCACAACTACAACATCTCCGCGCTGCGCCAGGCCGACGAGGCGATGCTGCGGGTCATGGGCCGGAGCATCCACGACGACTACCTCGCCGACTTCTGGCACGTCCGGGACACCTGCCGGGCCAACGGCGGCGCGATCCGCTGAACCCCGGTGGTGCCGGATCTTGACACTGTCATCCGGGACCGCGAAGCTCAGCCAATTCGTGGCGACACCGAGCCACGACGTCCGCCGCCCACCGCCGACGGTCCGGCGCACCCCGCTCCGACGGGTACGGGGGCGGCCGAGGAGAGGACGGACAATGAGATTCCTACGAGCGCCCGGCCGTCGCCGGCTGGCGTCCGGGCTCTTCGCCGGGCTCGTGGCCATGGTGGTCACGGCCGGCGGGCCCGCGGCGTCGGCCGCGCCGCCCCGCGGCGACCAGGCCCGCGACGGGACGGTCGAGGTGCCGGCGACCATCCCGGCCGCGACCGCCGAGGCGGGCACGCCGGCCAACTACGTACCCTTCCCGACCCCGGTGGGGGTGCTGGCCACCTGGGACGGTACCGGCGGCGTGACGGGCGTCCGGGGGCCGGACTCCACCACCACGTTCCCGGTACTGGGCGTGGCGGGGATTCCGGCCACCGGGGTGAGCGCGGTACTCGTCCGCGTGATGGCCACCAACCCGACCGCCCGTACCTTCCTGGAGCTCTGGCCCGACGGGGCCGCGCGACCGACCGACCTGTCCATGTTGAATGTGGGGGCGGGCGAGAACCTGTCGAACGTCGCCGTGGTCGAGCCGGGCGCGAACGGCCGGATCGCGGTCTACAACCAGGCGGGCGAGACGCAGATCGGCGTCGACGTGCAGGGCTACTTCGCGACGACGACCGCCCCGGCCACCGGCGGCTTCGTGCCGGTGACGCACACGCGCCTGGTCGACACGCGCAGCGGGCTGGGCACCACCACCGGGACGATCCCGGCGGGCGGCAGCCGTACCGTGAAGATCGCCGGAACGTACGTGCCGACCGGCGCGACCGCCGCGTACGTGAACCTGCTGGTGCCCGGCGCGACGACCGGCGGCTGGGTCGGCGCGGCGCCGCCCGGCACCGCCCTGGGCAAGGGGGCGATCAACTACGTGGCCGGGTCGACCCAGTCGGGCGCCACGGTCAAGCTCTCCGCCGACGGGCGGGTGACCTTCTACAACAGGGGCAGCGCGGCGATCAACCTGGTGGTGATCCTGGAGGGCTACTTCGCCGGGGTGGCCGGCGGCGGTACGCCCTTCTACCCGGTCGCGAACCGGCTGCTCAACACCCGTACCGCCGGCACCGGGGCGCAGCTCGCCGCGGGCGCCACGATCGACGTCCAGGTGGCCGGGGCCGCCGGGCTGCCGGCGACCGGCGTGGCCGGCGCGGTGCTGAACCTGACCGTCACGCCCGAGCAGGCCGGATACCTCAAGGCGTGGCCGGTCGCGGAGACCGAGCCGAGCCTGACCATGATGGACTTCGCCGCCGGGAACTGGCGTACCAACGCGGTCGTGCTCCGGCCCGGTCCGGACGGGAAGATCCGTCTCAGGAACGGCAGCTCCGGCCCGATCCACCTGATCGTGGACCTCCAGGGCTGGTTCGAGCGGGCCGGCTCGGCCCGCGCGGTCAAGGTGATGCCGATGGGCGACTCGATCACGTGGGGCCAGGGCAGCACGGACGGGTCCGGGTACCGCGGCCCGCTGTGGCTGCGGCTGCGCAACGAGGCCGGGTACGCGCCCGACTTCGTGGGGAGCCAGGTCGTCGGCACGATCGGCGACCCGAACAACGAGGGGCACCGGGGTTGGCAGATCGACCAGCTCCAGGCGAACGCCACCGGCTGGATCAACACGTACCAGCCGGACGTGGTGCTGCTGCACATCGGTACGAACGACATGTACCGCAACTACCAGGTCGCCACCGCGCCGGACCGGCTCAGCGCGCTGATCGACCAGATCCTCGCCGCCCGCCCCGGCGTCTACGTGCTGGTCGCGAAGATCACCCCGTCCACCAACACCGACGCCCAGGCCCGGATCAACGCGTACAACGCGAAGATCCCGGGGATCGTCGCGGCGAAGGGTGACCACGTCCGGCTGGCCGACATGACCAACGTGACCACGGCGGACCTGGTCGACGCCCTGCACCCGAACGACACCGGCTACGCCAAGATGGCGGAGCGCTGGTACCCGGTCCTGACCGGGGTGCTCGGCGGCTGAGGCCCCCGCGCCTCCAGCGTGGTTGATCATGGAGTTGTGGCTGTTGGATTGCGGCGGTTCAGCCCGATCTGCGAGCGCCACAACTCCATGATCGGCGCGGTGGGTCTCGCGCGGTGGGTCTCGCGCGGTGGTTCCTAGGCGGCGAGCATGGCGGTGATCCGGGGAAGGGCGGTACCGATCGGCTCGCGGATCACCTCGGTGGCCAACCGGTCGTACGGCGTCGGGTCGCGGTTGACGATCACCAGGTGCGCGCCCGCCTCGACGGCCACCCGGCACAGCGACGCGACGGGCTCCACCTGGAGCGAGGTGCCGACAGCCAGCAGCAGTTGGCTCGCCTTGGCGATCTTCTCGGCCTGGCCGATGGTGTCCGCGTCGAGGTACTGCCCGAAGAGCACCACGCCGAGCTTCAGGATCCCGCCGCAGTCCGGGCAGGACGGATCGGCCTCGCCGGCGGCGACGCGGTCGAGGATCCGCGCGGTCGGCGTCCGGGCCGAGCAGCCGAGGCAGACCACCTCGTGCATGCTGCCGTGCAGTTCGAGCACCTTGCGGGCGGTACTGCCGGCCCGCTGGTGCAGCCCGTCGATGTTCTGGGTGAGGATCCGCAGCGCGATGCCGGAGCATTCCAGCGCGGCCAGGGCCCGATGCCCGGGGTTGGGCTCGGCCCGCCAGGCGGGGTGATGCAGGTAGCGGCGCCAGAACCGGGCCCGGACCGCCGGGTCGGCGACGAAGTTCGCGTACCTGAAGACGTCGACGTCCTCGGGGGCGCGGGTCCAGACCCCGTCCGGACCACGGTAGTCGGGGATGCCCGAGTCGGTGGAGATGCCCGCTCCGGTCAGCACGGCGATCCGGCCGATCCCCCGCGCCCACTCGGGGGCCGTGTCGTCCATGGTCGCCGATGCTATGGTCCGCCGTGCCGGCCGGCCACCCAATTGTCCGGGATAAGCTGACCGGTGCCCGGATGGCGGCCCGGTGCGCCCGGGCGCCAACAGGATTCGGGCGGGCGCCGGCAGGATGCGCCCGGGCGCTGGCGGGAATGGGACGGACCGGTCGTGCGAGGTTACGCATTCCTTCCCGGCTCGGGCGACCGGCGCCGCCGGGCCGGGCCGGAGCCGTACGGTCGACTGCCCGGTCCTGGGCGTGACGGGTTCGAGGCGCGGTTGTCGCGCCGCTGGCGCGGGCTGCTGGTCCTGCTCGCCCTGGCCGCGCTCAGCCCCGTACTCGCGCTGCAACCGCACGGGCTGGCGACGCCGACGGGGCGGGCGCTCGCGGTGGTCCTTGTCGTGGTCCAGGCCGTCGCGCTGTGGTGGATGGGGGTACGGCCCGGCCGGGTGACCGCGATCGTGTTCTGCGCCGGCGTCCTCCTCCAGACCCTCTTCCCCTCGGTCGGCCCGGGGATCTCGCTCGTGGTGCTCTCCACGTTCGCCTGGTTGCGCCCGACCCGGTTGTCGCTGCGCGGGTTGGTCGGCGCGCTGCTGTTCGCCGTGCCGCCCGTAGTGTCCGGGCGGTGGGGCGAGGCGGGGGTGTGGCTGGTCGCCGCGCTGCTGGCCTGGAGCTGGGGCGCGCTCGGCCGGGCCCGGTCCGCGCGGCGGTACGCGGAGGCGCGCCGGGCGGTGCTGGAGGAACGCGCCCGCATCGCCCGCGAGGTGCACGACGTGCTGGCCCACACCGTCTCGGTGATGGTGGTGCAGGCCGCCGCGGCGGACGACGCGTTCGACCTCGACCCGGGCCAGGCGCGGGAGGCGATGCGACAGGTCGAGTCGGCGGGCCGGCAGGCCCTCACCGAGCTGCGCTGGTTCCTGCGCGCCATCCGGTCGGCCGACGGCGAGGAGAGCGGTGACGCGGCGGCGGCCGGTGGCGACCCGGCCGGCGGAGCGCGGTCGTTGGCGGACGTGGACCGGCTGGCCCGGACGATGTCCGGTGCCGCGCTGAAGGTGACGGTACGCCGGGAGGGGGACGGGTTCGCGGACGTCCCCGCGGGTATCGGCCTGTCGGCGTACCGGATCGTGCAGGAGTCGCTGACGAACACGCTGCGGCACGCCGACGCCAACCGGGCCGAGGTGCGGCTGCGGATCGCGGACGGAGAACTGCGCGTCGAGGTTACCGACAACGGCAGAGGGGCCGGCCGGAGCGGCGGGGCGGGGGCCGGGCACGGCATCATCGGCATGCGCGAACGGGCCAGCATGCTCGGCGGGTCGTTCGCGGCGGGACCGCTGCCCGGCGGCGGGTTCCGCGTCAGTGCCCACCTACCGCTGGGAGGTTCGTCGTGA
Organism: Micromonospora sp. NPDC049559; assembly: GCF_040676675.1. Classification (NCBI taxonomy): domain Bacteria; kingdom Bacillati; phylum Actinomycetota; class Actinomycetes; order Micromonosporales; family Micromonosporaceae; genus Micromonospora; species Micromonospora sp. NPDC049559. The sequence goes on along the minus strand of NZ_JBFAPK010000069.1, from coordinate 5,972 downwards.
CGGTCAGGGTGTTGATCGCGGACGACCAGCACCTCGTCCGGGCCGGCTTCCGGATGATCATCAGTGCCCGTCCGGACCTGGAGGTCGTCGGCGAGGCGGGTGACGGAGCGCAGGCCGTCCGCCTCGCGGCGCAGTGCCGTCCGGACGTCGTCCTCATGGACGTGCGGATGCCTGGCATGGACGGCATCGACGCGACCCGGCAACTGACCGCCGCTCCTGACGCGCCGAAGGTCATCATCCTGACCACGTTCGACCTGGACGAGCCGCTCTACGCGGCGCTGCGCGCCGGGGCGAGCGGCTTCCTGCTCAAGGACGTCCGGCCCGCCGAACTCGTGGCGGCGATCAGGGTGGTCGCGCGGGGCGAGGCGCTGCTCGCCCCGACGGTGACTCGGCGCCTGCTCGACCGCTTCGTCGCCACCGAACTGGCGACGCGGGTCGACGAGCGCCGGCTGGACGGGCTCACCGACCGGGAGCGGGAGGTGCTCGCGCTGATCGCGCGGGGCGCGTCCAACGCCGAGATCGCCGGCCGGCTCGTGGTGACCGAGGCGACCGTGAAGACCCACGTGTCGGCGATCCTGCGCAAGCTCGGCGTCCGCGACCGGGTGCAGGCCGTGGTGCTCGCCTACGACCTCGGTCTGGTACGCCCCCGTGGCTCAGCCTGAAGTCGGAGACGGATGACCGGTCTTCGGTCGGAGGTGGCCGGGCCGCCCGGTTTCTAGCTTTTCAGGCATGACCTCACCCCCTGCCCGGGCCGTCCGTCCCGTCGTGGTCCTGCTCTTCGGCAACATCGCGGTCAATCTGATCTTCGCGGCGCTCACCCTGGTGTTCCGCCACGAGGTGCTGGCGTACCAGCTCGCCCGGGATCCGGGCGCCGACGAGGACTCGCTCGCGGCGACGCTGTGGACCCGGCCGATCCCGATCCTCATCATGGCGGTCGCGTACGTCTGGGTGGCCCGGCAGCTGTGGCGCGGCCAGCGGCGCGCGTACCTGCGCGTACGGGTCGTCTCCGCCGCGGGACTCCTGGCTGTGGGCTGGCTCGTCCTCTCCGCCGCCTACCCGACCTGGCTACGGGTCCTGCAGGTGGCGCAGCTCGTGCTGCTGGCGGCGTTGGTGCTCGCGGTCAACCGCCGGGTGCTGCGGACGGCCTTCGCGGCCGGGCCGAAACCAGCCAAGCGACCCGGTCACCGCGGCGCGGCGCTGCTGCTGATGCTGTTGACGCCGGTCATCGCCGAGGTGGCGCTCGGTACCGTCGCGCTGAGGACCGCCTGGGTGATCCCGATCTACCTGCCCATCTACGGCGCGGGCGCGCTGTTCGTCCGCGAGGTCGTCCGCCGTACCGGCGGCGGGTGGCCGAGCCTGCTGCTGATGGGCGTGGTCTACGGCCTCGTCGAGGAGGGGCTGGCGTTGCAGAGCCTCACCAGCCCGAACATCTACCACGCGGCGGACTGGGCACCCCGGATGCTCGGGGTCAACACGGCGTACGCCGAGGTGAACCTGGCCTACCACGCGGTGTTCAGCATCGCGATCCCGATCACGCTGCTGGAGTTGGTGTTCCGGCGGCACGGGCGGGCGCCGTACCTGCGCCGGGGCGGGCTCGTGAGCTGCGGGTTCGTGGCGCTGCTCGGTGTGGCGCTGCTGCGGGTGTCGGTACCCCCGGACATCGACCCGGGCTACCTCCTGCCCGGTACCGCGGCGGTCGCCATCGTCGGGCTGATCGTGGTGCTGTCCGTGCTCGCGTTGCGGGTGCTGCCGCGCCGCGCGGCCGGCGCGCCGGCCGGTCCCGCACCGGTCGCGGTGCGCGCGGAGGCCGGTCCCGTGCTGGCCGGGGCGAGGCCCGGCGGGGCGCCGCGGCCGATCACGGTCGGGCTGTGCTGCGCCGTGGCGACCTTCGGCTTCTTCGCCCTGATCTGGCCGTTCGGGGGCGCCCACCATCCGGCGTACACGCACGGGAACTGGTCGTTCGTGCCGATGGCCGGGGCGGCCGTGCTCGCGGCGCTGACCGCGCTCGCCCTGCGGCGCTGGGGCTCCGCCGCAGACTGGACCGACCGGCACCGCCTCGCCGCGATCACCGGCGCGCTCCTGGCGCACACCGCGTTCGGCTTCATGATCAACGCGAGGACCACGCCCGACCGGGCGTTCCTGGCCGGCGTCGCGGTGCTGACGGTCGTCCTCACCGGACTGCTGGACCGCCGGCTGGCCCGGTCCGGGTCGACGGTCGTGGAGTAGTCCAGATCGACACGACGCGGGGCCCGTTCCAGCCCAGGGCTGGAACGGGCCCCGCCCGTCGTGCTCAGACCTCGATGTTGAAGCGCCTCAGCACCGCCGTGCCGGCCATGCCGAGGACGGCGAGCAGCGAGACGATGGTGAAGGCGGTACGCAGGATCTTCGTCTCGACCTTGCCGCCGACCTCGACGGCGATCTTGTTGGGGATGCCGATCATCCGCCACATCCGTCGTTTGATCGGGATCGGCCACAGGATCGGTACGCCGGCACTGGTGATCATGTCACCCAGGATGTGGACGAAACAGCCGACGCCGACCGCGACTCCCAGCATCGGATAGCCCCGGTCGCCGGGCAGGTTCAGGTAGGTGAAGTAGGCCGCCGCCAGCGAGATCAGGGTGATGATGACCCAGCCGGCCCGCTTGGCCCACTCGTCGAAGAGCCCGCGCAGGGCCAGGCCGATCATGAAGAAGAGGATGCCGATGACCGCCCACTTCCCGTACGCGGTGCAGAGCGCCGTGGTGCCCCAGCCGACCAGGACGGTGAAGGGCAGCGTGTGGGTGAGGGTGCGGTGGCCGTTGTCGCGTTTCGGGTCCTTGCTCAGCTTCGTGGCCGTGTAGACGCCGAGTGAGATCTTCTCCATCACCTCGGCGACGAAGAGCGAGACGACCCCGAAGGTGCGGGCGACGGTGGCGCCGCCCTTGTTCGCGGTCACCTTGCCGGAGAGGTCGAGATCGGGGAAGAGCGCTCCGCCGGCACAGACAGCGGTGCCGACGGCGATCGCCAGTGGCGATTGCTCGTAGCCGGCGAACTGATCCAGTGCCCAGCAGCCGGTCAACCACACGGCGGCACCGGACAACGCATGGGACGGGCCCATCATGGTCCTTGCTCCTCCTCAAGATCTTTTCGGCAAACTACGCCACTGTGCCAAAGTTGACCTCCCGGGGCAATCACCCACACGTCCACAGTGGAGAGGACGGCGGGCCGGGTCACGCGGACGCCCGGACGCCCGGTACTGACGTGCTGCTATGCCACCGTCGTGCCGATCGGCGACCGTGCGTGTCCGCCCACGCGGCGTGTCGCAGCGTTTCGCGCCGCGAGGGCCGTGGCGCGGGAACGGCGGTGCGGCTCCGGGGGAGGGCGCGGTACGCGTCCCTTGTCGTCGGTCGTCCGCACGCGGTACAGAGTGCCAGCGAGGTACGACAGCCCGGCGCCCGCCGGGTCCGGCCCGCGGCGTGACGAGAGCGGGCGGCGGGGACGAACTCCGGCCCGCACCGGCGGTCAGGCGGCGGGGACGAAGCTCTGCCTGATCATCGGCAGGTACGCGCGGTTGACCTGCCAGTCGAACTCCCGGGTGAGCCAGGAGATGGTGTACGCGCGCCCGCCCGGGGTGTTGACCAGCAGGCGGTACGTGTGGACGGTCTCGCCGGCGGCGTCGCGCCACCGGCACTCCCACTCGGCGGCGCCCTCGTAGAAGGCGAGCGGGGCGATGGAGATCCCCTCGTACCCGGCCAGCGTGCCGCCGGCCGTCAGCGCCCGCTCCCGGGCCCGCCAGTGCGCGGCGGCGGCCTCCGCGCCGGCGGTACGCGGGGTGGTCGGGTCGACCCCGAGCACCCGGGCGCCCCGGGGTTCCCGGAAGCAGACGGTGCCCCGGTCCACGTAGTGCAGCCAGCCGAGCGGCACCGCGACCCGGAAGCCCGCCGGGTCGGTGTACCAGGTCCAGCCGGCGACCAGCGCGAACCGCTCGCCGACCGGTACCGCCGCGGAGGCGACGGGGCTGATGGGCTGCGCGGTCGGGGGCAGCGCGCACGGGAACGCACCGGCCGGCGACGGTGCCGCCGCCGGGGCGCTCTCCCGGGCCGCGACGGCGCCGGGCGGCTCCCCGCGCAGGCGTACCCAGGCCAGCGCGCCGAGCGCCAGCGCGAGCACCAGCAGGCCGCCCAGCGCGGCGACCGTGCGGCGGCCCAGGCGGTGGGGCGGGCGGGCATGGCCCCGCCAGCGGCCCGATCCGGCGCCGGTGCGGCGCGGGGCCGGGTCGGGAGCCGACCGGACCCGGCGGAGCAGCCGCTCCACCTCGGCCGGGGCGAGCCGCCGGTGCGGGTCGCGGCGGAGCAGTCCGGCCAGCACCGGGCGCAGCGGGCCGGCCCGGCGCGGCGGGTCCGGTGCGGTGGTGGCGAGCGCGGTCAGCGTCGCCATGGCGGTCTCCCGGGCGTACGGCGCGCGCCCCTCCACCGCCGCGTAGAGCGTCGCCCCCAGCGACCAGAGGTCGGTCTCCACGCTGGACAGACCGTCGGCGGCCCGCTCGGGCGCGACGTACTGCGGGGAGCCGAGGATCACGCCGGGCCGGGTCGTCGCGCCGTCCCCGCCGTCGAACTTCGCCAGCCCGAAGTCGGTCAGCACCACCCGCCCGTCGTCGCCGATCAGCACGTTGTGCGGCTTGACGTCGCGGTGCAGCACCCCGGCGGCGTGCGCGGCGCGCAGCGCGGCCAGCACGGCGAGCCCGATCTCGGCGACCCGGCGCGGGGGGAGCGGCCCGTCCTCGGTGAGCACGTCGTGCAGCGAGCGCGACGGCACGTACTCCATTACGATCCACGGGTTCAGCCCGTCGTGGACGACGTCGTAGACCCGCACCACGTTGGGGTGGCTGAGCCGGGCCGCGGTGCGCGCCTCGCGCAGGGTCCGCCGCCGCAGCTCGGCCCGCTCGTCGGGGGTCAACCACTGCGGCGGTACGACCTCCTTGACGGCCACGTCCCGGTGCAGCATCTCGTCGCGGGCCAGCCAGACCCGCCCCATCCCACCGGTACCGACCAGGCGTACGAGCCGGTAGCGCTCCTCGATCAGCACCGCCGCACCGCCATGATCCCGAGACTGCTACTCGCCGTACACGATAGTTAAGCAGTCCGCGGTTCCGGCACCCCGTTTGCCGGCGGCCCGGGCGCTCAGCCGCCCACGGCGAGCAGGTTCCCCTCCGGTACGACGATCTTGGGGCGGCCCCCGGTGAGGAGGGCGGCCGCCTGGCGGGTGCTGAACGAGGCGGCCTCGCGTACGGCGCCGGCGTAGACGGCGGCGGTGCGGGCCGCGATGGTCGACCAGCCGTACCGCTCGCTGACCATCGTGCGGGCCTGCCGGGCCACCCGGCGGGCGAAGACCTCGTCGGCGAGGAGCGAGTCGACCGCGCCGGCCAGCGCGTCGGGGTCGCCGTGCCGGAAGGTCACGCCCGTGACGCCCGGCTCGACGATCTCGGCGAGCCCGCCGGTGGCGGAGACGGCGAGCGGCGCGCCGGCCGCGGCGGCCTCCAGCGCGACCATGCCGAACGGCTCGTACAGGCTCGGCACCACGGTCGCGTCGGTGGCGCCGAGGACCGCGGGGAGCTGCTTCTCGTTCATGAAGCCGACGAAGCGGACGCTGTCGTCCAGCCGCAGGCCGCGCGCCTGCTCCTGCAGCTCACCCCGGTACGGGCCGTCGCCGGCGATCACCACGCGCAGGTCGGGGTGGGCCTGGCGCAGTCGGGGCAGGCCGGCGATGAGGTGCTGCACGCCCTTCTCGTAGACCAGCCGGCCGGCGTAGCCGATCAGCGGCCCGTTGCCGGCATACCGCCGCCGGGCGGAGGCGACGGCCCGGGGCTTGGCGTGCCAGGCCCGGTCGTTCACCCCGTTCGGTACGACGTCGACGCGCTGGGCGGGCAGGTCGAAGAGGTTGGTGATCTCGTCGCGCATGTAGCCGGAGCAGGCGATGACGCGGGTGGATTCCTG
>NZ_JBFAPK010000068.1:0-20249 GCF_040676675.1 Micromonospora sp. NPDC049559 | reverse complement strand
TCTCGCCGTACCGCATCGACCGGTGCAGCCAGGCGACGGGCAGCTCGTCGCCGGCCTCGTCGAGGGCCCGCCGGGCGGCCGGGGTGAGCGGGTGCGCAGGCTGCGGAAACTCCTCGGTCCCATCGCCGGCGGACCCCCGACGGGCGATGAGCGCGGGGTCGGGCGGGCGTTGGCCCGACAGTCGATACTGATCGCGTTCGTGTGCGCGGCGGTCGACGTCGTCGCCACGCTGGTACTGGGCCCGCCGTTGCCGACGCCGTTCTGGCTGGTCGTCGTCGTGCTGGTCGTCGTCGACGCGGCCCTGGCACTGCCGAGCCGGCTGTCCGGCTGGGTGGCGCTGGCCCACGCGGTGGCCGGGATCGCCATCTCGGCGGCGACCCGGGCCACGGTCAACCTGCACGGTACGGGCGGCCATCCGGTGGCGATCGGGGAGAACCAGGTCGGAGCGCTCATCGCCGGGTACCGTGCCGGGGCCTGGTTGCGCCGCTGGCCCTCGGTGCTGTCGCTCGGCGCGCTGATGGCCGGCGTGGCCGGCAGCCGGTGGTTGGCAGGAGATCCGCACGTGCTGCCGCTCGCGATCGGAATGGCCAAGAGCGCGGTGCTGCCCTGGCTGGTCGGCCGCTACACCGCGGGCCGGCGGGCGTACCTCGACGACCTCCGGCACCGCCGGGAGAACGAACGGCGCGACGCCCAGGCCGCGGTCGAGGCGGCGGTCGCCCGGGAGCGCACCGTCATCGCCCGCGACCTGCACGACGTGATCTCCCACCACGTCAGCGCGATCGGGGTGCACGCCGGGGCGGTCCGCCTCGGGCTGGCCGCGTGCGCGTGCGGTACCGCCGATCGGGCGGCCGGCTCGCTGTCGGCGGTGGAGGCGGCCAGCCGTGCGGCAATGGTCGACCTGCGTGAACTGCTCGACGTGCTGCACGGCAGCTCCGACGGCGCCGGCCAGCCCGGTCTGGCGAACCTCGACGAGTTGGTGTCCGGCGTGCGACCGGCGGGCCCGTCGGTCCGGCTGACCGTACGTGGGCGGCCGTCGTCGCTGCCCGGGTCGTTGGACGTCGCGCTGTACCGGGTGGCGCAGGAGATGCTGACCAACGCGTTGCGGCACGGCGACGGAACCGTGGTGCAGATCGAGGTCGGGTACGCCGACGGCAGGGTCACGCTGACCACCCGCAACCGGATCGGGCCGGACCGGCCGGCCACCTGGCCCGCCGGCGGTGGCCGCGGACTGGCCGGTATCCGTACCAGGGCGGCGATGTTCGACGGCAGCGTCAGCTACGGCCCGGACGAGGCGAGGCGGTGTTGGGAGACCACCGTCACCGTGTCCACCGGGGAGGCTTCGTGACCCTGCGCATCCTGCTCGCCGACGACCACGCGATGTTCCGCTCCGGGTTGCGGGCGATCCTGAACACCCAGCCCGACTTCGAGTGCGTCGCCGAGGTCGCCGACGGGCGGGCCGCCGTCACCGAGACCGCCCGGTTGCTGCCGGACGTGGCCATACTCGACGTACGGATGCCCAAGCGCGACGGGCTCGGCGCGGCCGAGGCGATCCTGTCCGGGCCGGCGGCCACCCGCGTCCTCATGCTCACCACCTACGACACCGACGAGTACGTGCACCGGGCACTGGCCGCCGGCGCCAGCGGGTTCCTGCTCAAGAGCCTGCCCCCGGAGGAGATGATCAGCGCGATCAGGGTAGCCGCCCGCGGCGACGCCGTGGTGGACCCGTCGGTCACCCGCCGGCTGGCGTCCCGGTTCGCCGCGGCCCTCGCACCGGCGGCGCGGCAACCGGACCGCGCGCCGGGCCTCGACCGGCTGACCGCACGCGAGCGGGAGGTGCTGCTGCTGGTCGCCGCCGGGTACAGCAACGCGGAGATCGGCGCTCGACTGTACGTGGGCGACGAGACCGTCAAGACGCACGTGTCCCGCATCCTGGCCAAGCTCGGCCTCCGGGACCGGATGCACGCCGCCCTCTACGCCCACCGGCACGGACTGGCCGGCCCGGGCGGCGAGCCCGAGGGCTGACTGCCGTGATCCCCCGCGCGGGGGAGGCACGCTCCCCGGTCACGGGGACGAAACCGGGGCAGCGCGGTTTCTAGCATCGAGCCGACCGCCCGGACGCTGGCAGAAGGATCACTCGCGATGGAACTCGACGGCCTCCCAGCGGTCCCGGTGCGGAACTCCTGATGCGGCCGACCCCGGGCGGTGCTCCGGTCGGGTCTGCGGCCGCGTCGCTCACGGCAACCCGGTGCGGGCGCTCGACCGCCCCACCGCGACCGGCAGGGTGTGACGAATGAACTCGTACGGCGATCCCGGTTCTCCGCGTGGCCGGGCCCGGATACCCGGCACACAGGGTGATCCAGGGCCTGCGGCGGACGACTCGTACCGACGGGCGGCGCCCGGAGGAGGGTCCGGGGGTGGTCGGGGCGGTGACGACGGCTCCGCCGCGCCCCGGGCGGCTTCCCGCGGGCGGGCCTCCGTCGGCAAGGCTTCCCCGGTGGGCCCCGGTCCGGCGGGCGCCGGCCGGGCCCCGGTCGGCCCGCCGGCGTCCGGGTCCGCTCGGGTCGGCCGCGCCGGCGCCGGTCGGGCGACGGTGGGTACCGCCTCGGTGGGTACCGTGGGCCGCGCCAGCGTCGCGGCACCGGTCCCGCCGGCCGGCCCCGGCGGCTCCGGACCGGACGGACCGAGCGGCTCCGGTTCGGGCCGGCCACGCGGCTCCGGTCCGGGCCGGCGCGGTCGCGCGGCGGTGGCCGACGGCCCGGACGCCAGGGCGAAGGCGAGGCGCCGCCGGCGGCTCAACTGGATCATCGCGTCCTGCGCCGCCTTCGTCATGCTCGCGGGCGTCGGGGTGGTCGGCTTCACCTACTACTCGACCACCGTCGTGCTCCCCGAGAGCTATCCGCTGCCGCTGTCGACCACGGTCTACGCCAGGGACGGCAGGACGGAGTTGGCGAAGCTCGGCGAGTGGAACCGCGAGTTCGTCACCGGGAAGCAGATCCCGCTCCACGTGCAGCATGCGGTGGCGGCCGCGGAGGACCGCAACTACTACGAGCACTCGGGGGTCGACTACGTGGGCATCGCCCGCGCCGCCTGGAACAACCTCACAGGCGGCGACAAGCAGGGCGCCTCGACCATCACCCAGCAGTACGCGCGCAACTACTACCCGGACCTGAAGCAGGACTCCTACGCGCGGAAGGCGAAGGAAGCGGTCATCGCCCTCAAGCTGACCGACAAGTACGACAAGCAGACGATCATGCAGCACTACCTGAACGTGATCCCCTTCGGCCGCGGCGCGTACGGCATCCAGGCGGCGGCGCGGGCGTACTTCGGCAAGGACGTCGGCAAGCTGACCGTTGCCGAGAGCGCGGTGCTGGCCGCGGTGATCAGGCAGCCGGACGGGGCGTACGACCCGGCCTATCACCCGGAGGCCGCGAAGGACCGCTGGAACTACGTGCTGAACGGCATGATCGAGAAGAAGTGGCTGAAGCCGGCGGAGCGGCCGACCCAGTACCCGCAGGTCGTCGCGCCCAAGACGGACGCCACCATCGGCGTGAACACGCCGAAGGGCAACGTCGTGAACTACGTCCGCGACGAGATGAAGCGGATGGGGCTCTGCGTGGACGGGGCGCGGGACAACCCGCGGAGCTGCTGGGCCCAGCTCGCCGACGGTGGTTACAAGATCACCACCACCATCGACCCGAAGATGCAGGCGGCGGCGGAGGCGGCGGCGCGGCAGGCCCAGAAGGGCTCAGTGCTGTACGACCAGCCGAAGAACCTGATGGCGGCGATCGTCGCGATCGACCCGAAGACCGGCCAGGTGCTCGCCTACTACGGCGGCGACAGCGGCGCGGACATCGACTACGCGGGCGTGAACACGATCGGCGGCCGGCTCACCGGCGGGCACCCGCCGGGCTCGTCGTTCAAGGTCTACACGCTGACCGCCGCGATCGACTCGGACGTTTCGGTGGAGTCGCACTGGGACGCCCGGAACTTCAAGCCCGAGGGCTTCGCGGACGAGATCACGAACGCGGGCCGGGACGTGTCGCGCACCTGTGGTTCGTGGTGCACCCTGCGGTACGCCACGGAGCAGTCGTACAACGTGCCCTTCTACCACGTGACCGAAAAGATCGGCCCGGCCAAGGTCGTGGACATCGCCAAGGCCGCCGGGGTCAACACCATGTGGACCGTGCCGGCCAAGGGCGACCCGGAGGCGATCGACCTCACCAGGAAGAAGGGCGAGGACGTCGCGCCGGCCCCGTTCTATCACGTGGTCGGCTACGGGCAGTACCCGATCACGGTCCTCGACCACGCGAACGGCCTGGCCACCCTGGCCGCCGGCGGCATGTACAACAAGGCCCACTTCGTCGTGAAGATCGAGAAGCAGAACCAGGACACCGGCAAGTGGGAGAAGAAGGGCGGCGAGCAGCTCAAGCCGCAGCGGCGGATCAAGAAGTCGGTGGCCGACCAGGTGACGGCCGTGCTCAAGAAGATCCCGGGGATCAACCACCACGACCTGGCCAGCGGCCGGGAGGCCGCCGGCAAGACCGGTACCTGGCAGTACGGCAACACCAAGCACAACTCCAACGCGTGGATGGTCGGCTACACCCCGCAGATCGCCACCGCGGTCTGGGTCGGCAGCAAGGACCCGAAGAAGCCCGAGATCCTCGACAAGGGCAGGGACGACATCGGCGGCAGCGGCCTGCCGGCCGACATCTGGAAGCGGTTCATGGACGCCGCACTAAAGGGCAAGGAGGAGGTCAAGCTGCCGGACGTCGTCCAGATGGGCGACGAGAGCGTCGGCAACGGAGTCGAGCCGGTCCAGCAGCAACCGTCACCGGGACAGTGCGCCGCCCTGGATCCGTTCTGCGTCCAGCAGCCCGGCCCGAACAACCCGAATCAGCCCGGAGGCCCGAACCAGCCCGTCGGGCCGGGGGTGCCGAACAGGTAAGCACCAGCTCGTCGCTGATCGTGATCCGGCCGAAGTCCATGGCCACCGTCGTGGTGTTCTCTTGATCGCGGTTGGCAGGGCCTGCTCGTCAGAGTGCTCGTAGTCCATTGATCACTGCCTCGAATACGCTGTCGTCGTAAGGGGCGGTCGTCGCCTGAGGGTTCCGCACCTGGACAAGCTCTCGGTCGAGCAGGTCGCCGAGCAGGACGCGGACGGTCCCTACGGGTAGGTTCAGGTGCGCCGCCACCTCGCGGACGGCCGGACGACCGGCCCGGCATGATCGTCGACCGTGCGGCCAGGCACGACGACCTGGACGCACGGTCAGGGCCGAAGGCCGGCCGGGTGACCTCAGCTGACGTTGGCCGGCCCGAGCACGCTCTTCAGGTCGGCCATCAGCGCGGTGGTGGGCTGGACCCGGTGCGGGCCGACCCGCAGCAGCGTGGTCCGGCTGCCGTTGAGCAGCTTGACGTGCACCTCCGCGTCGCCGGGGTGCAGCGTCAGCACCTCCTTGAGGCGCTCCACCAGCGGCGGCGTGCACCGGGTCACCGGGATGGTGAGGGTGACCGGCTTGCCGCCGTTGCTGCTCTGGCTGATATCGGGCAGCTGCATGTCCATCGCCATGATGCGGGGGGTGTCGTCGCGGCGGTCGACCCGTCCCTTCACCACCACGATCGCGTCCTCGGCGATGTACTGCCCGATCACCTCGTAGGTGTTCGGGAAAAAGAGCGTCTCCACCCCACCGGCCAGGTCCTCCAGCGTGGCCGACGCCCAGGCCCGGCCCTGCTTGGTGATCCGGCGCTGCACGCCGGAGAGGATCCCCGCGAGGGTGACGACCTGCCCGTCCGGTACCGCCCCCTCCTCGGAGAGGGCCGCGATGGTGGTGTCGGCGGCGTTGCCGAGCACGTGTTCGAGGCCGAAGAGGGGGTGGTCGGAGACGTAGAGGCCGAGCATCTCCCGTTCGAAGGCGAGCAGGTCCCGCTTGTCCCACTCCGCCGTACCGATGGCGGGCATGACCACGGTGCTGCTGGGAGCGTCGTCGCCGAACCCCGCGCCGAAGAGGTCGTACTGGCCCGCGGCCTCGTTGCGCTTGACCCCGGCGTACGCGTCGATCGCCTCGGCGTGCACCGCCAGCAGCCCCTTGCGGGTGTGCCCGAGCGAGTCGAACGCCCCGGCCTTGATCAGGGATTCAATGGTCTTCTTGTTGCAGACGACCGCGTCCACCTTCGACAGGAAGTCGTAGAAGTCGGTGTAGTCGCCCTTCTCCTGCCGGCAGCGCATGATCGAGGCGACGACGTTGGCGCCGACGTTGCGGATGGCGGCCAGACCGAAGCGGATGTCGGAGCCGACCGGGGTGAACGGGCCGGCGGAGGTGTTGACGTCCGGCGGCAGCACGCTGATCCCCATCCGGCGGCACTCGGAGAGGTAGAGCGCCATCTTGTCCTTGTCGTCGCCGACGGAGGTGAGCAGCGCCGCCATGTACTCGGCCGGGTAGTTGGCCTTGAGGTACGCGGTCCAGTACGAGACGAGCCCGTAGCCGGCGGTGTGCGCCTTGTTGAAGGCGTAGTCGGCGAAGGGGACGAGGATGTCCCAGAGCGTCTGGATGGCCTCGTCGGAGTACCCGTTCTTGCGCATGCCGTCGCGGAACGGGACGAACTCCTTGTCGAGTACCTCCTTCTTCTTCTTGCCCATGGCCCGGCGCAGCAGGTCGGCCTGGCCGAGGCTGTAGCCGGCGAGCTTCTGCGCGGCGCGCTGCACCTGCTCCTGGTAGACGATCAGGCCGTAGGTCGGGCCGAGGATCTCTTCGAGGGGTTCGGCCAGCTCCGGGTGGATCGGGACGATCTCCTGCTGGCCGTTCTTGCGCAGCGCGTAGTTGGTGTGCGAGTTGGCGCCCATCGGGCCGGGCCGGTAGAGCGCGAGTACCGCGGAGATGTCCTCGAAGTTGTCCGGCTTCATCAGCCGCAGCAGCGAGCGCATCGGGCCACCGTCGAGCTGGAAGACGCCGAGCGTGTCGCCCCGGGCCAGCAGTTCGTAGGCGGGCTTGTCGTCCAGCGGCAGGGCGAGCAGGTCGAGCTTGAACCCGTGGTTGGCCTCGACGTTCTTGACCGCGTCGTCGATGATCGTGAGGTTGCGAAGCCCCAGGAAGTCCATCTTCAGCAGGCCGAGGGTTTCGCAGGTCGGGTAGTCGAACTGCGTGATGATCGCCCCGTCCGCGTCGCGGCGCATCAGCGGGATGTGCTCGATGATCGGCTCGGCGGACATGATCACACCGGCGGCGTGCACGCCGGTCTGCCGGATCAGGCCCTCGATCCCCCGCGCGGTGTCGATCACCTTCCGTACGTCGGGGTCGGACTCGTAGAGGCCGCGGATCTCCCCCGCCTCGGCGTAGCGCGGGTGGTTGCTGTCGAAGATGCCGGAGAGCGGAATGTCCTTGCCCATCACCGCCGGCGGCATCGCCTTGGTGATCTTGTCACCGACGGCGTACGGATAGCCGAGCACCCGGGCCGAGTCCTTGATCGCCGCCTTCGCCTTGATCGTACCGAAGGTGGCGATCTGGGCGACCTTGTCGGCACCCCACTTCTCCGTGACGTACTTGATCACTTCACCGCGCCGACGCTCGTCGAAGTCGATGTCGACGTCGGGCATCGAGACGCGCTCGGGGTTGAGGAACCGCTCGAAGATCAGGCCGTGCGGAATCGGGTCCAGGTCGGTGATGCCCAGCGCGTACGCGACCAGCGAGCCGGCGGCCGAACCACGGCCCGGGCCCACTGCGATCCCCTGGCTCTTCGCCCACTGGATGAAGTCGGCGACCACGAGGAAGTACGACGGGAAGCCCATCTGGATGATGATGCCCAGCTCGTACTCGGCCTGCTTGACGTGCGTCTCCGGGATGCCGTCCGGATAGCGGCGGGCCAGGCCCGCGAAGGTCTCCTTGCGGAACCACGACTCCTCGGTCTCGCCCTCGGGAACCGGGAAGCGCGGCATCAGGTTCCGGTACGTGAACATGCCGGTGGTGTCGACCCGCTCGGCGATCAGCAGCGTGTTCCGGCACCCCTCCAGCCACACCTCCGAGGAGTCGACGGCGCGCATCTGGTCGGCGGACTTGATGAAGTAGCCGCCGCCTTCGAGCCGGAACCGGTTCGGGTCGGAGATGTTGCTGGCCGTCTGGACGCAGAGCAGGATCTCGTGCGCCTCGGCCTGCGACTCGACGGTGTAGTGGGAGTCGTTGGTGACCACCGGCGGAATGCCGAGCTTGCGACCGATCTCCAGCAGGCCGTCGCGGACCCGGCGCTCGATCTCCAGCCCGTGCTCCATCAGCTCCAGGAAGTAGTTCTCCTTGCCGAAGATGTCCTGGTACTGGCCGGCGACCTTGAGCGCCTCGTCGAACTGGCCGAGCCGCAGCCGGGTCTGCACCGCACCCGAGGGGCAGCCGGTGGTGGCCATGATCCCCTCGGCGTACTCGGAGATCAGCTCCATGTCCATGCGCGGCCACTTGATGTAGTGGCCCTCCATGGAGGCGCGCGAGTTCAGCGCGAAGAGGTTGTGCAGCCCGTCCCGGTTGCGGGCCCACATGGTCATGTGGGTGATCGCACCGTTACCGGAGACGTCGTCGCTCTTCTGGTGCGGCTCACCCCAGCGCACCCGCTGCTTGTGGAAGCGCGACTCGGGCGCGACGTACGCCTCGACGCCGAGGATCGGCGTGATGCCGGCGGCGGTGGCCTGTTTGTAGAAGTCGTACGCGCCGTGCATGTTGCCGTGGTCGGTGATCGCCACCGCCGGCATGCCCAGACGGCTGGCCTCCGCGAAGAGGTCCTTGAGCCGGGCCGCTCCGTCGAGCATCGAGTACTCGGTGTGCACATGCAGGTGCGCGAACGAGTCCGCCATCCGGCGACCACCCCTAACGATCATGCTTTTGTCGTACCGAGGGTCCACCCTAGCCCCAGATCAAGCCCGAGGGTGGGCGGCTCTCGGGAGCGAAACGGGGACGGTTCGGCCACCGCCACCTCGACCGTCGCAACGACCCGCGCGCCGCGTTCCGCGGCGTCGAGTCGTCGAGCGCGGAGTCCCTGGCCGGCGGGCTGAGGCTCGTTTAGTCCGCGAGACGCCGACGGCGGGCGCGCTGCCGGCAGGTAGCGCCGCAGTAACGTACCGGGCGACCGGTGGGCCGGACCGTGAGCGCGGCTCCGCACTCCGCACAGCACGCGACGGCACCCCGACCGACACCGAGGCCGTCACGGAAGACCGGTCGTTCCGTGACGGTAGCGGAAGGCCGCAGACCGTCCAGGGTCGTCTGGACGAGCCGGAGACCGGCCGCTCGGTCGCGGCGGGCGGCGAGCGTCGCGGCGCACCCGACGGTGAGTGCGCCGACGTCGTCGGGGCCGACGTCGGCGCGGACCCCGCCGGCGCGCTGCGCCGCGTGGAGCAGCGCGGTCAGGATCTGCTGGAATCGCAGCACGGACGCCGTGAGCGCCGGGTGCGGCCAGTTCGTGTCGGCGGCCACGACGTCGCAGATGTGCCCGCGCCGCTGGGACTTCTCGACGACCTCCAGCAGGAAGCCGAAGAACGCCTCGGTGGGGGGAAAGCGGGCCATCCGTCGCTCGCCGGAGGCGAACAGCTCGCTCAGGCTTTGGGCGAACACCGCCTCAAGGAGGGCTTGTTTGGTCGGGAAGTGCCGGTACACGGTGCCGGCGCCGACGCCCGCCCGGCGCGCGATCTCGCTGAGCGAGACGTCGAGTCCCCGCTCGGCGAACACCTCGTCGGCGGCAGACAGCACCTTGGCCCGGTTGCGGCGGGCGTCGGCCCGGTCGCCGCCGCTGAGCGCTGGGGTCATGTCACGAAACTCCTTGTGGGTCGAACCAAAGCGGGTTGGAGTATTCCAGATATCCCCGGGTTCGCCTCACCTGTCCATAGCACCCCCGGGGAGAGGGAGGACGACATGGCCGCCGAGATCCACCGCTCCGGCACCGACCCGACGCGGAGCCCCGTCGCGGTGACGGGCGCCACGGGCAAGCAAGGCGGTGCGACGGCACGTCGGCTGCTGGCCGGCGGCCGGCCGGTGCGCGCGCTGGTACGGGACAAGACCACGCCCGCCGCCGCGGCGCTCGCGGACGCCGGGGCCGAGTTGGCCCTCGCCGACTTCGACGAGCCGTCAAGCCTGGCCCCGGCGTTGGAGGGCACCAGCGCCCTGTTCGCCGTGCCGCCGGTGGCCTACGGGCCAACCGGCAGCAACCCGGATCTGGAGTTCGCCCGTGGCCGGGCCCTGGCCGACGCGGCAGTGGCCGCGGGGGTACGGCACGTGGTGTTCACCGGCGTCGCCTCGACCTCCGGCGCCGCGTTCGCGGCCTCGGGAAAACGGCGCATCGAGCAGTACCTGCGCGAACGGATCCCGCTCGTGACCGTGCTGCGTCCGGTACGGTTCATGACGAACTATCTCGCGGCGTCCGGCGTCGGCCTCGACGGGTTCGTCGACGGCCTACACCGGCACATCTTCCCGCCGAACGAGCCCGCCCAGATGATCGCCCTCGAGGACATCGCCGAGTTCGCCGCGCTGGCCTTCGAGCAACCAGACCGGTTCGCGGGACGGACCCTGGAACTGGCCGGTGACGATCCGACCCCGGCCGAGGCCGTCGCCGCGATCAGCGCCGCGACCGGAGTCACGCTTCGGTACGAACAGCTCAGCCACGACGAGGCCGCCGCGTTGACCCCGGAGATCGCCGAGATCCGGCAACGGTGGATCACTGGCCAGCGCTGGCGCGCCGACATCGAAGCGCTGCGGGTCATCCACCCCGGATTGCGTACCCTGGCGGACTGGCTCTCGGAGGCCGGCGCCGCCGCGCTGCGCGCCAGGTTGCTCGGCACCCCGCCGCGGTGAGCCGGCCAGGACCTGTGTCGAAGTCCCGGTCGAGTCGGGGCGGGGTCCGGGCGGCGACCCGGCAACGCGGCCGGACGCCGTCCGGGCCCGCGCGGGCCGACCAGTCGCTTCGACGCAGGTCCCAGGCCGTGTCCTGCCGATCATTGCCGGCCTGATCGGCAGGGCACGGCCTAGTCGTCGCGGGCGTCGAACTCGCGCAGGATGCGCTCCAGGATCTCCCCGGTCCGGTCCGGCGGCTCGGCCTCGACACAGAGCCGCTCCATGGCCGCCGCGTAGTGGTCGACGTCGTCTCGCTTGTCCAGGTAGAGCGCGCTGGTGAGCTGCTCGATGTAGACCACGTCCGGCAGGTCCTGGTCGGGGAAGCGCAGCAGGGTGAAGGCCCCGCCGGCCGCGGCGTGCCCGCCGGCGTCGAAGGGGATCACCTGGAGCCGGACGTTGGGAAGCTTGGTCGCCTCCAGCAGCGCGGCGATCTGCGCGCGCATCACCCCGAGTCCGCCGATCGGGCGACGCAGCAGCGCCTCGTCCACCACCACCCAGAGCTGGGGCGCGTTCGGCCGGGTGAGCACCTCCTGCCGGGCCATCCGCAGCGCCACCCGCCGCTCGATCTCCTCCGAATCGGCGTGGGTGTGACCGAGCAGGATCACCGCGCGGGCGTAGTCGGGGGTCTGCAACAGCCCGGGTACGAACTGCACCTCGTAGGTACGGATCAGCGAGGCGGCCGACTCCAGCCCCAGGTACGACTGGAACCAGCTCGGCAGCAGGTCGGCGTAGCGGTGCCACCACCCCGGGTTGTTGGCGTCGCGGGCGAGCGCGAGCAGCGAGGCGCGCTCGTCCTCGGCGACGCCGTAGAGCCGGAGCAGGTCCGCGACGTCGCGTTCCTTGAAGCTGACCCGGCCGAGCTCCATTCGACTGATCTTCGATTCCGAGGCGCGGATCTCCCAACCGGCGGCCTCGCGGCTGACCCCCTTGGTCTCCCGCAGCCGGCGCAGCTGGGCGCCGAGCAGCATACGGAGCACCGTCGGATCACTGGCCGATCCGCTCTCGGGTTGAGCCGTCGTCACGTGCCGACCTCCGGTTGCGCAACTCGAACCGTCAGCAGGCCGGAGCCTGCTGACGGGTAAGCATGCCATGCCGGACGGTAAGTCGAGTGGGCCGGACGTCCATATTTGCCCGGCACCGTGGTCGATCAAGAAACCGCGCCGGTCGTACGCCGGATGACGGGATTCGCGGCTACGGAATGAGGTGGTCGAAGTCCCCGTCCCGGGCGCCCAGGATGAAGGCGGCCATCTCGTCGGGGGTGTAGATCAGCGCCGGGCCCTCCGGGTCCCGGGAGTTCCGCAGCGCGATCCCGGCACCGTTCGGCAGGGCGGCCACCTCGACGCAGTTCCCGCTCGGGTTGCTGCGGCGACTCTTCTGCCAGTGGACGGCTGGGAGCAGACCGCTGGGCATGCCGTTGTACGGATTCATCAAGTCTCCCCAGGAAGTGCTCGTGCGAAGGACTGCGGTAGGCGCGCGGCCGGTGGTCGCCGGCCCGGCTGTAGTTGCCACGCACCCCCCGGATCGGGCGTCTGGCGAACGCCCGGTCTTCCCCACCGCCCCCGCGCACGGTCGCCTGCACGTGCATCGGCCCTTGCGTCTGCAAGGGACAGGGAGCATGATAGCGCTTGCATAGGTGTGTCCGATTGTTCACTATTAGTGATCGGAGAGTGAGCCGTTGACGGGGGATGGGTCGCTCCAGATGGCGCGCCAATCGGCTCCCAGCCCAGGTGGGACCGGTTGTCGGAAATGTTGATCAGCGCAGCCGGACGGCCACGATCAGTTACCGCCAGTGACGCCGACGGACCTTGGCAATCCTGTCTCGTAACTCAGGCGACCGGGCATCCCGCCGCTCGGCCAGGGCCCTCGGCCGGCGGCGCCCGCACCGTCCCGACCGCTGCCGATGGCCGCACCGCCCCGGCCGCCAGCGCCACCCCGGCCACCGCCGGCGCCGCCGCCAGCGCCGCCCGGGCCGCCGGCGCCACCCTGGCCGGTCCGCGTACCGGCGGGCCCGTCCCCACCGGCCCGTCCCTCGTCGGACCCCGGACCCGCCGGTACGCCGGTGCCGCCCGGTCGCGCCGATCCGGGCACACCCACCGCCGCCACCACGAAGGGACATCCAGCATGGACCCCCTCACCCTGGCGGCCGGCGCCGCCTCGGTCGCCGGTTTCGGCGCCGCGTGGCGACTGCGCCGCCGCGCCTGCCGCGCCGAGGCCACCGCGGCGCTGCTGGCCGAACAACTCCGGGCGGAACGCCACGCGGCCACCCACGACCCGCTCACCGGGCTGGCCAACCGGCGCGCGTTCTACCAACTCGGCGCCGAACTCGTCGCCGGCGCCGCCCGCCACCCGCTCGCCGTGGCCGTACTCGACGTCGACGACTTCAAGCAGGTGAACGACCGGCTCGGACACGCCGCCGGAGACGAGGTACTGATCACCATCGCCCACCGGTTCGCCGCGTACGCCGGTGACGACCTCGTCGCCCGCCTCGGTGGCGACGAGTTCGCCGGGCTGCTCGGCGGCGCCCGGATCGACGAGAACTGGCTCGCCACCACCGCCCGGACGCTCACCGAGACGCTGGCGGCGCCGATGCGCGTCGCCGGCCACCAGGTGCGGATCACCGTGTCGGTGGGCCTGGTCGCGGTACCGCCCGGCGGGCACCTCGCCGAATCGCTGCGACACGCGGACGCCGCGATGTACCGGACCAAGGCGAGCGGTCTCGCGCCGGTCCGCGACGGTGAACTCGCCCGCCGCCCGGAGATCCGCCCCTCGTCGCCCGCACCGCGCCGGCCGACCCTGTCCGTGCCGCAGCCGCGGCGACCGGAGACCGGCCCGACCGGTACCGCCGGGCCCCGCCGGGAACCCGCCGCACCCGCATGCCAGCTCGTCGATTCCACGTCACGTACCGAAGCAGGAGGGCAATGAGGATGGCCGCCCCTACGATCGACCCGCACCAGCGCAAGCCCACCGAGGTGGCCCCCACCGACAGCTACCGCCCCACCGACCCGGTCTGGGTCTACCGCTCGGGTACCTGGCGGGCCGGGGTGGTCGAGACGACCTCCGCACAGGCGGCCACCGTCACGTACCGGCCCCGGGACTCCCGCGGTACCGGCGTGGACACGCTGACCGCCCGGTACCTGCTGCCGCGCGCCGAGATCGATCCGATGCTCGACGCCAGCGTGCTGCGCCTGAACGCACTGCACGCCGCCAGCTAGGCCGTGTCCCGCCGGTCACTGCCGGCCTAGGCCCGCGCCTCGCGGCTCCCGCCGCCGCGAGGCGAAGTCCGGCCGGTGTCCGGCCGGTACCGACACCGCGATCACGCGGTGACCGGCGGTTTGCCCGGCGGGCGACGGACCGTCAGCGCTTGCGGGCCAGGCCCGCCCAGTAGTGGGCCGCGTGCGGATCGGCCGGCGGCTCGCCGTCGGGGCGCCACGCCAGCACGGGTACCACCCCCGGCTCGACCAGCTCCCAGCCGGCGAAGAAGCGCTCGACCTCGGCCCGGGTGCGCGGTACCAGCGTCATCCGCCCCTGCTCGGCGGCCGCGACCACCTGGGCCATCGCCGCCGGGTCGAAGTCCCGGCCGGGATGGGTGATGGCGACGTAACTGCCCGAGGGGAGGGCGTCCAGCAGTCGCCGGGTCAGCTCCCAGGGATCGTCCGCGTCCTCCAGCAACATCAGGACCGCGATCAGCAGCAACCCCACCGGCCGGTCGAGGTCGAGCGTGCCGACCAGGTCGGGGTGGGCCAGCAGCCGTTCCGGCGCGCGCAGGTCCGCGTGGATGTACCGGATCGCGTCGCGCCCCGCGGCCGCGGCCAGCGCGCGCTCGGCGTGGGCGAGCACGATCGGGTCGTTGTCGACGTAGACCACGCGGCACCCGTCGGCCCGCGCGGCGGCGAGTTCGTGCAGGTTGGGGCTGGTCGGTATGCCGGTGCCGACGTCCAGGAACTGCCGCACCCCGGCCTGGTCGACCAGGTGGGCGACGACCCGCTGGAGGAAGTCCCGGTTCGCCCGGGCCATCGTGCGGAGGCTCGGGATCGCCCGGATGAACGCCTCCCCCACCGCCCGGTCCGCGGCGAAGTTGTTGGTACCGCCCAACCACCAGTCGTACATCCGGGCCGAGTGCGCGGCCCCCGGGTCCACCCCCGGTGGTGCCGCCTCCCGATGCGCGCCCTGGACAGCATGCTCCTGCGACACCGACCGCCTCCCCAAGCCCAAAACCGATGCGCGCCCGCAGCCTAGTCCGTCGGCTCCGGGGCGGACAGCGGCCCGGGATTCCCGGTGGGGACGGCCGTCGGGCGCGGGGCGCGGAACGCCGGTGCCCGGCCGTCGTCGACGGCCGGGCACCGGCGTGTGCACTGGTCGGGACCGGGTTCAGGAGCGGGGCACCGGGGCGGGGCCGGACCGGGTCGGGCCGGCGGTCGCCCGCGCGGCGGGACTCAGCTCGGGCTCTCCGAGCGGTCGCCGGCCCACTGGGTGTGGAAGCTCCCCTCGCGGTCGACCCGCTGGTAGGTGTGCGCCCCGAAGTTGTCCCGCAGCCCCTGGATCAGCGCCGCCGGCAGCCGGTCGCGGCGCAGCCCGTCGTAGTAGGCCAGCGAGGAGGAGAAGGCCGGCGTGGGGATGCCCGCCCGCGCCGCGTCCGCCACGATCCGCCGCCAGCCGGGCACGCCGTCGACGATGGCCTCGGCGAAGTACGGGGCCACCAGCAGCGTGGGCAGCTCGGGGTCGGAGTCGTACGCCTCCCGGATGCGGTCCAGGAAGCGGGCCCGGATGATGCAGCCGCCCCGCCAGATGGTGGCGGTCGCGCCCCGGTCGATGTTCCAGCCGAACTCGGTGCTGCCGGCCTGAATGTGGTCGAACCCCTGCGCGTAGGCGACGATCTTCGAAGCGAGCAGCGCCCGGCGCACGTCCTCGACGAAGGCGTCCCGGTCGGCGACCTTCCAGTCACCCTCCCCGCCCGCCTCGGCGAAGGTACGCCGCGCCGCCGCGCGCTGGTCGGCGTGGCCGGAGAGCGACCGCGCGAACGTCGCCTCGGCGATGCCCGTGATGGGGATGCCCAGGTCGAGCGCGCTCTGCACGGTCCAGCGCCCGGTCCCCTTCTGCTCGGCCTGGTCCTTCACGATGTCGACGAAGGCCCGGCCGGTCGCCGCGTCGGTGTGCGCCAGCACGTCTGCGGTGATCTCGATGAGGAAGGACTGCAACTCGCCGTTGTTCCACTCCCGGAAGATCTCGGCGATCTCGGCCGGCGAGGCGTCCAGCCCCTCGCGCAGCAGGTCGTACGCCTCGGCGATGAGCTGCATGTCGGCGTACTCGATGCCGTTGTGCACCATCTTCACGAAGTGTCCGGCGCCGTCCGGGCCGACGTGCGTGCAGCACGGCACCCCGTCGACCTGCGCCGCGATCGACTCGAAGATCGGCCCGAGCTTCGCGTACGCCTCGTCGGAGCCGCCCGGCATGATGCTCGGCCCGAGCAGCGCGCCCTCCTCGCCGCCGGAGACCCCGGTACCGACGAAGTGCAGCCCCATCTCGCGCAGCGCCTGCTCCCGGCGCCGGGTGTCCGCGTAGTGCGCGTTGCCGCAGTCGATGATGATGTCGTCGCGCTCCAGCAGCGGCGCGAGTTCGTCGATGACGGCGTCGGTGGGAGCGCCCGCCTTGACCATGATGATCACGGCGCGCGGTCGTTCCAGCGCGGCGACGAAGTCCGCCAGCGACTCGGCGGGTACGAAGGTGCCCTCGTCGCCGTGCTCGGCGACCAGGCTCCGGGTGCGTTCCGGCGACCGGTTGTGCACCGCGACGGTATAGCCGTGCCGGGCCAGGTTGCGGGCCAGGTTGCGACCCATCACGGCCAGCCCGGTCACGCCGATCTGCGCGGTCGCCGGCGCTGTTGCCTGCTGTTCGCTCATCGTCACTCGCTCCGCTCCGCGTGGCGCCGTCCGGCCCGTTCACCGCCGGAAACCTCGCCGCGCTGTACGCGTACGTCGTTGTCGAGATCCATCCTGCCAGGCGGGTGCGGCGACGGCTCCGTGCACCGGATCACGTCGGCGGGGGTCGCGCCGCCCGCCGACGGCGGGGTCTCACGCCGTCCGTCAGTGGCCGGGTGTCACGCCGCGCCCGCGGCTGCCGTTCGGCGGTGCGAGGGGCACCGGTGTCGGGCCCGCGCGGTATCGGGCGCGGATTCGGGTAAGCGGGGCCGGCGGCGTGCGGGCGGAGACCGGTGGCGAGGATCGGACAGGAGAGCGGAGCGATGGCGATGCCGACACGGATCGACGAGCGGCTCGTACCGGCGTACCGGTCGGACCGGATCTGGACAGCGGTGACGACCACGCCCGAGGGGCGCGTCTTCGTGGGCTTTCCCGGGGCGGACGGCGCCGGGCCGCAGGTCGCGGAGATCGTCGCGGACGGCGACCTGGTGCCGTACCCGAACGCGGAGTTCAACAGCGGGGACGGTGCTCCGGCCGACCGCTTCGTACGCGTCAACGCCCTGCGGATGGGTCCGGACGGCCACCTCTGGATCGTCGACGCGGGCGCGCCGGAGTTCGGCGCGCCGCAGGTGCCCGGCGCCGCACGCCTGATCGTGGTCGACGTCGACACCGACTCGGTCGTCCAGGTGTACGACCTCGGACCGGTGCTGCGGGAACAGAGCTACGTCGACGACGTGCGGTTCAACGGGGACCGCGCCTACCTCACCGACGCCGGCGCGCCGGGCCTGATCGTGCTGGAGTTGAGCACGGGGTGGTTGCGCCGGGTGCTGGAGGACCACCCGAGCACCATCGGCCGGCGCCCGCTGCGGGCCGATGGGGAGGTGCTGCGCGACGCCAGCGGCGGCGAGGTACACCTGCACAGCGACCAACTGGAGGTCTCGCCGGACGGGAGGTACCTCTACTACCAGCCGGCCTCGGGTCCGCTCTCTCGGCTGGAGACCCGGTGGCTGGACGATCCCGAGGTGCCGGCGGAGACGCTGGCGCAGCACGTGCGGACCTGGGTGGAGACGCCGACCGCCGGCGGTACCGCCATCGACGCGAACGGGACCATCTACTTCAGCGACCCGGACCAGCGGCGGATCCTGCGCATCGCCCCGGACCGGCAGGTCGACACGCTGGTCGCGGACGCCCGGCTGACCTGGCCGGACGCCATGTGGATCGACGGCGCCGGCACGCTCTGGATTCCCGCGGCCCAGCTCAACCGCACCGCCGGCTTCAACGCCGGCCGTTCCGCCGTGGAGTATCCGGTCTGGATCTACCAGTTGCCGATCGGGGCGCGGCCGGCCCCGAACGACCACGCCTGACACCCGCGCCCGCCGGGCGGGCGGCGGGCCCGCACGGCCGACGACACGAATGGCCGGACGACGCAGGCGGTCGGGCGGCAGGCCCGGAGGGTCGTCGGCCCGCCGCCCGTCCCGTCAGGCCGGGTAGACCTCGAACTCGGCGAGCCGGGCGGCCGGCCAGCCCGTGCTGTCGGTGAAGGAGAGCCGCAGGTGGCGGGCGTTGGCGGCGGGCACCGGAACGGTGACGGTGTTGCCGTTGGCCGGGTGGAAGGTGTACCCGGTGGCCGGCAGCAACGGCTGGAAGGTCCGGCCGTCGGCGCTGCCCAGTACCGCGATCGTCTGGGTCCGCGCGCCCCGGGCCCGGGCCGGCGGCAGCTTGAGCACGATCCGGCCGACCGGGGTGTCGGCGCCGAGGTCGACCTGGAGCCACTGCGGGAACCGGCGGTTGCCGCTCTCCCAGTAGGTGGCCGGGTTGCCGTCGTTGGCCCGCGCCGCCCGGTGGCCGCGGGCCTGGCTGCTCGCGCTGACCGGCCGATCCTCGGCCAGGTTCGCGCCGGTGAACCGGTCGACCCAGTACGCGGTGCGGTCGAGGTAGGCGGTCTCGGCGGCGGCACCGGTACGGCCGTACGCGCCCTCGAAGGTCTGGTAGCCGAAGCCCGCCGGCGGGGTGGAGCTGGCCGGCTCGATGACCGAGCCCTCGTGCCACTCGTTGAAGGAGGTGACCGAGACCCAGGTCGGGTCGCCGCCGATCGCCGGGTCGAGCGCGTTGTTCCACTGCCGGTCGTAGGCGGCCCCGCCCGCGCGGTCCACGGTCGGGGTGGTGTTGCCGGGCACGGCCCGGTCGTCGAGGTAGCCGGGGGCCACCGACGGGGCCCAGACCAGCCCGTTCGCCTTGCAGTACGCGCCCGCGCCGGCCCAGCCGGGCGCGGTGGCCCCGGCGATGCCGTCGTAGGTGTACATGCCGCCGAAGTGGGCCGCCTTGCTGGTGTCGGTGGTCTGGGTGAGCACGATGTTGCCGGCGCTGACCTGGTCCAGGGCGGACCAGTCGGTGATCCGCAGGCTCTCGAAGACGTAGAAGGCGGCGCGGTTGCCGTGCTCGGGGTCGCGGAAGAAGGCCGGGCTGGCGCCGTACCGGGAGTTGATGTAGTTGATGTCGGCGACCGTCGACTCGGCGGTCCGGCCCTGGTACGGCTCCAGGTGCCAGGCGACCTTGATGCCCTCGCGGCTCGCCTCGGCCAGCACGCCCGCGGCGAGTTGGTCCTCGTAGGAGCCCTGGCCCCACCAGCTGTAGACGATGACCCCGGCGCCGGACTGCCGGATCCAGGCCATGTGCTGGCGTACCGCGCCCGCGAGGTCGCCGGAGTCGTACGCCCCGAGCAGCGGGTAGAGGTTGGCGCCGAGGTCGTCGGGCGGGTTGTGCTCGCCCTGCTGCCAGTGCCGGTAGCTGCCGTAGGTGGCCGGGTTGCCGTACCAGGGGTAGTAGAACAGGTGTACCCGCGAGGAGAGCGGGTCGCGCGCCGCCGTGGTTGCCGACTCCGCCGCGGGCTGCGGCGCGGCGACGGGTCCGGGCCGGGCGGCCGCGGGCTGGGTGGCGTGGAGCGCGGACCAGGCCAGGCAGATCAGGGCGGTGGCGGCTATGCGGGCTGCGCGCCATCGGCGGGCGGTCGTCATCGGCGTAGGCCTCCCTTGGCTGGAGCCACGGATCTGTTGCCGGTACGTCACGCCGAGGTAACGACGCGGCATTTCCGCAGAGAATAGCGTCGATGTCTGCAAGAAGTCCATCCAGGACTGCAAAAACTCGACCAGCGTGGACCGAGCACCCACATCGACCGACATCCCCGCCGGACCCCACTGTTCGGTCAGTTAATTTCTTTGTTAAGACTCTTGACTATTTCGCTCCTGTGAACGATCGTCGATGCACGCCACCATCGGACGTTCAGCCAGGAGGGTTCGTTGAACAGCCACAGATCAGGATCACGCGTACTAGCCGTGGTCGGCGGATTGGCCCTCACGCTGGCCGCCGCGCTCGTCACGATCGCGGCACCGGCGTACGCGGCGACCGGGACGATCACCGGGTACGGCGGCAAGTGTGTGGACGTGGCCGGGGCCAGTAGCGCCAACGGCACGGCGGTGCAGTT
>NZ_JBFAPK010000067.1:0-20448 GCF_040676675.1 Micromonospora sp. NPDC049559 | reverse complement strand
TCGCCCCCCCCCCGCCCCCGCCGCGGCCGCCGTTCGGGGCTAACCTGCTCGCTCACACCCGCCCGCCCCCGGCGCCGTCGGGGGGGGGGGGGCGGCCCCCGCCCCCCCCCCCCCCTCTGCGTTCGTGCGGTCTGGACTCAGAAGTCCATGTCCCCGCCGCCCGGCGCCGCCGGGGCGGCCGGGGTCTTCTCCGGCTTGTCCGCCACCACAGCCTCGGTGGTGAGGAACAGGGCCGCGATCGACGACGCGTTCTGCAGCGCCGAACGGGTCACCTTGGCCGGGTCGATGATGCCCGCGGCGAGCAGGTCAACGTACTCACCGTTGGCCGCGTTGAGGCCGTGCCCGGCGTCCAGGTTGCGGACCCGCTCGACCACGACGCCGCCCTCGAGGCCCGCGTTGACGGCGATCTGCCGCAGCGGGGCGTCCAGCGCGATCTTGACGATCTGGGCGCCGGTCGACTCGTCGCCGGCCAGGTCCAGCTTGTCGAACGCGGTCTTGCCGGCCTGCACCAGCGCCACGCCACCACCGGGGACGATGCCCTCCTCGACGGCCGCCTTCGCGTTGCGAACGGCGTCCTCGATGCGGTGCTTGCGCTCCTTCAGCTCGACCTCGGTGGCCGCGCCGACCTTGATGACCGCAACACCGCCGGCCAGCTTGGCCAGGCGCTCCTGCAGCTTCTCGCGGTCGTAGTCGGAGTCGCTCTTCTCGATCTCGGCGCGGATCTGGTTGACCCGACCCTGGATCTGGTCGGCGTCGCCGGCACCGTCGACGATGGTGGTCTCGTCCTTGGTCACCACGACCTTGCGGGCGCGGCCCAGCAGGGTGAGGTCGGCGGCGTCGAGCTTGAGGCCGATCTCCTCGCTGATGACCTGGCCGCCGGTGAGGATGGCGATGTCGCCCAGCATGGCCTTGCGGCGGTCACCGAAGCCCGGCGCCTTGACGGCGACCGACTTGAAGGTGCCCCGCACCTTGTTGACGATGAGGGTGGCGAGCGCCTCGCCCTCGACGTCCTCGGCGATGATCGCCAGCGGCTTGCCCGACTGCATGACCTTCTCGAGGATCGGCAGCAGGTCCTTCACCGACGAGATCTTGTTGTTGACGATCAGGATGTACGGGTCGTCGAGGACGGCCTCCATCCGATCGGGGTCGGTCATGAAGTAACCGGAGATGTAGCCCTTGTCGAAGCGCATACCCTCGGTGAGCTCCAGCTCGAGCCCGAAGGTGTTGCTCTCCTCGACGGTGATGACGCCTTCCTTGCCGACCTTGTCCATCGCCTCGGCGATGATGTCGCCGACGGTGGTGTCACCGGCGGAGATCGAGGCGGTGGAGGCGATCTGCTCCTTGGTCTCGACGTCCTTGGCGAGCTTGGCCAGCTCCTCCGCCACGGCGCCGACGGCGGCCTCGATGCCCCGCTTCAGGGCCATCGGGTTCGCGCCGGCCGCGACGTTGCGCAGGCCCTCGCGGACCAGCGCCTGGGCCAGGACGGTCGCCGTCGTCGTGCCGTCACCGGCCACGTCGTCGGTCTTCTTGGCGACCTCCTTGACCAGCTCAGCGCCGATCTTCTCGTACGGGTCCTCGAGCTCGATCTCCTTGGCGATGCTCACACCGTCGTTGGTGATGGTGGGAGCACCCCACTTCTTCTCGAGCACGACGTTGCGGCCCTTGGGGCCCAGCGTCACCTTTACGGCGTCGGCGAGGGTGTTCATGCCCCGCTCGAGGCCACGGCGCGCCTCTTCGTCGAACGCGATGATCTTGGCCA
Source organism: Micromonospora sp. NPDC049559 (assembly GCF_040676675.1). Classification (NCBI taxonomy): domain Bacteria; kingdom Bacillati; phylum Actinomycetota; class Actinomycetes; order Micromonosporales; family Micromonosporaceae; genus Micromonospora; species Micromonospora sp. NPDC049559. The sequence continues at coordinate 18,689 of NZ_JBFAPK010000067.1, read as the reverse complement.
TACGGCGTTGTCCTCCTGGACACTCACGGTCCTCCGGGCCGGTTGGTCCGGATGATCCGCCTGTGATTACGCACCTTCGGACGTCACTACCTGGCGACAGTGACGTCCGTCGGCCGGGCCGGACAGCCCGCGACGACCGGCCATGTGCCCCGCGCCGGTTCACCCGACCCGGGACCGTGGCCCTACCGCCCCGACCTTTGGCACTCCCTTAGCGCGAGTGCCAATCACCTGTTTAGCACTCTGCCCTGCCGAGTGCAAGCTCGTCGGGCCCGACCAGGGAGGTTCACCGGCGAGTCGCCCGCCCGTCGCATCACCAGCTTCCGACAATCGGCCCTTAGGCCGACAAGCGGGCAAACGGCCCGCGCAGCAGGCAGGAATGTGACGTCGAGTGGTATCCCGACCACGTCCGGTCACCGCCCGACCCGGAGCGGACGGCCGCCACATCCCGAACCGGGCAGGTCGCGCGGCACTCCGCGTGCCCTTCCGGGGACCCCGCGGCCCCTCCCGGGAAGCCCCTGCGGGCATTGCCCAGCGGCGAGCCAAACCCGGCACAGCACGGTGCGACCAGCACGGCACGGCGCGACCAGCACGGCACGGTGCGACCAGCACGGCACGGCGCGACAGCGGCGCGGCGCAACAGCGGCGCGGCGCAACAGCGGCGCGGCGCAACAGCGGCGCGGCCGGCAGCAGGACGTGGACAGCACTGCGACTGCGGCACTGCCAACACGGTGCGACAGCGGCACGAGCCGTGCCGAGCCGAGCCGGCGGTCGTCCCCACACCGACACCCGGGCGGGCAGGTCACGGCCGGGTCGAGCACGCACCGTGAGGCCGCGTGGACGGGTGGCGAGGCGCGGGGCCGGGCCGACGGGCCAGGGCCGCGGACGGTTCACGGCGCGGGCGCGGCGCGCCCCGTGGTCGCCCATGGTGCCCGATGGGCGCAGGTGGTAACCGGTGCCGCGGCCGGACGCGGCGACTGTCGACTCCGGCCGCGGCCACGGCACGGCACGGCAAGGGGTACGACGGCGGCGATGGGTACGACGAAGGCGCCGGCCCCGTCGTGACGAGGGAACGACGCCCGGTCGCAGCCTGGTCGGACCCGATGGCTTGAGTGATCGCCCGGATCAGGCGATCACACGGACCTTTTCCGCCTGTGGGCCCTTCTGCCCCTGCGCGATTTCGAACTCCACGCGCTGTCCGTCGTCCAGCGCCTTGTAGCCGTCCATCTGGATCGCGGAGAAGTGGACGAAGACGTCCTGACCGCCGTCGACCGCGATGAAGCCGTAGCCCTTTTCGCTGTTGAACCACTTGACGGTGCCCTGTGCCACGGTGCACTTCCTCACTTCGCTGACTCATCCGCCGGTTCCGAGGTCACGCCCGTGAATCCAGCGGCCGAAATCGCACGCTACACCAGCCCCCGCAGCCGTGCACTACCCCAAAACGGACACCCCTTCAACGGAGGTGCTCACGGCCCTTTTCGCGACTCGACAAACCATCCCTACCCCGTCCCGACTGGGCATTTGATCTTTTCTTCATCGGCGCACGTCTTTGCCCGGGGTGCCCGGTTCCGTTCCCTCGGACGCCCACGCGCGACCATTGCCGGTGCCCGTACATCCGGGGGACGGCGACCCCCCGACCGAAGCGAGGCGGCACCCCCGGCGTCGCCCGCGCCGCGGTACGCCTCGCCCGTCGGAATGTGTCGCGGTCGGCCCGGCAATCGGCTTGCCGGAGCGCGGCGCGACCCGGTAGGCATGCCACATGATCCCTGCGCGGCCCCTCGTCGCCGCCGAGCCCGGCCAATGCGCACCGGCCGGTGACGGCGCCACCGTGCGTCGCGTCCGTCCGGCCGACGCGGCCCGGATGCGGGCGTTACGGCTCGAAATGCTCGCCGACTCCCCGCTCGCCTTCCTGGAGACGCTCGCGGACGCGGCGGCCCGGCCGCACGCCGAGTACGCGGCCCGGATCGCGCGCAACTCCATCGGCATCGCCTGCGCGCAGTTCGTCGCGGAGGCGGACGGGCGGTTCGTCGGCCACGCCGGCGGCATCGCCGCGCCGGAGGAGCCCGCACTGACCGTGATCTTCGCGGTCTACCTCACCCCGTCCTGGCGGGGCCGGGGCCTGCTCGGCGAGCTGGTCGACGCGGTGGCGGCGTGGTCCCGGGCGGCCGGACGGCCGGAGCTGCTGCTGGAGGTGGTCGTCGGCAACGACCGCGCGGTACGGGCGTACGAGCGGCTCGGCTTCGTCGACACCGGCGTGCGGGCGCCGCACCCGAACGTGCCCGTACTGACCGAGCTGCAGATGCGCCGCCGCGCGTAGGCGCAGGCCGTCCCCCGCCGGCACCGTGCCCCGCCGGCGCTGTCCCCGCCCGCACGGTACCCCGCCGGCACCGCGCCCCGCCGGATCCGTGCGGCGGGACAGCGGGGCACTCCCGCGCGACAGCGCGCAACAGCGCGCGCGACCGGGGCCGCTCCCGCCGGGAGGGGCCCCTTACCGCTGGCGATCAGGTGTGCGCTGGCGATCAGGCGTGGCGCCGGGACTGCACGATGCGGAACCGGTTGGCGACGTACGCCCCGTCGGTCAGGGCCGCGTTGGCCGCCGGGTTGGCGCCGCTGGCGTGGAAGTCCGAGAACGCGGCGGACTGGTTCACGAAGACGCCGCCGGTCAGGTTGCAGGAGAGGTGCACCCCGGCGTCCAGCGCCGCCGCCTCGGCCGCGTCCAGCACCTTCTCGTCGCTGGAGTAGACGGAGGCGGTGAGGGCACCGCGCTCCCCCACGGTCGTACGGAAGATCTCCAGGCTCTGCTCGGTGGAGTCGGTCGCGATCACGAACGAGATCGGCCCGAACCACTCGCGACCGTACGTGGTGGTGGCGTCGGCGCCGAGCCGGACGATCGTCGGCGTACGGACGACCGCGTCCGGGTGCGCCGGGTGCTCCAGCGCGCGCGACTCCAGTACCGCCTCGCCCGTCCCGGTGACCTCGGCCAACCGGGCGAGCACGCCGTCGTTGACGATGGCGCCGGTCAGCTCGACCGCGCGGGCCGGATCGGCGGTGAGCTTGCCGACGGCGCCCGCGATGCCGGCCGCCACCTCGTCGAAGCTCTTGTGTCCCTGGTCGGTCTCGATTCCGTCGGCCGGCACCAGGATGTTCTGCGGGGTGGTGCACATCTGCCCGCTGTAGAGGACCAGCGAGAACCCGATGTTGCGGCACATTCCGGCGAAGTCGGACGTGGAGTCGACGACCACGGTGTTGACGCCGGCCTTCTCGGTGTAGACGGCGGCCTGGCGGGCGTTGGCCTCCAGCCAGTCGCCGTACTCCGTCGAGCCCGTGAAGTCGACGATGCGTACCTCGGGACGCAGCGCCAGGGTGGAGGCGATCCGTTCGCCCGGCGCCTCGGCGGCGAGCAGCACCAGGTTCGGATCGAAGCCGGCCTCGGCGAGTACCTCCCGCGCGTAGCGGACCGTGATCGCGAGCGGCAGCACGGCGCCCGGATGCGGCTTGACGATCACCGGGTTGCCGGTGGCCAGCGAGGCGAAGAGACCCGGGTACGAGTTCCAGGTCGGGAACGTGTTGCAGCCGATGACGAGCCCGATCCCGCGCGGTACCACGTGGAAGGTCTTGGTCATCCGTAGCGGGTCGCCCTTGCCGGCCGGCTTCTCCCACTCGGCCCGGGCCGGGTGCCGGGTCATCTCGGCGTACGCGTACGCGAGCGCCTCCAGCGCCCGGTCCAGCGCGTGCGCGCCGCCGGCCTGGAACGCCATGACGAAGGCCTGGCCGCTGGTGAACTGCACGGCGTTGGCCAGCTCGAAGACGTGGGCGTGCAGCCGGGCCAGGATCTCCAGGCAGACGCCCAGCCGGGTCTGCGGGCCCGCGTCCCGCCAGGCGGGCAGCGCGGCGGTGGCCGCGGCCACCAGCGCGTCGACCTCGCCGTGCGGGTAGCGCACGCCCAGCTCGACACCGAAGGGGCTCCGCTCGGTGGCGACCCGGTCGGTGGTGCCGGGCTGGTCGAGCGGGAAGTCCGCGTCCAGGTAGGACCGGAAGGCGGCCTCGCCCTCGGCGGCGGCGGTCTCGCCGTACACCCGGGGGCTGGGCGACTCGGGGTAGGCCGACCAGTAGGCGCGCTCGGCGATCGCGCTGAGCGCCCGGGTGAGGGTGTCGGCGTGCTTGGCGTACAGGGGATGCGGGGTCTCCGTCATCCCGACATCATGCCGCAGCCGGTGCTCAGATCGTCAGCTGCCAGTTGTGCCACGCGTCGACCGGGCGGAACCCCAGCGCCTCGTTGATCGAGATCATGTGGTCGTTCACCGCCGCGTTCCAGGTGTCGATCACCCGCAGGTCGGGCTCGTGCGTCAGGGCGTACCGCAGGTTTTCGATCTTGACGAGGGCGCCGAGCCGGTGCCCCCGGTGCTCCGGGTCGACGATGGTGATCTGCTGGTACGCGTGCCACACAGGCGCCGCGTCGAATTCCAGCATCGTCCAGGCGACCAGCCGGCCGGAGGCGTCGTGGCGGGCGCCGCAGTGGTAGGTGCGTCGGCCGCGTGCCGCGAGGGCGGCCTCGGTCCGGCGTACCCGCGCCGAGTCCACCTTCTCCGGCTCCCATTCGAGGTCGCCCAGGGGCGCGTCCTCGATCAGCCGGCCGTCGAGGTAGGCGACGTCGGCGACGTACTCCTCCGGGGTGGGTCCGTGCCAGCGCACCGGCGAGTACCCCGTTGAGGCGGCCCGGGCGACGCCGTGCAGGCGGTCCAGGGCCGACTGGTCGAGCGCGGTCACGTCCAGCCGGCGCCGCACCTCGGGCAGGACCGGCCGCGCGCCCATCGCGGCGGCGAAGGCCGAGCCCGCGCCGGTACGCGCCGGTCCGCCGGGCAGCGCCTCGACGGTGGCGCCGGAGATCCGCTTGCGCCGGTGCTCGCCGGCCAGCCGGAGGAGTTCCTGGTACAGCGCGCGGCCGACCCCGCGCCGCCGGTGGTCCGGGTGTACGTACAGCTCCACGCTCACGTTGTCCAGATTGTCCAATTGCGGGAGCCCCGCCGAGAGATAGCCAACGGGCACCCCGTCGCGGTACGCCAGCACCCGCTCGGTATGCCTGCCGGGCATCGGATGCCGCAACCCGCCGACGAAACGGGTCCGCTCCTGCGGCGGGAAGTCGGCCCCCTCGGCGGCGTCGCTCGCCGCGACTATTCGGTACGCCCGCTCGACGGACTCGTCGTCGCGGGCATCGAGGCGGACCAGGACTATATCCATGCCCCGAGCGTGCCGGCCCGCTCCGCGTCGCGCGAATGGTTTTTCGGGGCAGGGAGATTTTTGGTCGGGAGGGACGATCGCACAACGCCTCCGGCGTTGGGACGTAAGAGCTTGAAAAGTCTACGGCGACACGCCCTCCCGCACGGAGCATCTTGCGTCGTGCACGTTTCGACGTCAAGCCCCCGCAGGCGTGTTTTTCCTACGCACGGCAAATCGGCGACTACGGGCCGCAGCGCCCACGCCTTCGCCGCCCGGCCGGGGGAGCCGCCCCGCCCGGCCGAGCGTGCTCGCTCTCAGCCGAGCAGGCCCGCGTCCCGGGCCGCACGCAGCGAGGGCTTGATCCGGTACGTCGGTCCGACCTGGGTCGCCACCGCGTCGATGGTCTTCAACCCCTCGCCGGTGTTGAAGACGACGGTCTCGGCGTCGGGGTCGAGCTTGCCGCTCTCGACCAGCTTGCGCAGCACCGCCGTGGTGACCCCGCCCGCCGTCTCGGCGAAGACCCCGGTGGTACGCGCCAGCAGGCGGATGCCCTCGCGGATCTCGTCGTCGTCGACGTACTCCATCCAGCCCCCGGTACGGCGCACCGCCTCGATGGCGTAGATGCCGGCCGCGGGGTCGCCGATGTTGAGCGACTTGGCGATGCCGGTGGGCCGGACCGGCGTGATGACGTCGGTGCCGGCGTGCAGCGCGACGGCGATCGGGTTGCACCCGGCGGACTGGGCGCCGAAGACCCGCCAGCCGTTCGCCGGCGCCTCGACGAGGCCGATCTCGACCAGTTCGCTGAACGCCTTGTCAATCTTGGTCAGCAGCTCGCCGCTGGCCATCGGGATCACCACCTGCTCGGGAATCCGCCAGCCGAGCTGCTCGGCCACCTCGTAGCCGAGCGTCTTGGAGCCCTCGGCGTAGTAGGGGCGCACGTTCACGTTCACGAACGCGGTGTCCTCGAACTCGTCCGTCTCGACCAGTTCGCCGCAGAGCCGGTTCACGTCGTCGTACGAGCCGTCGATGGCGACCAGGTCGCCGCCGTAGACCGCGGTGGTGACGACCTTGCCCTGCTCCAGGTCGCTCGGCACGAAGACGATCGAGGGCGCCCCGGCGCGGGCGGCGTGGGCGGCCACGGAGTTGGCGAGGTTGCCGGTCGAGGCGCAGGCGAAGCGGGTGAAGCCGAGGCCACGCGCGGCGGTGAGGGCCACCGAGACCACCCGGTCCTTGAACGAGTGGGTCGGGTTGGCGCTGTCGTCCTTGACCCAGAGCGGGGCCCGGATGCCCAGTTCGGCGGCGAGGTTCGGGGCCGCGACCAGCGGGGTCAGCCCGGGGTCGAGGGTGACCCGGCCGGCCGGGTCCTGCCCGGTCGGAAGCAGCGCGGCGTACCGCCAGATGCTCCGCGGACCGGCCTCGATCTCGGCGCGGGTGACCCGGGCGAGCGCGGCCGGGTCGTAGGCGACCTCCAGCGGACCGAAACACTCGAAACAGGCGTGCTGGGCGATGAGGGGGTATTCCGCACCGCAGCCGCGACAGACGAGGGCGCGCGCGGGGCTGGGGCTGGTGGTCGCGGTGGTGGTCGTCGCGTCGATGGTCGACGTCATGGCGAGGGCCGTCCTCTCATCTTTCCCCGGAAGCCGCGCTCTGCGGTGGGGACGGAATTGGCACCTGCTCCCTGTGGAGTGGTTGCCGGGGCGTCGTCGGGCCGTATCCCTCAGCCCCTCTGGATGAGGTATTCAGTTGTGACCACGAGTCTACGGTGACGCCCCGGCTCCGAGGCGAGAGGTTCCCGAGGTGTGAGCCATCCCGCAGCGTCGAGCACCCCGGTACGCTCCGCGACCGCGCGGCGTACGGTGCGGCGAACGGCTGTGGCGGCCCGGAGTCAGCTCACCTCGTCCGGCGCGGGATGGCGGGCGTCTCGGGCAGGCGCAGTCGCACGGTCGACGTCGTCTCGGCGGTCACGGTGTTCAGGTACACCGGATCGACGATCGTGGTGTGCGCCGTGAGGGTGGCGGCGCCCGGCGCGAAGTCCCGGTCCGTGGCCTCGTACCACACCACCGTCTCCGACCAGGGCGTCACCTCGCCGGCCGCGCAGCTCACCGGCACCCCGAAGTGGCCGACCAGCGGCTGGCCCTCCGGCTCCTGGGTGAGGGTGCCCGTGACGATCATCCAAGCCTCGCCGGAGCAGGTGACGGTGCCGCCCACCCGTACCTCCTGGATGCCGGTGCGGTACCAGGACTTGTCCCGTATCAGGTCGGCCCGGTCCGCCGTGAGGGCGAGGGTGAACGGAGGCGGTCCCGGAATGTTGAGGATCACCTCTCCGGTGGTCGGATCGTTACCGCCCGGATACTCGCAGACCCGGGTGAAGGCGAGGTCGAGCAGGGCGACCGAGCCGTCGGGCGCGAACCTCAGCTGCCGGATCGTGAAGGTGCCGTGCTCTCCCGGGCAGGACCCTCTTGGCCCGTCCAGGGTGAGGCGCGGACCGGCGTTACTGCCGTCCCAGTAGGAGCGGGCGTCGGGATAGGTGCCGACCCGCAACGGCTCGCCAGCCGGTGCCGCGATCGCGAAGGAACCGCGGTCGTAGCTCCCGGCGCGCGCCGCGGCGACGACGACGGCGTTCCCGTCGTGCCGGGTGACACCGACAATCATGTCCCCGAGACCGCTGTGGTATTCGCCGGTGTCACGGCCGGCGAAGGTGAGGGCGCTCAGCACCCGGCCCTGCGGCGGCTCCGGCTCGGACGGGTAGTTGACGACCAGGTGGCCCATGGACAGCCGCAGGCGCCCCTCGCAGTAGTAGGCGAAGTTGACGTCGAGCGCCTCGATCGCTCCGCCCGCGCCGTACCGGATCTGGTTCACCCGGAAGTCGCCGAGCGAGCCGCTGCAACCACTACCGTTGCCGCTCAGACTCAGGGCCGGGCGCTCGGGCGCGCTGTACGACCACTGCACCGCGTCGTCGTAGGTCCCCACCGCCAGCGGTGCGCTTCCCCCGTAGAACGCGAGGTCGAACCACTGCCCGTCCGCCGCCGCCAGGTGCACGCGTACGTGCGGGCTCAGCTCATCCGACCGCGCTCCGCTCTCCAGCGTGAAAGCATCACCGCTCCTCGTGGAGAACGAGTCGTCGACGACGAGTTCGTTTCCGCGGAGGGTCAGCGCGCCCTCGGTCACCGGTACGGCGACATCGGCGGCCTGGGCGGGGGTCGCGGTCAGCAGGCCGGTCACGAGGGTGGTCGCGGCCAGCGCGGCACCGAACAGTCGCCGGCGCCGGATTGTGCTTGTCAAGGGTCCTCCAAGGACGAAGGCTGACGGGGCGACGCCCCCGCGGCTTTCGAAAGTATTGATCTTCAAGGGGCCGCCGCATCGGCCGACCCGGCACTGCGGGTACGCCGACCCGGCCGACCGGGAAAACTCGGGGATCTCCCGGAAAACACCCTAGGAAGTCCCTATCAGTCCTTTCGGGACGGATCTCCCGCGTGGTCGGATCGACGCCACCGTCCAGTGGCGAATGGAGCCTCGTTCCATGCGAAAACTGATCCGCTCCGCGGCGGCCGGCGCGATCGCCGCCAGCGTCCTGCTCGGCGCCGCACCGGCGACCGCCGCACCGGCCGGCGCCCCGGCGGACCCGAGGGTCGGCCGGATCGACTGGCAGCCCTGCCCCGAGCGGCCGGACGACCCGAGCGTGCGCTGCGGCGACCTCCAGGTGCCCGTCGACTGGGCCCGGCCCGAGCGCGGCACCTTCCCGCTGGCCGTGGCCAAGCGGGCGGCCACCGACCCGGCGGCCCGCATCGGACCACTGCTGATCAACCCCGGCGGACCCGGCGCCTCGGGCGTGGACGCCGCGCTCGGGGCGGACACCTATTTCAGCCCGGAGATCCTGCGCCGCTTCGACGTCATCGGCTTCGACCCACGCGGGGTGGCCCGGAGCGACGCCGTCGTCTGCTCGGTCTCGCTCCTCGCCCAGCAGCCGTTCCCGGTACCGGCGGACCAGGCGGAGTACGAGGCGTTGGTCGCCTACAACAAGCGGCTCGCCGCGGACTGCCGCGGGCACAGCGGCCCGCTCTTCGACCACGTCGACACCGTCTCGGTGGCGCGTGACATGGACGCGATCCGGGCCGCGCTGGGAGAACGCCAGATCAGCTACTACGGGGTCTCCTACGGCACGCTGATCGGCCAGATCTACGCCGAGCGCTTCCCGGACCGGGTACGCGCGCTGGTCGTAGACAGCAACATGGACCACAGCCTGAGCACGGGCGGGTTCCTCCGCACCGAGGCGGTCGGCCTGGAGGACTCGTTCGGCCAGTTCGTGGCCTGGTGCGACCGGGACGCGTCCTGCGCCCTGCACGGGCAGGACGTGGCGGCGTTCTACGACCGGCTCATGGCGCGGGCGGACGCCGGCACGCTGGTCGACCCGGACAGCGGCGCGAAGCTGACCTGGCTCGACCTGAGCGACCGGGCGCTCGGCGCCTTCTACGGTCCGAACTGGTCCGGGCTGGCCGCCGACCTGGCCGCGCTCGACGGGGGCGCGGTCGGAGCCGGTACCGGGGAGCGCGCCGCGCGCCCGGCCCCCGTCACCGGCACGGCCCGCGCCGGCGCCGCCCGCGCCGCGGCCTCGGCCGCCGACGGCGCGGAGCTGGTCGGATACCCGCTGGCGGTGTTCTGCGAGGACTGGTCGCTGCCGATCGGCAGCCACGCCGAGTTCTCCCGGTACCTCGACATGTCCCGCGCCGTGGCTCCCCACCTGCGGGCCTCGCCCATGGCGGTGGGCGTGACGGCCGGCTGCCTCGGCTGGACGAAGGTGAACAACCCGCAACACCGGCTGCGGGTCCGGACCTCGATCCCGCTGCTCGTGCTCAACTCGCGGTACGACCCCGCCACCCCGTACGAGTGGGGGGTCGCCGTCGCGCGGCAACTCGGTGACCGGGGCCGGTTCGTCGCGTACCAGGGCTGGGGCCACGGGGCGTACGGCCGAACCGACTGCGTGACCGGCCACGTGGACCGGTACCTGGTCGGCCGCGCGCTCCCGCCGCGGACCGCCACCTGCCCCGCGGCCCCGACCTCGACGGCGGACGGGGCGCGCCGCGCGACGGTCGCACCCCGGGACCGGACCGGTCTCGGCTGGTCGCTGCCGGTCGCCTGACCACCGTCGCGCGACGACCCGCCGGACGGGCGGGGCTCGGACGTCCGGGCCCCGCCCGTCCGTTCCCGACCGGCCCGGCGCGGGTGGCGGTTGTCCGCTCCGACGAGCTGTCCGGGACTCTCTCCGGGGCGTGGCGACGCCGCCGAGGAGCCATTTCCCCAGGTGCGTCCAATGATTGGTCCGGCCGGTAAAACGCGTGGAACGCCTCGCCAGACACCGAGGAAATTGCACTTCCTCGGTGCACGGCATTCCACGGCGGAGGTACGCGAAAATGGGGTCCAATGGTTGTCGGCAAATTTGTGCGACGCACCACAGCATGTCCGGTTGACCGCAATTTAGGGGTATTGCCGTCGCCACGGGCAGGTGTCTCGACGGAAGCGGGTTGGCCCCGACGGCCACCACCTGCGCCGCGCCCGACACCGCCGGACACCAGTCGTGGGCCCTGCAGGAGTGGTTGGACGGCACCTATGGGCTGAAGGAGCAGGCGGAGGGGTTCTGCCTCGACGACAGCCCCGCCTACGGCCTCACGACGATGCCCTGCTACGACTCGCCCTTCCAGCGCTGGACCTTCGCCACCATGAACTCCGGCGCGGTGCAGGTGCAGAACCAGAAGACCGGGCGTTGCCTCGACGACAGCCCCGCGTACGGGCTGCAGAGCATGCCGTGCAGCGCGATCGCCCTGCAGTCCTGGCAGCTGAACACGGCCGGCTGACCGGACCGCCGACCCGGTCACACGACGTCATGCCTCCCCGACCCCTGCCGGGTCCGGGAGGCATGACGCGTACCCGCGCGAACTCCGCTGAAGCGGCGGCGCGGACGAGCGGCCCGGTCGCGGGACTCAGTACCGCACGGCGCTCTGCAGCAGCGGCGGGTAGACGCCCGACGGCTCGCCGTCCACCGTCGTGCCGGCGAACTGCAGCATCGCCCGCTGCGCGCCGTGCATCGGCGCCGGATAGTTCAGGGTCGGGGCCGAGACCTCGTCCAGCCGCGCCAACTGTCCGGGATCGAGCGTCACCTCCAGGCCGGCGAGATTCGCCTCCAGGTGCGCCACCCGCCGGGCGCCGAGGATCGGTACGACGGTGCCCTGACGGGCGCGCAGCCAGGCCAGCGACACGGCGGCCGAGGTGGTGCCGAGTTCGTCGGCGACCTCGGCGACGGCGTCGATCACCCGGTACTCCTCCTTGCTCGGGCCGCCGACGTAGGCGGCACGGGCCGAGTCGGTCACCTCCGCGCCGCGCCGGTACTTGCCGGAGAGGAAGCCGTTCCTGAGCGGGCTCCACGGGACCAGCGCCATGCCCTGGTCGAGCGCGAGCGGCGCGAGTTCGCCCTCGACGGTACGGGCCAGCAGCGAGTACTCGACCTGCAACGCGATCAGCGGGCTCCAGCCCCGCAGCAGCGCGGTCGTCTGCGCCTGCGCGGTGACCCAGGCGGGCGTGTTCGAGAACCCGATGTACCGGATCTTGCCCGCCCGGACCAGGTCATCGAGCGTACGCATGGTCTCCTCGATCGGGGTGTTCCGGTCCCAGTTGTGCAGCCAGTACAGGTCGAGGTAGTCGGTCTGGAGCCGGCGCAGGCTCTCGTCGAGCTGGGCGATGATCGAGGTGCGGCCCGCGCCGCCGCCGTTCGGGTCGCCCGGGAAGAGGTTGAAGAAGAACTTCGAGGCCAGCACCACCCGCTCGCGCCGGCCCGGGCGGGCGGCGAAGAAGTCGCCGAGGATCTTCTCGGAGTGGGTGTTGGTGTAGAAGTTCGCGGTGTCGACGAAGTTCCCGCCGCGGTCCAGGTACGTCTCCAGGATCCTCTCGGACTCATCGACACTGCACCCGGCGCCGCCGGGATCCTCGCCGAAGGTCATCGCGCCGAGGGCGAACGGGCTGACCCGCAGCCCCGACCGGCCCAGGGTGACGTAGTGATCGAGTGGCATCTGAACTGCTCCTATGCGTCTCGGAAGGCTCCCCTCCATCGAACGTCCGCGGTCCGGGACCCGGTAGATCGATCCGCTCGGACCCTTGTCCGATCCTCTCGACTTCGCCTCGATCGGGTTGTCGCGGCGGAGTCGGGGTGCTTCCGTGGACGGGTGCGCCCCGACCCCGACCTCCTGCTGGCCGAGATCCGCGACCGCGTCGCGGCCCGGGCCCGACCGGACCTCGTCACGCCGATCGACGGTCTGCTGCTGTCGAAGGTCGAGACCGCGCCGCCCGACTACTCGCTGACCGAGCCGCTGCTGGTCGTCATGGCCCAGGGCGGCAAGCGGCTCCTCCTCGGCGACCAGGTCTTCGAGTACCGGGCCGGGCAGTTCCTCGTGGTCACCGCCGAGCTGCCGGTGACCGGCCACTTCGTCGGGGCCAGCCCACGGGTCCCGGCGCTGGGACTGGGGCTGGCGCTGCGTCCGGCCGCCATCGCCCCGCTGCTGCTGGAGGGGCCGGCCGCACGCTGGTCCCGTACCACGGTCGGCATGCCCGCGATCGCGACCGGCGACGCGGGCCCCGAGCTGCTCGACGCCGTCGCCCGGCTGCTCCGGCTGCTCGACCACCCCGCCGACGCGCCGGTGCTCGCGCCGCTGATCGAGCGGGAGATCCTCTGGCGGCTGCTCACCGGCCCGCACGGCGACGTGATCCGCCAGATCGGCCTGGCCGACAGCGGCCTCTCCCACGTCAACCGCGCGATCCGCTGGATTCGCGACAACTACGCCGAGCCGATGCGGATCTCCGACCTGGCCCGCCTGGCCGGGATGAGCCCGTCCGCCTTCCACCGGCACTTCCGCGCGATCACGGCCATGAGCCCGCTCCAGTTCCAGAAGCGCATCCGACTCCAGGAGGCCCGCTCGCTGCTGGTCGGCCGCCCCGGCGACGTCGCCAGCGTCGGACACCTGGTCGGCTACGACAGTCCCTCGCAGTTCAACCGCGAGTACCGCCGGCTCTTCGGCGCCCCACCCGGGCAGGACGCGGCCCGCCTGCGCGAGGAGACCGCCGCGTACGAGGTCCGACACCTACCCTGACCGCCGGCAGGTTCTCGGCAATCTTGGTAGGGGATGGCCCCGGTACGGGCCATTCCGCAGCGAAATCCCCGGATCTGGAATAGTCCGCGGCGGTACGACGACGGCCGCGTTGCCCGGAAGGATCACCATGGCCCCCAGCAGCACGATGACGGCAGAAGCACGTGCCCTGCAGCACTACCTCGACGCCCAGCGGGCCAGTGCGTTGGCGATCCTCGACGGGCTCACCGACGAGCAGCTGCGGACCCCGGTCCTGCCCTCCGGGTGGACGCCGATCGGGCTGATCAAGCACCTGGGTTATGCCGAGCGCCACTGGTTCCAGCGGGTGTTCCAGGGCACCGTGGCCGACGTACCGTGGCCCGACGACGACGAGGAGGCGATGACCGCCGCGCACCCGGTCGCCGAGGTGTTCGCCTTCTACCGTGAGCAGTGCGAACGAGCCAATGCCCTGCTCGCCACCACGCCACTGGACGCGAAGCCGGTCGGGCGACCCGGCAGCGACCCGGACGACGAGGTCGGCGACCTGCGCGGGATCGTCCTCCACATGATCGAAGAGACCGCCCGGCACCTCGGCCACCTCGACGCCGCGCGCGAACTCCTCGACGGCCGTACCGGCCTCGGCCCGCGCTGAATGAACGCAATGGCGATACCCGAAGGAGAGCCTTCGTAGGTCGCATCGTCTGAGCAGGTGCCTGACCACTGCCGGTTGATGGAGGGCGCCGCCTGCGCCAAGCTGATGATCGACCCACTCGTGGCGCCGCGCGCTCGCCTGTCGCGCGGCGAAAGGCGAGCAAGCGTCAGCTCACAGGGCCAAACCTCGCGGTCCTCTCGGCGGGCGCCGAAGGTGTCACCCCGTCACTCGCCTTCGGCGCACCGGTCACATAGACGCCCTTACCCTGGCGTCCTTCCAGTAGCCCTTCGGCCTGCAGAATCAGAATTGCCGAGCGCACAGGCTCGGCGGACACGCCATACCGCGCGGTCAACTCGCGCAACGACGGCAGCTTGGCGCCCGGGCCGTACTCGCCCGACGCGATCCGGTCACGAATGTCCTGGGCAATCCGTTGACGGTCTGAGATCCGTGGCATGGCAACTCCTGGTAGGCACCAAGATCCTCCCATGCACACGGCAGCCCTGCCAAGACTTTGCGTGCTTAGCATGCACAGCCATTGGTCTTACAATGCTTTGCATTGTATGTTGGTCCCACGGACGCCTGGCACGGAACGCCTGGTAGGCAGCCGGCCTCCCGGTTCAGGCATCCGCCGATACGACTGGCCACATCCAGACCCGCCGTATCGGATTGCCCTGTCAAGCACAGGTCAACTCGACCAGGTCTCGGCGGGGCTGGGCGGGTCGGCTCGGCGGGACCACGTCGCCGGCCCGCCCCATGCCCGCCTGGCATGAGGAGGCTTGCCGTGTCCTACCGAACCGGAACATCCCCGCCCCGACCGCAGCGCGAGTAACCGCCCAATCCACCCCTGTCCGGAACCACTCTCGGCCGTACCGAGGCGACGGCGGTCGGGAGCGGAAAAGGCCCGGGGCGGGTGGCGGGCTCCGACCACCGCCTCCCCATACGGGCGGTCGGTCGCCCCCGCCCGCCTCGGCGCCGCCACATCCTCCCAACCCCGACCGAGGAGCAGCATGAGCGCCTTGGATCCGCGGCCACGGCCGAGCACTCCCCCGAAGGGCTCGCCCGAGCCCACCCGCAACCCGGGACACGAGCTGCCGGTGGGGCGGCGGGTGGCGTACTGGCGTGGACGGCGCAACCTGTCGCAGCAGCACCTCGCCGACCGGCTCGGCAAGTCGAAGAGCTGGGTCGAGAAGGTCGAGCGGGGCGCACGGCGGCTCGACCGGTTCTCGGTACTGCACGAGATCGCCGAAGCGCTGCGGATCGACGTACAGCAGCTCGTCAGCACGGAGTCGAAGCGGATGGGCGGACGCGGGCGGATCGAGACCGAGGGAATCCGCGCGGCCCTGGAGCGGTACGCGGTGCCGGGGCCGAGGCGCGACGGCGAGCCCAACCCGCCGGAGCTGCCCGAGCTGGCCAAGGCGGTCAACCACGCCTGGTTGACGTGCCAACGATCCGGGTACGACAGCCTCGCCCGATCCCTACCGCGCCTGATACTCGACGCGCAGGCGTCGGACGGGCTGTACCACGACCCCGAGGCGGCGCACCTGCTGGCGCAGGCGTACCAGATCGCCTCGGCGGTGCTGCTCAAGCTGGGCGAGGCCGAGTTGGCCTGGCTCGCCGCCGACCGGTCGACGGCGGTGGCCGCGCGCGCCGACGATCCGCTGCTGGTGGGTACCGCCACCGGCCGGGCCGGGGGCGCCCTGCTCGCACTCGGCCGACCCGGGTCCGCGCTGGCCGCACACGAGCAGGCCGCGCACCGACTCGCCCCGGGCGGCGAGGAACTGGGCGGCACAGAGCCCACCGGTCCGGCCCGGCTCTCCGTACGCGGGTGGCTGTTCCTCCAGGGTGCGCTGGCGGTCGCGCGGCTCGGCAACGCGGCCCGGGCGCGGGAACTGCTCCAGGCGGCCGAAGGGGCGGCAAACGCCCTGGGTACCGACCAGGACCGCTACTGGACGAGCTTCGGACCGACGAACGTGCGGCTGCACCGGATCGCCGCCGCCGTCGAGCTGGGCGAGGGCGGGCACGCGATCGAAATCCACACGCGCATCGACCCGCGTGACCTCGGCGGGCTGCCGCCGGAGCGCCGGGCGCAGCACCTGCTCGACCTCGCGCGCGCGTACCTCCAGACCGGCGACACGGTCCGCGCGGGCCGGGCCCTGGTCGACGGCGAGCGGGTGGCGCCGGCCGAGATCCGCTACCGCCCCGCCGCCCGCGCGACGATGACCGACCTGCTGCGCGCGATCGGCGGCACGCCGCCGGGACCCGTGCCCGAGTTGGCCGCCCACATGGGCGTAACGATCTGAGCCCCCAGCCGCACCCCCGCGCGCGCCCCGACCATTCGGTGATCGACATGGCTGTATGGCCGCCTATGCGGCTCGGGATCGCGGCGGAAAGCCCGCTCGCCCCACCGTCAGCAAAGCGCCGAAAGCCCTGTTCAGAGACGTGAGAAGACGGCCGGCGCGGCACAGCACTCGACGGTGGATCACCCAGGAGACCGACAAAAGGGATTCCTATCATCGGTACCGATGGTCCAGGAAGAGTAACGGCCGCCTATCTGGCGTCGTCCACTCGAACGGCGACGTGACCACGTCCGGGGGGCGCCTTGTCGAGAGGAAAGAAATGATTCGACCTCCACGCCACGCGAGACTCCGGTCGATGATGGTGATCGCCGTGGCACTGCTCACCGGTCTCGTGGGTGCCGCCGTACCGGCGGCGGCCGCGTCCGCCGACCCGCCGACGCTGCCGAAGCCCTTCGAGATGGACGACGCCGTTTCCGGCGGGTCGCCGTCGGGCGGCGTCTGCACCACCACCATCGGGAACGATGCCACCGGGTGCTTCGTACGGTACGGCGACCAGTGGTTCGTCCAGGCGATCGATCCCGACGCCGCCGGCGGGACCTCCATCTCCTGGTCCAACGAGCTCTACGCCGGATCGAGCCGGGGTTGGGTGACCTATCGCCACGGCACGTGCTACGGCTGGGCGGGCGTGGGGACGTGGGTCCACTGCAACAAGGACTACTACGAGAACACCAGCGAGAACTATTTCGGCTACCAGGGCAGCCGCCTGCGCTGGACGGTCTGTGCCAACTACTGCTCCGAGGAGCGGGTGACGACGAACGACCAGTGAGCTTGATCTAGGGCAAATCGTGGTGATTGAAGATCAAGTCACCGCGATTTGCCCTAGATCGGCGAGGCGGTGTCGTACTCCTGCCGGGCCCGGTCGACCTTGTCGAGGTTGGTGGCGGACCACTCGGCGAGGTGGGCGAAGAGCGGGGCGAGGCTGCGGCCGAGTTCGCTGATCTCGTACTCGACCCGGGGCGGGACCTCCGGGTGGTACGTACGCACGATCAGGCCGTCGCGTTCGAGCTGGCGCAGCCGCTGGGTCAGCACCTTCGGGGTGATCGTGGCGATCCGGCGCTGCAGCTCGACGAAGCGCTGCCGGCCGTGCGCGTTCAGGGTCCAGAGGATCGGTGTGGTCCACCGGCTGAAGACGATGTCGACGACCGGGGCGATCGGGCAGGCGGACTCCGGATCGGCCGAGGCGGCCGGGCTCCGGGTTGTCGTCTCGGCGGTCATGTGTACCCCTCACGCATAGTCACTTTCCTCTAGGTACCTACTATACCGACGGTGTTAGCGTCTCTCCGTCGCGGTGGGATCCCCCCGCTCAGCGACGTCCCCGCCCAGTTCAGGGCGGTTCACTCGAACGGGGAGACATTCATGATCGTAGTTACCGGAGCGACCGGCAACGTCGGCCGGGCGCTCGTGGAGGCGCTCGCGGCAGCCGGCGAGCGGGTCACGGCCACGTCCCGGAACGTGGCGGCGGCGGCCGTACCCGAAGGCGTGCTGGCCCGGCCCGCGAACCTGGCCGACCCGGAGAGCCTGCGGCCCCTCCTCGACGGCGCCGACGCCCTCTTCCTGCACGACGGCGGTGCCGGTGCAGGAGTGCTGAGCCCACGGGACGTCCTCGACGTCGCCAAGGCCGGCGGGGTCGGACGGGTCGTGCTGCTCTCCTCCCAGGGGGTCGCGACCCGGCCGGAGTCGCCGTCGCACGGGATCGCCATGCGCGCCGTCGAGGACGCCGTGCAGGAATCCGGCCTCGACTGGACGATCCTGCGGCCGGGTGGCTTCAACACCAACTCGTACGCCTGGATCCCGTCGGTCCGCGCCGAGCGGACCGTCGCCGCCCCCTTCGGCGACGTCAGCCTGCCGACCGTCGACCCGCTCGACATCGCCGAGGTCGCCGCCGTGGCCCTGCGGGAGGACGGCCACGTCGGGCGGATCTACACCCTCACCGGACCGGCCCGCACCACGCCCCGGCAGCGGGCCGAGGCGATCGGCGAGGCGATCGGCGAGCCGATCCGGTTCGTGGAGCAGACCCTCGACGAGGCCCGGGCGCAGATGCTCCAGTTCATGCCCGAGCCGGTGGCCGAGACCACCCTCGCCGTCCTCGGCCGGCCCACCGCCGCCGAGCAGCAGGTCAGCCCCGACGTCGAGCGGGTCCTCGGCCGACCGGCCGGTGCCTTCGCCGACTGGGCCCGCCGCAACGCCGCCGCCTTCAAGTAGGCCGCCCCCGCCCGAACCGCCAGGGCCCGTCGATCTAGGGCAAATCGTCGCTAGTGGATATCCACTAGCGACGATTTTTCCGAGTAAGACCAAAAGTGGGGGGGTGGGGGGGGGTCATCTGGTGTGGTCCATTGGGGTGTAGAGCCAGAAAGCCCG
>NZ_JBFAPK010000066.1:0-22164 GCF_040676675.1 Micromonospora sp. NPDC049559 | reverse complement strand
CAACGATTGCCACCGGCGGGGCGGCGTGGATCCGGTCGGCGACCAGGCGCAGCGCCGCCAGGGCGGCGCCCGCCGGCCCCGAGCGGCAGCCGGGCAGTATCGAGCGGCTGTCGGGCAGCGTCGGCCGGCAGTCGGGCAGCGTCGAGCGGCAGCCGGGTGGGGTCGGGTCTAGAGCGCCGGCTCCGTGGCCGGCCCGGTCTGCCCCGTCGGCCCGGTCTGCCCCGTCGGCCCGGTCGGCGTACCGGCGGCGCGGTCGGACTCGCCGAGCCGGCGGGTCGCGATGCGCCAGCCGATGGCGTACACCACCGTGACGAGGCCGCAGCCGGCCAGCACCACCCGCTGGTCCACGTGGTCGACGAGGGCGGCCACCACGAGCTGGCTGGCCGAGATGGCCAGGGTCGCCAGCATCATGTCCGTGGCGAAGACCCGGCCGCGCAGCCGGTCCGGCACCTCGCCCTGCAGGGCGTAGTTCGAGAGCACCCAGTTGCCGCCGCCCCCGAAGTGGGCGAGGAAGACCAGGACCAGCACCAGCGGGAACCAGCGCACCAGCGACACCCCGAGGTAGCCGAGGCCGTAGCCGGCCATGGAGAGCGCGAGCGCGGGCAGCAGCCAGGACCGGCGGGTCAGCACCCGGCGCATCAGGATCGGCCCGACGAGCGCGCCGGCCCCGCGTACCGCGAAGAGCAGGCCGGCGCCGACCGCGCCGACGCCGTACCCGGCGGCCAGCAGCGGGAAGACGGTCAGCACCCCGTTGCCGAGCCCGACCGCCGACTTGACGGTGACCAGGGCGAGCACCGACGGGCGGTGGCCGATGTAGCGCAGCGCCTCCGAGATCGCGCTCCAGGCCCGCTGGGTCGGCTCGGTCCCGTCGCGCGGCGCCTGTAGCGGGCGGCGGATCAGCGCGGCGAGCGTGGCGGCCAGGCAGAGGGCGACGGCGGCGATCCAGAAGCAGTCGTACGGGCCGACCGCGGCGCTCAGCACGCCACCGAGCGACGCGCCGACGACCGTCATGGTCCCCCAGGCGGAGCCGGCGACGGCGTTGGCGGCGGCCAGGTCCTCGGGGTCGACCACGTTCGGCAGCGCCGCCTGGGCGGCTGGGGAGTAGAACGCCTTGCCGACCGCGATGGTGCCGATCGCCACCAGCGCCAGCCAGGCCCCGGCCGGATGGCGCACGCCGAGCAGGAGCAGGACGCCGAGGAGCGCGGTCAGGTTCGCAACGATCATGATCTTCCGGCGGTCCACCCGGTCCGCGACCGTCCCGGTGTACGGCAGCAGCAGCGCGACTATGCCGGTGTCCGCGGCCAGCACCAGCGCACCCCAGACCCCGCTGCCGGTCAGCTTCGGCAGCAGCACCAGCAGCGGCACCATGACGAACCAGTCCGCGCCGAAGACGACCAGTTCGGCCAGGAAGAGGTTGCGGAAGTTCCGGTTACGCGTAAGGACCGAAAAGGAAGACGCCACGTACGGGCAGCCTACCCGGGCCGGTACGGCCGAGGCGCCCGGCGCGGGAAGTCCGCACCGGGCGCCTCGACGGAGGGCTGCCTACTCCTGCGGCGGCAGCGGGGACCTGCGGGTCCTCGGCAGCCGCAGCACCTCGAACTGGTCCGTACCGTCGACCAGCGCCCCGGACGGCGTTCCGGGGGCGGCCGGCGCGGCGCCCGCGGAGACCGTGGCGAACTCGCGCTCCCGCACCTCGTCGGTCCTCGACGCGGCCTCGGCACCACCCGAGCGGCCGGCCCGCCGTCGCCGGAACCGCTCCTTGGTGTTCTCCACCATCGTGTAGAGGGTCGGCACCAGCACCAGCGTCAGCAGCGTGGAGCTGATCAGACCGCCGATCACGACGACCGCGAGCGGCTGCGAGATGAAGCCGCCCTGGCCGGTCAGCCCCAGCGCCATCGGCAGCAGGGCGAAGATGGTGGCGATCGCGGTCATCAGGATCGGCCGCAACCGGCGTCGGCCGCCCTCGATCACCGCCTCCTGCACGCCCAGGCCCTGCTCCCGGTACTGGTTGATCAGGTCCATCAGCACGATCGCGTTGGTCACCACGATGCCGACCAGCATCAGCATGCCGATCAGGGCCGGTACGCCCATCGGCGTGCCCGTGGCCAGCAGCAGGCCGATCGCGCCGGTGGCCGCGAACGGGATGGAGACCAGCAGGATCAGCGGCTGGACCAGGCTCCGGAACGTCGCCACCATGATCACGAAGACGATCGCGATCGCCGCCAGTACCGCCAGCAGCAGGTCACCGAAGGCCTCCGCCTGGTCGGCGCTGACCCCGCCGATGGTCAGGCTCGCCCCGGGCACGTCGATCGCGTCGATCTTCTGCTGCAGGTCGCGGCTCGTCGCGCCGAGGTCGGAGCCGGTCGCGCTGCCGGTGACGGTGGCGCTGCGGTCGCCGTCGATCCGGGTGATGGAGATCGGGCCCTTCACCTCGTTGACGTCGGCGATGTCGTCGAGCTTCACCGGGCCGATCGGCAGCGCGCGCAGCGCGTCCACCGAGACCGGTCCGGGGCCGCCCCGGAACACCACGTTCTGCTGCTCGCCGCCGAGGTTGACCTTCCCGACCGGGCTGCCCCGGAACGCCTGGGCGACGATCTGTCCGACGGCCGCCTCGCTGAGGCCGTACCGCGCCGCCGCGCCCCGGTTCACCACCACGTCGACGCGGGGCACGCTGTCGGCCAGGCTGGTCTTGACGTCCTGGACGCCGGAGAGGCCGGCCATCGCGGCCCGCGCCTGCTCGGTCGCCTTGCTCAGTACCGCCGGGTCGGCCGCCTGGACGACCACCTCGAGCTGGCTGGCGCCCGTACTGTCGCCGCCGAAGCTGATCTCGCCGGCGCCGGAGAGTTTGTCCAGCTCGCCGCGGAGCGTCTCCTTCATCTTGGCCGCGTCGGTGTCGGCCGTGAGCCCCACGTTGAAGGTGGCCCGGGTGCTGCCGCCCCCGCCGGCCCAGGGCATGTCGCCCCCGCCCGCGCTGACCTGGTACGTCTCGATCCCGTCGGTACGGGCCAGCACGTCCTCGATCTTCTTGGCCGCCGCGTCGGTGGCCGCGAGGCTGGTGCCGGCCGGCATCTCCTGCTGGATGGTGAGGGTGTCCTGGCCGGAGTCGTCCAGGAAGTTGGTCTCCAACCGGGTGGAGAGCGCGAACGTGCCGACGAGCACCAGCAGGCCGATCGCCACCGTGGTCCAGCGGCGCCGGGTGGCGAACCCGATGACCGGCAGGTAGGCGCGCTGCATCGGGCTGCGCAGCTCCTTCTCCTCCGCGGCCCGCCGGACGGCCTCCTGGTCGCCGGTCGGCGGCTTGAGGAACCAGTACGCCAGGACCGGGATGACGGTCAGCGACACCAGGAGCGAGGCGAGCAGCGCCACCGTCACGGTGATCGCGAACGGCGCGAAGAGCTGCCCGACGAAGCCGCCCACGAGGGCGATCGGCGCGAAGACCGCGACCGTGGTGAGGGTGGAGGCGGTCACCGCGCCGGCCACCTCGCGTACGCCGTTGAGGATCGCGGTGCGCTTCTGCTCGCCGTACCCGAGGTGCCGTTTGATGTTCTCCAGCACCACGATCGAGTCGTCGACGACCCGGCCGACGGCGATGGTCAGCGCGCCGAGGGTGAGCAGGTTGAGCGAGTAGTCGCCGATCCAGAGCGCGATCAGCGCCACCAGCACCGAGAGCGGGATGGAGACCGCGGTGACCAGGGTGGAGCGCACCGAGAGCAGGAAGACCAGGATCACCAGTACGGCCATGACCAGGCCGAGCAGGCCCTCGGTGGTGAGGCTCTCGATCGACTTCTCGACGAACGGCGCCTGGTCGAAGACGACGGTGAGTTCGGCGCCGGAGGCCGAGCGCAGGTCGGCCAGCTTGTCGCGGATGTCGTGCGAGATCTGTACCGCGTTGCCGTCGGGGGTCGCGGTGACCGCGATGCCGAGGCTCGCCTTGCCGTTGGTCCGGGTGAAGCTGGTCGGGGCGGCGAGCTGCTGGGTGACCGTGGCGACATCGCCGAGCCGGACCGGCGGCGCCCCGGGGCGCGTCGGGTCGAGGTAGATGCCGCGCAGGTCGTCGAGGGTGGAGATCCGGGTACCGACCTGGACGGTCAGCGAGCGGTCGCCCTCGGTCAGCGCGCCAGCCGGGATGGTGACACCGTTGGCCTGCAGGGCCGCGCCGATCGCGGTGGGCGCGAGCCCGGAGCCGGCCAGCTTCGCCGGATCGGGGGTGATCACCACGACCTGGTCACGGGTGCCGGTCACCTCGACGGTGCGCACGCCCGAGATGCCCTGCAGCTCGGGTACCACCGTCGCCTGGAGCTTGGCCGCCAGGGCCCGCTCGTCACCGCCGCCCGAGGCGGCCAGCACGATGGCCGGCAGGTCGTCGGTGCTGCCGGCGAGGACCTGCGGGTCGACGCCCTCGGGCAGCTGGGCGTCGATCCGGTTGAGCGCCGTCTGCATCTTGTTGACGACGGCGTCGAGGTCGGTGCCGAACTCGTACTCCACCTGGACCGTGGCCAGGCCCTCGCGCGAGGTCGAGGTGACCTTGGTCAGGCCGGTGATGCCCTTGACGCTGTTCTCGATCGGTTCGGCGACCTGCGACTCGACGATCTCGGGTGCCGCGCCGGGGTAGCTGGCCATGATGAAGGCCGCCGGGAACTCCAGCGACGGCAGCAACTGCTGCTTGAGCGACGGTACGGCGAACAGACCGAAGCCGGTTATCACCACCGCGACGAGGGCCACGAGCCCTCTGTTGGCGAGGCTGAGTCTGGCGAGCAACGACATGAGCGGGCTCACTCCTGAGTGGATGGGTTGGCTCGGCAGGAAAAAGTCTGCCCGACGCGGGCAACCCGACCGCTGTCGGGGCCGGCCCGCGACCGTTGGTCGGCCGGGCTGTCACCGCACCGATCGACGCAGGTCACAGCGGCGGGACGACCGCCAATCGGCCGCCCGCATCGTGCGGGGCCGCCGCGCCCGGACGCAACCGCCCCTCAGCCCGCTCTCAGCCGCCCCCACCTCGTCGATCTAGGGCAAATCCACGTGATTGGAGATCAAGTAACGGCGATTCGCCCTAGATCGACGAGGCGGGATGCGCGGGGGGTGGGTGAGCTTATGAAAATGGGAACCATTACCGTCTGCGGAGACAGGCCCCCTTGAGCAGGCAGGAGTTACCGTGCACCGATCTCTTCGTACTCGTCGCGTCGGCGGCAGGGCGAGCGGCGTCGCCGCGCTCGTCGGGTTGCTGACCCTCGCCGGTTGCGGCTCGACCGGCGGACCGGACGGCGGCGGTACCGCCCCGAACGGTGACCGGCTCGCCGTGGTCGCCACCACCACACAGGTCGCCGACTTCGCCCGTACCGTCGGCGGCGACCACGTCACCGTCACGCAGATCCTCAAGCCCAACGTCGACCCGCACGACTACGAGCCGACCCCGGCCGATATCGCCGCCACCGGCGCCGCCCGGATCGTGGTGAAGAACGGCGTCGGGCTGGAACGCTGGCTCGACCCGATGATCGGCGCGGCGGGCTTCCACGGCACCGTCGTGGACACCAGCGCGGGCGTCGCCGTCCGCCAGGGCGAGGGCGACGAGGAGCAGGCCGGCGACCCGCACATCTGGCACGACCCGCGCAACGCCAAGACGATGGCGGGCAACATCGAGCAGGCGTTCGAGGCGGCCGACCCGGCCCACGCCGCCGACTACGCCCGCAACCTCGCCGCGTACGCCGGGCAGCTCGACCGGCTCGACGCCGACAGCCAGCGCAAGATCGATTCCTTGCCCGCCGAGCGCCGCAAGCTCGTCACCAACCACGACGCGTTCGGCTACTACGTCGACCGCTACCACCTGCGGTTCGTCGGCTCGATCATCCCGAGCTTCGACACCAGCGCCGAGCTGTCCGCCAAACAGGTCGACGAACTGACCGCCAAGATCAAGGCGACCGGGGTGACCGCCGTCTTCTCGGAGAGCTCCCTGCCCCCCAAGACCGCCGAGGCGATCGGCCGGCAGGCCGGCGTACGGGTCGTGGCCGGCGACGACGCCCTCTACGCGGACACGCTCGGACCGCGCGGCTCGGCCGGGGACACCTACCTGCGGGCCGAGGAGCACAACACCGACACCATCGTCGGGGCGCTCCGTGGCTGACGGGGAACGATCGGCCGGACCGGACCAGCCGGCGCTGTCGATCCGCCGGGCCAGCCTCGCCTACCCCGGCGGCGGACCCGTGCTCACCGGCGTCGACGGCAGCGTCGCACCCGGCGAGGCGGTGGCTCTGATCGGACCGAACGGCGGCGGCAAGTCCACCCTGATCAAGGGCCTGCTCGGGCTCGTACCGGTCGTCGCCGGGGAGATCACCGTGCTCGGGCGCTCGCCCGCCCGCGCCCGGCGCGACGTCGCGTACGTTCCGCAGGCCGACACCCTCGACCCGGACTTCCCCATCTCGGCCGCGCAGGTCGTGCTGACCGGGCGGTACCGGCGAATCGGCTGGCTGCGCCGCCCGGGGCGAACCGACCGTGCGATCGCCGGCGAGGCGCTCGACCGGGTCGGCCTCGCCCACCGGGCCCGTACCCGGTTCGGCGAACTCTCCGGCGGCCAGCGGCAGCGGGTGCTGCTGGCCCGCGCCATCGCCCAGCGCCCCCGGCTGCTCCTGCTCGACGAGCCGTTCAACGGCGTCGACGCGGTCAGCCAGCAGACCATCCTGGCGACGCTGGCGGAGTTCAAGCGCGCCGGTGCGGCCGTGGTGGTGAGCACCCACGACCTCACCGTCGCACATTTGAACTGCGAGAGCGTCTGCCTGGTCAACGGCTGCCAGTACGGCTTCGGCCCGACCGGGCGCACCCTCACCTCCCCCGGCCTGCGGGCCGCGTACGGCCAGCAGGCGGTCGAACTGCGCGGCGACCGGGTCATCGTGGCGGGTACCTGATGCGCGCCCTGCTCGTCACCCCGTTCACCGCCGGTTTCATGGCCCGCGCGCTCGCCGAACTGGTCCTGCTCGGCGTGCTCTCGGGCGTGGTCAGCACCTTCGTCCAGCTGCGCCGGCTGGGCTTCGTCGCCGACGCGCTGACCCACGCGGTCTTCCCCGGCGTGGTGGTCGGCTATCTGGCCGGCGGCGTCGGCGGGATCTTCCCCGGAGCCCTGGCCACCGCCGCGCTCGCCGCGGTCGGGCTCACGCTGCTCGTCCGCGGCGGTCGGCTCAGCGAGGACGCGGCGCTGGCCGTACTGCTCGCGGCGATGTTCTCGGTCGGGGTGATCCTCGTCTCCCGGCGCAGCTCGTACACGGCGGACCTGACCGCGTTCCTCTTCGGCCGGGTGCTGACGGTCAGCCCGGACCAGCTGGCGCTGACCGCGACGTTGGCGGCCGTCGTGCTCGCGGTGCTGGCCGGCTGCGCCAAGGAGCAGGTGTTCCGGGCGTTCGACCCGGTCGCCGCGGCCGCCGCCGGGTACCGGCTGCGCCTGCTCGACCTGGTGCTCAACCTCGCGGTCGCGCTGGTCGTGGTCGCGGCCGTCCAGGCGGTCGGCACCGTGCTCGTGATCGCGCTGCTGGTCGTACCGGCCGCCGCCGGACGGCTGGTCAGCGACCGGATCGCCGGCGTCACCGCGATCGGGGTGCTGCTCGCCGTGGTCTCCGGGTACCTCGGGCTGGTGGCCAGCTACGCCGCCTCGGTGACGTACGGCCTGCGGGTCACCTCGGCCGCCACCGTCGTGCTCGTCCTGGTAGCCGGTTACCTGCTCGCCCTCGCGCTGGGCGCGACCGCCCGCCGCCGGGACCGCCGCCGGGACCGCCGCCGGGACCAGGGTGGCGGCATGAGCTGGCGGCGAAGGCTCGGCGCCACCGCCCGCGATCGGTACCGTCGTCGGGACCGGGGTGGCGGCATGAGCTGGCGGCGAAGGCTCGGCGCCACCGCCCGCGATCGGTGCCGACGGGCGGCGGCATGAGCTGGCTGCGGGACGCGACCGACCGGGCGATGGTCGAGTCCGTCGTCGTCGGGACGCTGGCCGGGGCGATCGGGGTGCAGATCGTGCTGCGCCGGCTCGCCTTCTTCACCATGACGATGACCCACGCGACCTTCCCGGGCGTGGTGGCCGCCGCGGTGGTCGGGATCAACATCTACCTCGGCGGGGCACTGGTCGGCCTGCTGGTCACGCTCGCCGTCGTGGCGCTCGGGCGTCGGCGGGGCCAGGACCTCACCACCGCGACCGGGGTGCTGCTCTCGGCCGGCTTCGCCCTCGGGGTCGCGCTCGCCGCCGCCCAGCAGGGGTTCACCCGCAACCTCTCCGCGTACCTGGTCGGCGCGATCCTCACCGTCTCGGACGCCGACCTGGTCACCGGGGCGGCGGTCTGCGTGGTGGTGCTCGCCGTCCTCTTCGCCGCCGGCAAGGAGCTGCGCTTCGCCGGCTTCGACCCGGACGGCGCGCGGGCGGCCGGCTACCGCACGCGCCTGCTCGACCTGCTGCTGTTGCTGCTGGTCGAGGCGGTGGTCGTGGTGGTGATACCGGCGGTCGGCACGATCCTGGCGCTGGCCCTGCTGGTGGCGCCGGCCTCGGCCGCCCGCCTCTGGACCGACCGGCCCGGCCCGACCACCGGGCTCGCGGTCGCGTTCGGGGTCGCCAGCTCGGTCGCGGGGCTGGCGTTGAGCAGCCGGTACGACCTGGCGGCCGGCGCCACCATCTCGCTGGTCGCCACCGGGGTGTTGGGCGGGTCGCTGCTCGCCGCGCCGCGGCACGGCGTACTGGCCCGGCCGACCTCATTTCGTCGATCTAGGGCAAATCCGCGTGATTGGAGATCAACTAACGACGATTTGCCCTAGATCGACGGGGCGGGAGCGGGGGCAGGGCGGGGTAGGGGTGGGGTAGGGGTGGGGCGGGCTCAGCCGAGGTTGAGGGCCTGGGCGGCGGCGAGCACGTCGTTGCCGATGGTGGTCGGTACCGGGGCGGTGGAGATGGCCCACTCCGGGTCCTTGAGGCCGTGCCCGGTCACCGTGCAGACCACGGTCGAGCCGCGCGGCACCAGCCCCGCCTCCGCCTGCTGCCGCAGCCCGGCCACGCTGGCCGCGCTCCCCAGCTCCACGAAGACCCCGACCTCGCGGGCCAGCATCCGGTACGCGGCCAGGATCTCCCGGTCGGTCACCGCCGCGATCAGACCGCCGGACGCGTCGCGGGCGTCCAGGGCCCTGGTCCAGCTCGCCGGGTTGCCGATCCGGATGGCGGTGGCGATCGTCGACGGCTCCTCCACCACCTTGCCGGTGACGATCGGCGCGGCGCCGGCCGCCTGGAAGCCGAACATCTTGGGGCGTCGGGTGGCGTTGCCCGCCTCCGTCTCCTCCTGGTAGCCCAGCCAGTAGGCGCTGATGTTGCCGGCGTTGCCGACCGGCAGGCAGTGGATGTCGGGCGCGTCGCCGAGCGCCTCGACGATCTCGAACGCGGCGGTCTTCTGCCCGTGCAGCCGGTCGACGTTCACGGAGTTGACCAGGGCCACCGGGTAGTCCTGGGAGAGCTTGGAGGCGAGCGCGAGGCAGTCGTCGAAGTTGCCGTTGACCTGGAGCAGCTTCGCACCGTGCACCAGCGCCTGGGCCAGCTTGCCGAGCGCGATCTTGCCCTGCGGTACGAGCACCGCGCAGGTGATGCCGGCGCGGGCCGCGTACGCGGCGGCCGAGGCGCTGGTGTTGCCGGTGGAGGCGCAGATGATCGCCTTGTTGCCGGCCTCGACCGCCTTGGAGACGGCGAGCGTCATCCCGCGGTCCTTGAACGAGCCGGTCGGGTTGGCCCCCTCGACCTTGAGGTAGACGTCGCAGCCGAACCGGGCGGAGAGCACCGGCGCCGGCAGCAGCGGGGTGTTCCCCTCGTGCAGGGTGATCACCGGGGTGGCGTCACCGACCGGCAACCGGTCCCGGTACGCCTCGATCAAACCGCGCCACATGTCACCCTCCTCGTGCCCCGTGGTCTGTTCCGGCGGCACCGACCAGCGCCAGTATGTCCCGCTGCGGCGCCCAGGGTGACGCAGCGGGTACGGCGGGCCGCGCGCGGACCCCCCGGCACCCATCTGGCGGGACGCCGACCGGCTCGTCGGCGGTGCATCCCCGGCCGGCGGCGGTAGGTCCCCGCCCGTCGGCGGCGGCCCGTCCGGCGGGCGGCGTCCTACAGGCCGCCCTCGACCCGCAGCACGCTCGCGATCGACCGGACGATGTCGAGGCCGCGCAGCTCCTCCACGGTGGCGGCCAGGGCCGCGTCCGTGGCGGCGTGCGTCACGATGACCAGCACCGCGTCCACACCCCGGCCGCCCGGGTCGGCGGTCGGCGCGCCACCGGCCGCCGGCACCTGCCGGACGGTCGAGATCGACACGTCGTGCCGGGCGAAGACCCCCGCCACCGTGGCCAGTACGCCCGCCCGGTCGGCGACGTCGAGGCTGATGTGGTAGCGGGTGACCGCCTCACCCATCGGCCGGATCGGCAGCATGGCGTAGGCCGACTCGCTCGCGGCGCGTACCCCGGCGAGCCGGTTGCGGGCCACCGCCACGATGTCGCCGAGGACGGCGCTGGCGGTCGGGGCGCCGCCCGCGCCGCGGCCGTAGAACATGAGCTGACCGGCGGCGGATGCCTCCACGAAGACCGCGTTGAAGGCGTCGCCGACGCTGGCCAGCGGGTGCGAGACCGGGATCATCGCCGGGTGGACCCGGACGCTGACGGAGTCGACGCCGTGGGCGTCCGGGCCGCGCGACGCGATGCAGAGCAGCTTGATGGTGCAGCCCATGGCCTTGGCGCTGGCCACGTCGGCGGCGGTCACCTCGGTGATCCCCTCGCGGTGCACGTCCGCGGCGCTGACCCGGGTGTGGAACGCCAGCGAGGCGAGGATCGCGGCCTTCGCCGCCGCGTCGAAGCCCTCCACGTCGGCGGTGGGGTCGGCCTCGGCGTACCCGAGTTCGGTCGCCTCCTCCAGCGCCTCGGCGAAGCCGGCGCCGGAGGCGTCCATGGCGGAGAGGATGAAGTTCGTCGTGCCGTTGACGATGCCGGTGACCTGGTTGATCGTGTCGCCGTGCAGCGAGTCGCGCAGCGGGCGCAGCAGCGGGATGGCCCCCGCCACCGAGGCCTCGTAGTAGAGGTCCGCGCCGCCCTCGGCCGCCGCGTCGTGCAGCGCGCCGCCGTCCTCGGCGAGCAGCGCCTTGTTGGCGGTGACCACGCTCTTGCCCGCCCGCAGCGCCTCGACCAGCCAGCTCCGGGCCGGCTCGATGCCGCCGACCACCTCGACGACCACGTCGACGTCGTCGCGCTTGATCAGGCCGAGCGCGTCGGTGGTGAAGA
Organism: Micromonospora sp. NPDC049559; assembly: GCF_040676675.1. Taxonomy (NCBI): domain Bacteria; kingdom Bacillati; phylum Actinomycetota; class Actinomycetes; order Micromonosporales; family Micromonosporaceae; genus Micromonospora; species Micromonospora sp. NPDC049559. Next base: position 10,896 of record NZ_JBFAPK010000066.1, on the reverse strand, counting down.
TCGCCGGGTCGACCGGCAGCGGACCCCGGTCCCGGCCCAGCCGGCGTACCGCGATGCCGGCCAGCTCCAGCGGGGCGCCCACCCGGGCGGCCAGGTCGTCCGCCTGCTCGTGCAGCAGGCGGACCACCGCTGTCCCGACCGTGCCACACCCCAGCAGCGCCAAGCGCACCGGCTTCGTCATCCCACATCCAATGCCAGCAGATCGTCTTCGGTCTCCCGCCGGACGATCACGCGCGCCTGACCGGCGCGGACCGCCACGACCGGCGGCCTCGGCACATGGTTGTAGTTGCTGGCCATGCTCCGGCAGTAGGCGCCGGTACCGGGGACGGCGAGAAGATCTCCGGGCTGCACGTCGGCGGGCAGGAATTCATCCTTCACTACGACATCCCCGGATTCACAATGCTTTCCCACCACCCGGGCAAGGATGGGCTCGGCGCCGGAGGCGCGAGAGGCGACGGTGGCCGAGTACGACGCCCCGTAGAGCGCGGTACGGATGTTGTCGCTCATGCCGCCGTCGACGCTCACGTAGGTCCGGATGCCGTCGACGTCCTTGACGGTGCCGATCTCGTACAGGGTGAAGACCGCGGGACCGACGATCGCCCGGCCGGGCTCGATCGAGAGCCGCGGCACGTCCAGCCGCAGCCCCTCGCACTCCCCCTCGACGATCTTGTGGAGCCGCTTCGACAGGTCGTGCGGCGGCGCCGGGTCGTCCTGCGTGGTGTACGCGATGCCGAAGCCGCCGCCGAGGTCCAGCTCGGGCAGTTCGACCCCGCGCGCGTCGCGGATCTGCGCCTGCAGGGCCAGCACCCGGCGGGCGGAGACCTCGAAGCCGCTGGTGTCGAAGATCTGGGAGCCGATGTGCGAGTGCAGCCCGCGCAGCTCCAGCACGCCCTCGTCGATAATCCGGGCCGCCGCCTCGAACGCCTTGCCGCCGGCGAGCGAGAACCCGAACTTCTGGTCCTCGTGGGCGGTGGCGATGAACTCGTGGGTGTGCGCCTCCACGCCGACCGTCACCCGGATCAGCACCCGGGGGCGTACCCCCCGCTCGCGGGCCAGGACGGTGAGCCGGTCGATCTCGTCGAACGAGTCGACGATGATCCGGCCGACCCCGACCTCGACCGCCCGGACCAGCTCCGCCGTCGACTTGTTGTTGCCGTGGAAGCCGATCCGCTCCGGCGGCATCCCGGCCGCCAGCGCCACGGCCAGCTCCCCGCCCGAGCAGACGTCGAGGTGGAGCCCCTCCTCGGCGATGATCCGCACCACGGCGCGGCAGATGAACGCCTTGCCCGCGTAGTAGATCTCCTCGTCCGGGAAGGCGGCCCGGAAGTCGCGGCAGCGGGACCGCAGGTCGTCCTCGTCGAGCACGTACACCGGCGTGCCGAACCGCTCGACCAGGTCGCGGACGTCGAGGCCCGCGACGACCAGGGCGCCGTCGGGGCCCCGCTCCACGTTGCGCGGCCAGAGCTGCGGTACCAGGGCGTTGACGTCCTCCGGGGTACGCAGCCACGCCGGCCCGCGCCCACCGAGCTCGCCGTGCAGTGCCCCCGCTTCGTGCGCTCGCACGATTACATCCTCTCCGGGGCGGAGACCCCGAGCAGGCCGAGACCGTTGGCGATCACCGTACGGGTGGCGTCGTTGAGCCAGAGCCGGGCCCGGTGCAGGTCGCCGGCCTCCTCGTCGCCGCGCGGCAGGATCCGGCAGCTGTCGTAGAACCGGTGGTACGTCTTGGCCAGCTCCTCCAGGTAGCGGGCCACCCGGTGCGGCTCGCGCAGCTCCGCGGCCGAGGCGACGGTGGCCGGGAACTCGCCCAGCTCCTTGAGCAGCTCGTGTTCCTTCTCGTGGTCGAGCAGCTCGGGGCGGAACGCCGCCGCGTCGCCCCGGTCGAGCCCCAGCTCGGCGGCGTTGCGCCCGACGCTGGCGGTACGGGCGGCGACGTACTGCACGTAGTAGACCGGGTTCTCGTTCTTGGCGCTGGTCCAGAGCTCCACGTCGATGTCGATCGGCGAGTCGCTGGAGTACCGCGCCAGCGCGTACCGGGCCGCGTCCACCCCGATCGCGTCGACCAGGTCCTCCAGCGTCACCACCGTGCCGGCGCGCTTGGACATCCGCACCGGCTGGCCCTCGCGGACCAGGTTGACCAGCTGCCCGATCAGGATCTCCAGGTTGCGGTTCGGGTCGTCGCCGAAGCAGGCCACCATGGCGCGCATCCGGCCGATGTAGCCGTGGTGGTCGGCGCCCAGCATGATCACGGCGCGGTCGAAGCCCCGTTCGCGCTTGTCCAGGTAGTACGCGCAGTCGGCGGCGAAGTAGGTCCATTCGCCGTTGGACTTGCGCAGCACCCGGTCCTTGTCGTCGCCGAAGTCGGTGGTGCGCAGCCAGGTCGCGCCGTCCGCCTCGTAGATGTGGCCCTGGGCGCGCAGCCGTTGCAGCGCCAGCTCCAGCTCGCCGCGCTCGTGCAGGTCCTTCTCGTTGAAGTACGTGTCGAAGTGGACCCCGAACTCCGCCAGCGAGGAGCGGATCTCGGCGAACATCAGCTGCACGCCCTCGACCCGGAAGACCTCCTGTGCCTGCTCGGCGGCGAGGTCGAGCACCTCGGGGTGGCCCGCGCGGACCTGCTCGGCGATCTCCGCGATGTACTGGCCGCCGTAGCCGTCCTCCGGCGCCGGCTCGCCCCTGGCGGCGGCGAGCAGCGACCGGGCGAACCGGTCGATCTGCGAGCCGGCGTCGTTGAAGTAGTACTCGGTGCCCACCTCGGCGCCGCTGAACCGGAGCAGCCGGGCCAGCGCGTCGCCGACGGCGGCCCAGCGGACGCCGCCGATGTGCACCGGGCCGGTCGGGTTGGCCGAGACGAATTCGAGGTTGAGCCGCTCACCGGCGAGCCGGTCGTTGCGGCCGTACTCCGGGCCGGCCTGGACCACGGCGAGGGCGAGCTGACCGGCGGCGGCCGCGTCCAGGCGGATGTTCAGGAACCCGGGGCCGGCGATCTCCACGGACTTGACGCCGGGGGCGCGGCCGAGCTGCTCGGCGAGGCCGGCGGCGAGCTCGCGCGGCGGCACGCCGGCCCGCTTGGCCAGCTGGAGGGCCAGGGTCGAGGCGTAGTCGCCGTGCTCCGGGTTGCGGGGTCGCTCGACCGTGGTCGTCTCCGGCAGCAGGGTGTGATCCAGCCCACGCTGCGCGAATACGGCGTGGGCGGCGGCGAGAACGACCTCAGCGAGTTTGGCGGGAGTCACCGAAACATGTTACCGGGGGTAGACTCGGTCACCCGGCGGCGACCCGGTCCGTTGAGCGGCCCGCCACTCCCTGACCGATCGACCTGACGAGGCACGATGAGTATCAGCACCCCGAGTGGCGAGCAGCGGAAACCGTCCGTGGTGAGCACGAGCGGCAAGAAACCGCCGGCCGGCGGCAAGCCCGCTTCGGGTGGCACGGGCGGCAAGCAGGGCACCGGCGCCAAGCGGCCGGCGGGCGCCGGCGGGCGGCCCGGCGGGGCCGGCGGCGGCAAGGGCCCGCGCAAGCCGATCACTCCGGTCAAGGTCACCTCCGGTCGCCCCTGGGGCGCCATCGGCCTCGTCGCGCTGGTCGGCGTGATCGCGGTCGGCATCATCGGCTACGGCGCCTACGCGGTGATCCAGGGCGCCAAGTCCTGGGAGGACAAGGCCGACGGCATCAGCGGCATCGTCAACTACCGCAAGAAGGACCCGAACCTGGTCAAGCCGGCCCAGCACCAGACCGGCTCGATCAAGTACGACATCCTCCCGCCGGTGGCCGGGCCGCACAACGCCGCCTGGCAGAACTGCATGGGCGACGTCTACGACGCGCCGATCGCCAACGAGCACGCGGTACACAGCCTGGAGCACGGCGCCGTCTGGATCACGTACCAGCCGAACCTGCCGGCCGACCAGGTCAGCAAGCTCGCCGAGAAGGTCCGCGGCAAGGAAAAGATGATGATGAGCCCGTTCGAGGGGCTCGACAAGCCGATCTCGCTCCAGGCCTGGGGCTACCAGCTCAAGGTCGACAACGCGGACGACTCGCGCATCGACGAGTTCATCAAGGACCTGCGGGTCAACGCCTCGGTCGAGGGCCCGACCATCAGCTGCGCCGAGGGCATCACCGCGACCGGCAACGCGCCGCGCGAGCTCCAGCCGCAGCAGCAGATGCCGAACCAGTGACGACCGGCTCGTGAGCATCGGAAGGAACCGCAGCTGATGGCCACCCCCACCGCCGCCGACTCCACCGCCGCCGAGTTCCCGGCGGCGGACGACGGCCCGGAGACCGACGGCCCGGAGACCGGCGACGGTCCCGGGCCGGGCGGTGGGGAACCGCCGGCCGCCGACGGCGAGCTGCATCCCTCGCCCGCGCGCCGGTTCGGCACGCTCGGCCTGGCGCTCGCCGTCCTGGTCGGGCTCCTGCTCGGGTACGCGGGTGGCCTGCTCACGCCGCACTTCACCCGGCCAGCCGACGACTCGGTGGAGGCCGGCTTCGCCCGCGACATGACCACCCACCACGCGCAGGCGGTGGAGATGGGCATGATCGCGTTCCGGGCCGCCAGCGACCCCGAGGTACGCCAGATCGCCGGCGACATCGCCACCGGGCAGCAGGGCGACATCGGCATCATGCAGGCGTGGCTGCGCTCCTGGGGACTCGGCCCGAACAGCTCGCAGCCGCCGATGGCGTGGATGCCCGACGGGGCGGGCCTGGTCAAGGACGGGCTGATGCCCGGCATGGCCACCCCGCAGCAGTTGGCGCAGCTGCGCGCGGCACAGGGGGTCGACGTCGACCGGCTCTTCCTCAAGCTCATGATCAACCACCACCTCGGCGGCATCCACATGGTCGACGCGGTACTGGCGGAGACACACGACGACGACGTCATCGAGACGGCGAAGATCATGAAGAACACCCAGCAGACCGATCTGGCCAACCTCCAGGCCGCACAGAAGCGCCTGGGCGGCTGATCGCGCACGCTCCGCAGGTAGGCCCGCCACGAGTGGCGGGCCTACCTGCTTTTCAGGGTCCGCCCGGCTGGGTCCCACCCTGCCCCACCCTGCCCGGTCCTGCCCGGTCCTGCTCGGTCCCCGGCTCGGCCCCGGCTCGGCCCCGCCGAGATCTTGGCGCGTAGTGGCCCCTGGAGGGGCCTTCTCGCGCCAAGATCCGCAGGTGGGCCGGCGCGCAGGCGCGGCTTCTGCGAGGTTTGCGCACTATGGGCGGCTGTTCGCTTTGGGGACTTTTTCTCCGTGAATATCGCGACCAGGCATGATCTGGGCTCGTTGTCGTAGACGTGGGGGTTGCACTGAGAGACGCGCGGCGCTCGGTGACCAGCTGGTGCCGGCGCCACACCATCGGCGGTGACGGGGCGGTGGCTGCCGCCCGTCGCGGACAGCGCTCCGGCGGGCGGCAGCAGGCGCTCAGCCGCGACCAGGAGCTGGAGCTGATCGACGTACTCCGGGGGCGCTATCCGGACGAGTACGGCCTGGAGGACGAGCTCTGGACCCGGCAGAGCCTCGCCGCGATGATCGAGCGGCGGTACCAGCTCGCGCTGGAGGCGGCCGACGTCGGGGCGTACATGACGGCCTGGGGGCTGCGGGAACGCGAACCACGGGAGCGGGCCTGCGGGCTCTGCGTGGACGCGGTCGACCGGTGGATGGAGCAGGAGTACCCGACGATCACGAAATCGGCCCAGGAGCACCGCGCCGAGGTCTACTGGATCGGCCGTACCCGCCTGCACGGGGTCGTACCGGCGGCGGACGTGCTCTCCGCCGTCTCCGCCCGCGGCCGGGTACGGTTCACGATCGCCACGCCGTCGGTGGACCCGCCCCTGCCCCGCGAGTTCCTGCTGCGGCTCAGCGGCGCCGACGGGCGTACCGCCCACGTGATCGTGGACGGCTCCTGGCCCAGCGCCGCCTGGCCCCGCCGACTGCCGCCGCGCATCGTGCTGCACCCGCTGCCGAGCTGCGGTCGCGGCGCCTGACCGGCACCCCGGCCCGGGGCGACCAGACCCGCCCGCGCCGCGGCCCTGGCCCGGCCGCCCCGGGCCGCCCGGTGGCACGCGAGGCTCCGCCGGCCACGCGATTCGCCGCGACACCGGACGGCCGGGGGGATACCGGTTCGGCTTCGGGGCGGCACTCCTGCTACAGTTCCTGAGTCGCTGAGCCCCCGTAGCTCAGGGGATAGAGCACCGCCCTCCGGAGGCGGGGGCGCAGGTTCGAATCCTGCCGGGGGCACGTCACAGAACCGTTCAGTACCAAGCGCACGACGAGCCCCGACAAGCCTGATCTGGCCTGTCGGGGCTCGTTCGTGTCCGCGATCGTGACGGTTTCGCCGGTCGTAGGCGGATGAGCGGAGGTGGCCGGTCGGCATCCGCCACGCGTCAGGCCAGCGTTTGGTAGCCGTACAGGAAGCCGCGTACTCCTTCGCTGATCATCATCGTGATCTCGTCATCGGTGAGGGGACGCTCGACGGCGGCGTTCGTGCTTTCGACCGTGGCCAACGCGGTGAGATGCAGGGCCATGCGGCTCGGGTTGGCGGCGCGCAGCTCACCCTGGTCGACGAGCGCCTGGAGGCGGCGGGCGACTTCGGCCTGGACGCGTAGCGGGCCGGCCTGCTGCCAGGCGTCGAGCAGGGGGCGTGGAAAGTGTCGCCCCTCGGCGTTGATCTGCTGGACCAGCGCAAAGTGGTCTGGGAAGTCGAGCCGGTGAGCTACCAGCGCCCGGCCGATGGCGATCAACTGGTCTTCCAGTCCGGTTGCGCCGTGCAGCCCCGCCGCCACGTACTCGCAGAACGCGTCGGCGACGCGGGTGGCGCTCTGCTGCAGCACGAAGGAGAACAGTTCCTCCTTGCTGCTGAAGTGCTTGTAGAGGGTACGCGTGGAAACGGCGGCCTCCCGGGCGATGGCGTCCATCGTCGTGCGCGCGTACCCGTCGCGGCCGAAGACCGCACGGGCCGCGTGGACGATGGCGTCGTGTTTGCTGGGCCGCCCGCGGCCGGCGATCCGCTGTGACGTCTCCGACATGTTCTCCCTCTGCGGACAAGCGTGCGATAATTTCTGCCGTACACGTTTTACTTTACATCAGTGGGAGGCATCCATGGCTCAGGCGCTCCGGCTCGCGGTCATCCTCGGCAGCGTCCGACCAGGCCGCAAGGCCGAGGCCGTCGGGCGGTGGGTCCACCGCCGCGCCCGCCGACGGGACGGCATCGCTGTCGAGCTTGTCGACGTCGCCGCGCACCAGCTACCGGTACTCGACGAACCGCTGCCCGCGGCCTACGGTCGCTACGAACGGCCGCACACCAAGGCGTGGTCGGAAACCATCGCGTCCTTCGACGGGTACGTCTTCGTGACGCCCGAATACAACCGCTCCATCCCCGGACCACTGAAGAACGCGATCGACTACCTGTACGGGGAGTGGCACGACAAGGCCGCGGGTTTCGTCAGCTACGGCATCGACGCAGCCGGCACCCGAGCGGTCGAGCACCTGCGAGTCGTGATGAGCGAGCTGCGGATCGCCGACGTGCGGGCGCAGGTGGCCTTGTCGTTGTCCGCCGACTTCGACGGCGACACCTTCAGGCCCCTACCCCACCGGGACCGCGAACTGGATGTCCTGCTCGACCAGCTCACCACCTGGAGCCGCGCGCTGCGGACCGTCCGCCGTGGGCAGGACGTCCAGTGACCACACAGGTGCGCGCCTCCGCACGCGACGAGGCGATCCCCTGGCAGGTGTGGCGACTCGCCCTGGTAATAGCGTTCGGCGCGTTCATCGGCCAACTCGACACGTCGATCGTCAACGTCGGCCTCGACACCATCGCCACCGACCTGGGCGCCGGCCTCGGCGAAGCTCAGTGGGTCGCCAACGGATACCTCATCGCTCTCGGCGTGTCGCTGCCCGCCAGCGGATGGCTTGGACGCCGCTTCGGTGTCGGCCGGGTGTGGATGGCCTCACTGGCCGCCTTCGCCGTGGCGTCCGCACTGTGTGCCCTCGCCGACAACGTGTGGTGGCTGGTCGCGGCACGGGTGCTCCAGGGGCTCAGCGCCGGAGTGCTGGTGCCTGCCGGGCAGACCGTGCTCGGCCAGGCGGTCGGCCCGCACCGCCTGGGCCGGGTCATGGCCACCCTCGGTATCGCCGTGACCCTGGGGCCGGTGCTCGGCCCGGTGCTCGGTGGACTGATCGTGCACGCCGGATCCTGGCCCTGGCTGTTCCTGGTGAACCTGCCGCTCGGCGGACTCGGGCTCTGGCTGGGCTGGCGGTACGTGCCGCGCGACCGGACGGACGACCGTCCCGGCCGCCTGGACTGGCCGGGCCTGCTGCTGGTCAGTGTCGGCGTCCCGCTGCTGGTTTACGGCCTCACCGTGGCGGGCGAGCGGGGCAGCATCGCGGCACCCGAGACACTTGCCCCCGTGCTGGTGGGGCTCGTCGCGCTCGCCGCGTTCGCCGGGCACACCCGCCGCGCCGCCCACCCGATACTCAACCTACGGCTGTTCGCCAGCCGCGCGTACGCCGCAGCGACCGTGACCACCGCGGTCACCGGCGCCATCATGTTCGGCGCGACGCTGCTGTTCCCGCTGTACTTCCAGATCGGCCGAAACACCAGCGTGATCGGGACCGGCCTGACACTGATACCACTCGGCCTCGGCACCGCCCTGCTACTACCCCTCAGCGGGCGGCTCGTTGACCGGTTCGGCGGCGGCGTGGTGAGCCTGTACGGCATGCTCGCCGCAGCCGCCACCACCGCGCCGTTCGCGATCGCCGGCACCAACCTGCCCGAACCACTGGTGCTCGCCCTGCTGCTACTGCGCGGCATGGCCCTCGCGGTCGCGGTCGTGCCGCCGGGAATCTCCGCCTACCAGGCAGTCACCCCACAACAGCTTCCAGACGCCACCACCCAGGTCAACATCCTGCAACGGGTCGGCGGGGCACTCGGCGGCGCCGCTCTCACCGTCGTGCTCGCCCACGAACTGCCCGGCGGAGTAAACGCGGCCTTCCAGACCGCCTTCTCGTGGCTCACCGTCGCCTCGATCCTGGGTCTCGCCAGCGCGGCCTGGCTCACCCTCGCCGAACGTCGGAGCTGACCCTAGGGTCAGCCTCAGGTCAGACACACCGTTGAGGTGACTGGCGAGCGCAGGGTTGTCTCCGTCGACGGCCCGCGCCGGATGATCCACGGTAGGCGGCGACCGCTTCACCGGGCCGCGCCCGGCCCGGGTAGCAGGTCCACGTCGCGGGCGTGCATCGGCTCGCCGCAGTGGGCGCAGCGCAGATCGACGTGGCTGACCTCGCCACAGGCGTGGTGGCGGTACAGCACCGGCGGGCCGGCCGCACCGGCGAGCCACCTGTCGCCCCAGCCGACCATCACCATCAACAGGTCGACGAGTTCGGCGCCCTTCTCGGTCAGGACGTACTCGAACCGGGGTCGCTGGTCGTAGGGCCGGCGTTCGAGCACCCCGTGCGCGACGAGGTGGTTCAGCCGCTCGGTCAGGACCTTGCGCGAGATGCCGAGGTCCGCCTGGATCTGCTCGAACCGGGTGAACCCGGCGTACACGTCCCGCAGGACTAGCGGCGACCAGGGTTCGCCGATCACGTCCAGCGTACGGGCGATCGAGCAGGCCATTTCGGCGAAGTTCGTGCGCTGCATGGGATCAGTCTAGCAGTCGGGGTTCCCTTAAGGAACTTAGACTGCTACGGTCATGGAGTCTCTTGAAGGAACTAAGGACGGGGTACGGGCATGAGCAGAGTGATCGTCGGGCTGTCGGTCTCGGTCGACGGATACATCACCGGTCGTAACCCCGGCGCCGGGCGCGGGCTCGGCGACGCGTCGATGCTGTTCGACTGGTACTTCGACGGCGACACGCCCAGCCAGGTCTTCGACGGGTTCCGGTTGAGCGCGCCCAGCGCCCGGGTCTTCGACGCCCTCGCCGGCCGCGTCGGCGCCAGCCTGGCCGGCCGCAACACCTACGACGACTCCGGGTGGATCAACGGCGGGACCCCGCACCCGGAGGCGCCGCTGTTCGTGCTCAGCCACCGGCCGGTGCCCGGCATGGGCGACGACCGGCAGACGCTGATCACCACCGGAATCGAGGACGCGGTCGCGGCCGCGCGGGCCGCCGCCGGCGACAGGGACGTCGCCCTCATGGGCGGGGGCGTCACCACCGCCGCCCTGGCGGCGGGCCTCGTCGACGAGGTGATCCTGCACCAGGTGCCGATCCTGCTCGGCGGCGGTCGGCCCTTCTTCCAGTCGCTCCCGGAGCACGTGCGGCTCCGCCTCGTCGAGGCCGTCCCGGCGCCGGGCGTGACCCACCTCCACTACGAGGTGCTCCGCTGATCCTCGCCAGCCCCGGCCACCCCGCCGAGTTGACGATCCCGCCGGGCCGGCAACCCCGCCGAGCCGACGACCCGCCGAAAGGAAAAGACATGCTCGACCCCGACGTACGCCGCGTACTCGACGGCACCTCGATCGCCCACCTCGCCACCGTCCTGCCGGACGGCTCGCCCCACGCCGTTCCCCTCTGGGTCGGCACCCACGGCGACCGGATCGTCTTCCTCACCGGGCCGGCCTCGCGCAAGGCCCGCAACCTGCGCCGCGACCCCCGGGTGGCGCTCTCCATCGCGCCGGCCGACAACCCGTTCGAACCCGTCGTGATCCGCGGGCGGGTGGTCGAATGGCTCGACGGCGACGCGGCGTGGCAGATCGTCGACCAGTTGTCCACGAAGTACATCGGGGTGCCCTACTCCCGGGAACAGGAGCGCGTGGTGGCCGTGATCGAGCCCGAACGGCAGACCGTCGGGGTCAGCTGAGCAGCCGGTACCCGTGGGTGTGTGGCGGCCCGGCGCCGGGCCGGCACCCCCCGAGACCGGCCCCCGCGCGGGGGCGGAAAATAAAGAAAACGAGAGGGAGTGTAACAGGATTGGTTGG
>NZ_JBFAPK010000065.1:0-27121 GCF_040676675.1 Micromonospora sp. NPDC049559 | reverse complement strand
GGTCGCACCAGCGCGCGCTAACCCGGCCGATCCCCCCGCGGATCTCGTCGACGGCCGCCCCCCCCACCCCGTCGAGGGGGTGGGCGGGCCGCCTTTCCGCTGTTCGTCAGGCCGCGCGGCTTTCCACGTAGGTGTCCTCGGGCACCAGGTAGACGCGGGGCACCGGGGCGAGCCGGAGCCGGAGCCGTACCCCGTCGCGCCGCAGCTGCCAGATCAGCGCGGCGACCGAGGCGACCAGCGAGATCAGCCCGCCGAGCCAGATGCTGGCGCCGGCGCCCAGGTGCTGGGCGGCCCAGCCGACGACCGGGGCGCCGATCGGGTTGGTACCGAGGAAGACCAGCACCCACAGCGCCATGACCCGGCCCCGGAAGGCGGCGTCCACGCCGAGCTGCACCCGCTGGTTGGCCGCCTGGGCGAAGAAGACGGTGAAGAAGCCGGTCGGCACCAGGAAGAGCACCACCAGCCAGTACGTCGGCGCCAGGCCGACCAGGGTGCCGAAGACCGAGCAGGCCACCGCGGCACCGAGGACCAGCCAGACCGAGGGACGGGCGCGCCGGCCGCTGCCGCTCAGCGCCCCGCCCAGCGAGCCGACGGCCAGCACGGTGGTGAAGAGCCCGAACGACGCGGCGCCGGTGTGGAACACGGTCTTGGCCAGCGCGGCGAGGGTGAGCTGGAAGTTGAACAGCGTCATCCCCATCACCGACATCAGCACCATCGGCAGGATCAGGTCCGACCGGCGCCGGACGTACCGCAGCCCGTCGACCACCCGGGCCGAGTCGCGCTCGTGCAGGGGCGGCAGGGCGGCGCGGTGCAGCTCGGCACCGTTCATGCGGACCACGCCGACCAGCGGCGCGAGCGAGCCGACGACGCTGATCAGGAAGACCGGGCCGACGTCGAAGGCGGCGATCGCGACGCCGGCGAGGGCGGGGCCGATGATCCGGGCGGAGTTGAAGGTCGCCGCCGAGAGCGACAGCGCGTTGGGCAGCAGCGGCGTACCGACGAGTTCGGAGACGAACGACTGGCGCACCGGGGTCTCCACCGCGTTGGCGGTACCGAGCAGCGCGGCGAAGACGAAGACGTGCCAGAGCTGGACCACGCCGGTGACCACCAGCAGGCTCATGCCGAGCGCGAGCACCGCCCAGGTGGCGTTGGCGATGAAGAGGATGACCCGCTTGTCGTAGCGGTCGGCGAGCCGGCCGGAGAGGAGGGTGAGCAGGAGCACCGGGGTGAACTGCAGGGCGGTGACGATGCCCAGGGCGCTCGCCCGGTCGCCCGACAGGTCGAGGACGAGCCAGTCCTGTGCCGTGAACATCATCCATACCCCGATCAGCTTGGTCAGCTGACCGATGGCGAAGAGCCGGTAGTTACGTACCTGCAGGGACTGGAACATGGTGCTCAGCTTTGCCCGCACTCGGGGTGCGCCTCCTCGGGTCGTACGCGTCATCCACGGCGGACGAAGCGGACCCGGTGAGTTGCGCGCCGGTCAGGCGCGAGCCACCTTCTGCAGGATCTCCGCGGCGCGCAGCAGCGTGTCGCGTTCCTCCGGGGTCAACTCGGCGAGCCGGCGGGCCAGCCACTCGTTGCGCGTCCGCTCCAGCTGGGCGAGCACCACGCGGCCGGCCTCGGTCATCGAGAGGATCACCTGGCGACCGTCGGTCGGGTGGGGGGTGCGCTGCACGAGGCCGCGCTCCTCCAACTTCGAGACGGTCTTGGTCATCGTCGGCGGCTGGACCCGTTCGGTGTCGGCGAGCTCGCGCGGGGTCAACGCGCCGGCCAGCCGCAGGCTGGTGAGCGCGGAGAGCTGCGTGAGCGTGAGGTCGTCGACCGGGCGGGCCTGCCGGACCCGTCGGTTGAGCCGGGTGATGGCGTCACGCAGTTGGCTAGCCAGCTGCGCCGCTGAGACGCGCTTCGCCATCACCGTCCGCTCCGTCACGATAGTTAGCCTAGCTAATAAGCCAGGCTAACGACCACCGTTATGACATCGATCACGAGGGAGTTTAGAAGATCACCGATTCGATCGGCCCGCGCAGGAAGTAGAGCAGGAAGAGCCCGGCCACCCCGTACAGCAGGGGGTGCACCTGCCCCGCCCGCCCCTTCGCCAGCTTGATCAACACGAACGTGATCACACCGGCGCCGATCCCGTTGGAGATCGAGTAGGTGAACGGCATCAGCACGATGGTGAGGAACGCCGGGATGGCGATCTCGTAGTCGGACCAGTCGATCGTCCGTACCGCGGTCATCATCAGGAACCCGACCACCACCAGCGCCGTCGAGGCCGCCTCGAAGGGCACCACCTCGACCAGCGGCGCGAGGAACATCGCCAGCAGGAACAGCCCGCCGGTGACCAGGTTCGCCGCGCCCGTACGGGCACCCTCCGCGACGCCCGCCGCGCTCTCGATGTACGACGTGTTGCTCGACGTGCTCGCGGCCCCGCCGGCCGCCGCAGCCACCGAGTCCACCAGCAGGATCTCCCGGGTACGCGGCGGCGTGCCGTCCGCGTCGAGCAGCCCGCCCTCCTGACCGACCGCGACCATCGTCCCCATGGTGTCGAAGAAGTCGGTGATCAGCAGGGTGAAGACGAACATCAGCGTCACCAGGACGCCCGCCCGGCTCCACGAGTCGAGGACGTTGAAGTTGCCGAGCAGGGAGAGGTCGGGCACGTCCACCACGGTCTTCGGCAGCTCCGGTACGTTCAGCGCCCAGCCCCGCGGGTTCGGCTGCCCGTTCACCACGGACGGTCCGACGTTCGCGACCGCCTCGACGACGATCGCCAGCACGGTCGAGCCGAGGATGCCGATCAGGATGGCGCCCCGGACCCGGCGCACCACCAGCACGACGGTCAGCAGCAGCCCGGCCACGAAGACCAGCGCCGGCCAGGAGACCAGCGTCCCGTTGATGCCCAGCCCGACCGGCACGGTGGTGTTCGCGGCGTCCGGTACGCGCCGGACGAATCCGGCGTCGACCAGCCCGATGATCGTCAGGAACAGGCCGATGCCCACCCCGATCGCCGTCTTGAGCTGCGTCGGTACCGCGTGGAAGACGGCGGTGCGCAGCCCGGTCAGCACCAGGATCCCGATGATGACGCCCTCGATCAGGACCAGGCCCATCGCGTCGGCCCAGGTCATCTCCGGCGCGATCTCGTACGCCACCAGCGCGTTGACGCCCAGGCCGGCGGCGAGCGCCAGCGGGAACCGGGCGACCACCCCCATCAGCAGGGTCATCACGCCGGCCACCAGAGCGGTGGCGGCCGCGAGCGCGGGAATCGCCAGCCGCTTGCCGTCGCCGTCCACGGCGTTGCCGAGGATCAGCGGGTTGAGCACCACGATGTAACCCATCGTGAAGAAGGTGGCCAGGCCACCGCGCAGCTCCCGGCCGAGGGTGGAGTTGCGGGCCGAGATCTCGAAGAAGCGGTCGAAACCGTTACGTGGTGTCACCGGAGCGGCTGTACCGCCGGTCCGGACAGGGGTTGTAGCCATCAAGTCCTCGCAGAGGGGGGTCGCGAACTTCCGCGCATCGTCGCAGATCAGTCGCGAGAAGCGGAAGTTGATCCCGTACCCTGACCTGCATGTCGCAGGAACCGCCGCGGCCCGAGCCGCTCGATCCGCCCATGGTGCCGTTCGCCGTCGGCGGGATCGTCGCGTGGGCGGTCGCGGGCCTGGTGCTGCTGCTCTTCTTCCGGGACTGGCTGGCGGCGAACGGGCACGAGAACTGGCTCTGGATCTGCCTCTCCGGGTTCCTCGCCGGCTTCGTCGGCCTGGCGGTCATGATCCGGCACGACGCCAACCGGCGCCGCCGCCGGGCCGCCGGAGGCCGGCCGGGCGGGACCGGGGATCGGCGGCAGAGCGCCGCCGGCCAGGACCGGGCGCGCTGACGCCGGCGTACCCGCCCGGGATCGCGGGTCGGGGTCCGCGCGGGGCGGCTCAGCCGTGTCCGTACGGCTCCGCCGGCTCGCCGTCCGTCACCGACCCCTCGGGCCGGCTGACCGCCACCGCCTCGACCTCGCTGTCGTCGTAGACCGTGGGCAGCTCGTCGACCGGCGTCTCGGGCGAGTCGACCAGGGTCTCCGAGTGCGCGCCGCAGCCGTGGTCGGCGCTGACCGCCCGGCCGTCGTCGGGGGCGTAGAAGTTGCCGCAGACCCCGAACGCCTGCCGCAGCGCGCCCGCGATCGGCAGGTAGAAGCCGCAGGTGCCGCAGCGGGCGGAGGCGGGGGCCGCCACGGAGATCGGGGCGCCCGGGCCGTGGTCGCCGTCGTACCACCGCTGCGCCGCCTCGGTACGCCCCTCGCGGGAGAGCACCCGGGCCCGGCCGAGGCCGAGCTCCCAGGCGGTCTCCTCGACCGCCGGATCGTCCGACTGCAGGTAGCCCGGGGCCAGCCGCTCGTCGTCCGGCGGGCTCGGCAGCAGGTCGCCCGGGCCGAGATCGCCCGGCTTCAGCCGCTCCTGCCAGGGCAGCCAGCCCGGCGCCAGCAGCGCGTCCGGGCCGGGCAGCAGGACGGTCTCGCAGACCGTGACGTGCCGGCTGCGCGGCACGCGGGTCACCGTCACCGCCCAGCGCCAGCCGCGGTAGCCCGCGAGGCGGCATTCGAAGAGGTGGGTGACGAGCCGGTCCCCCTCCGCCACCGCGGCGAGGTGGTCGCCGACGTCGGTCGGCTCGACCTCGGTGATCCCGGCGCGGGCCACGTCCACGGCGTTGGCGCAGACCTGGTCGAGACGTGCGGCGCGAGTGGCGGCGGTCCTGGTCACTCTCCCATTCTTCCCCATCCGGGTGGCCCGGCCGCAGCCACACCCCGGTACGACTTCCACACCTGTCCGCCCGAGGCCCCACGCGGCGGCCCGGCAGCCCGGACGTCCCGCCCGCACGACCCCGCACGGCCTGTGGGGAGGCCCGGGCGGGCGACCCGCACCGGTCGGCGCCATCCGGCGGGCGACCCGCGGAGAAGGTCCGGGGCGGGGGCGGGGGAATCGCGCCCGAGGCCGGACAGACGTCGCCCGGATGGGCGAGGATGGTCCCCATGCCGCTCTTCTCCCGCGCTGACCGCCGTGGCCGACGGTCTGCCCTGGGGCGTGCGGTCGGCATGTTCGTCCGGCTGCTCCGCCTGCTCTTCCGCGGGTCCCTGCGGAGCGGGCGGTGGATCACCCGCCAGGCCGGTTCGGCCCGGGCTCGGGGCGCCGCCGGCGAGGCCGGCATGATCCGCCTGTTCGACCTGCACGCCGTCTCCTGCGCCGGGGACACGCTGGTCGCGATCGGGCTCGCCGGCACGATCTTCTTCAACGCGCCGCTGGGCGAGGCGCGCAGCAAGGTCGCGCTCTACCTGCTGGTCACCATGGTGCCGTTCGCGCTGCTCGCACCGGTGGTCGGGCCGCTGCTCGACCACTTCCGGCACGGCCGGCGGTACGCGCTCGCGGCGACCATGCTCGGCCGCGCCTTCCTCGCCTGGCTGATCTCGGACTACCTGCACGGCTTCGGGCTCTATCCCGCCGCCTTCGGGGTGCTCGCGCTCTCCCGGGCGTACGGCGTGGCCCGCTCGGCCGCCGTACCGAGGCTGCTGCCCGAGGGGCTGAACCTCTCCCAGGCCGGGGCGCGGGCCAGCGTCTACGGCACCGTGGCCGGGGCGGTGGTGGCCCCGCTCGGGCTCGCGGCGTTCTGGGTCGGCCCGCAGTGGTCGCTGCGGGTCGCCTCGGTGATCTTCCTCGTCGGCATGGTGATCTCCCTGCGCCTGCCGCCCCGGGCGGATTCCGAGCCACCGGAGTCGATGCCCGGACCGTTCCGCGCGCTGGGCCTGCGCCGTGGCCGGGGCGAGCGGGCCCTGCGGGGCGGGCCGGGCGGCGCGCTGGTCGTCTCCACCCTGGTCGGCAGCGCCGCGCTGCGCGCCCTCTACGGCTTCCTGCTGCTCTTCTTCGCCTTCGCCATCAAGGCGGGCGACCTGACCACCGAGGTGCTCGGGCGGCGACTCACCGACAGCGCCGCGCTCGGTGTGATCGGCGGCGTGCTCGCGGCCGGCACCTTCCTCGCCACCGCGGTCGGCACCCGGCTGCGCATCCAGCGCCCCACCGCCATCCAGTCCAGCGGCCTGGTCATCGTGGCCGGCGTGGCGATCCTCACCACGCTGCGCTTCTCGCTGCTGACCGTAGCCCTGCTCGCCCTGGTCACCGCCGCGATCAGCGGGATCAGCAAGCTCGCCGTCGACGCCGCGATCCAGGAGCGGGTCTCCGAGCTGCAGCGGGCGAGCGCCTTCGCCCACTCCGAGACCGTGCTCATGCTCGCCTTCGTGGCCGGCGGCGGCCTCGGGCTGATCCCGGTCGACGGCCGGATCGGCGTCGGCACGGTGGCCGGGTTCGCCGTGCTCGCCGCCGTACGGGCCCTGGTGCTCGCGCGCCGGCTGCGCGAAGACCGCCTGCTCGGCCGCGCCACCCCCGACCCCGAACCACCTGCCGCTACCCAGAACACTGAATCCGGGCAAGGCGGCGACGCCGCAGCGCCGGTCGCACCGAATCCGGAGCGGGTCGTCCGGGCCGAACGGACGCCGCCCACGGCACGGGTGGGGCCCACCGTTCCACGCGAAGACATCAAGCCTGACGGGATTCGCGGGGGACGGTGGGCCCCACCCGCCCCCGAGGACACGCGCGAGCGGGGACGGTGGGCCCCACCCCACGAGAAGGCACCCGACGACGCGCCGCCCGGATTCCACATCTACCGACCCTCATCCGCGGTACCGCCGCGCACCGGTTCCGGTGACGACGAGGCCCGCCCCGAACCCCAGGGACCCATCACGTGAGCAGTGGTCTGTTGGTCGTCACCGCCGTACCGGCCGAGGCGGAGGCGATCCGCGCCGGTCTCGTTCCGGACGTACCGGTCACGGTCGCGCCGGTCGGGGTCGGCCCGGCCAGCGCCGCCGCCGGTACCGCCCGCCTGATCGCGCTCGCCGAGGCCGCCGGACGGCCGTACCGGGCGGTGGTCAGCGCGGGCGTCGGCGGCGGTTTCCCGGAGCGCGCCTCGCTGGGCACGATCGTGCTCGCCACCCGCAGCGTCGCCGCCGACCTCGGTGCCGAGTCGCCCGAGGGCTTCCTCCCGATCGAGGAGCTCGGCATGCCGCTGGCGCAGTTGGGCGCGCCGCCCGCGATCCCGGCGGACCCGTCGCTCCTGGCCCAGCTGCGTACCGCCCTGCCCCGCGCCACGGCCGGCGCGGTGCTCACCCTGAGCACGGTCACCGGTACCGCCGAGACGGCGAAGACCCTCGCGACCCGCTTCCCGGACGCGGTGGCCGAGGCGATGGAGGGGTACGGCGTCGCCGTCGCCGCGGCCCAGGCCGAGCTGCCGTTCGCCGAGGTACGCGCCGTCTCCAACCCCGTCGGCCCGCGCGACCGGGGTGCGTGGCGGCTCCGGGAGGCGTTCGACGCGCTCACCGCCGCCGCCGCGAACCTCGGCTGACCGGCGCGGGCCGAGGGCCGATCCCCGGGCCGCCCGCCGACCGCCCGCGCGCTCGACGGTCCGACGCGGGGGCGAGGCCCGCCACCATCGGCGGGGGCGGTGCGCGCTCCCCTCCGGCGGCGTGGTTACGGTGTGGTCGTGGCGCTCTCGTTGGCTTTCTCGCCCTGCCCCAACGACACTTTCGTCTTCCACGCCCTGGTGCACGGGCTGGTCCCGGACGCCCCGCCGGTCGAGGTGACCTACGCCGACGTGGACGTCACCAACACCGCCGCCGAACGCGGCGCGTTCGACCTGGTCAAGGTGAGCTACGCGGCGCTGCCCTGGCTGCTCGACGACTACGAGCTGCTGCCCTGCGGCGGCGCGCTCGGGCGGGGCTGCGGGCCGCTGGTGCTCACCCGGGGCGACCGGGACGACCTGAGCGGCGCGACCGTCGCCGTACCGGGCGAGCGGACCACCGCGTACCTGCTCTTCCGGCTCTGGTCGGCGCGGCGCCCGCCGGCCCGGATCGAGGTCGTGCCGTTCCACGAGATCATGCCCGGGGTCGCCGCGGGGCGGTACGACGCCGGACTGGTGATCCACGAGGCGCGGTTCACCTACCCGCGCCACGGCCTGACGGCGCTGGTGGACCTCGGCGAGTGGTGGGAGGGCGACACGGGCCTGCCGATCCCGCTCGGCGCGATCCTCGCCCGCAAGGGCGCGGTCGACCCGGTCGAGGCCACCGGATGGGTCCGCGCCTCGGTACGCCGGGCCTGGGCCGATCCGGCCGCCACCCGGGGGTACGTGCTGGAGCACGCCCAGGAGATGGAGCCGGCCGTGGTCGACCAGCACATCGGCCTCTACGTGAACGAGTTCACCGACCGGCTGGGCGAGGCCGGCTACGGGGCGGTCAACGCCCTGCTGGGGCGCGCCGCCCGGGCCGGCCTGACCCCGCCGGTACCGCCGCTGGCGGAGCCGGCCCGGGCCTGACCGGCCGGCTCAGATCTCCAGCTCGCGGGCGACCGCGTGGACCAGCTGCGCGACCGTCTGCGCGGTCTTGCGGTCCGGGAAGCGGCCCCGGCGCAGGTCGGGCTGCACCTTCGCCTCAAGCACCTTGATCATGTCTTCGACCAGCCCGTGCAGTTCCTCGGCCGGCCGCCGACGCAGCTCGGCCACGGAGGGCGGGGCGTCCAACAGCTTCACGCCGAGCGCCTGCGCGCCCCGGCGGCTCTCCACCACGCCGAACTCGATCCGCTGGCCGCCCTTGAGCTCCGTGACGCCAGCGGGCAGCGCACCCTTGGGCAGGAACACGTCGCCACCCTCGTCACTGGTGACGAACCCGTACCCCTTGGCCGCGTCGTACCACTTCACTCGCCCGGTCGGCACCTGTAGACCTCTGCTTCGTGTGAGACTGCTGGTGTCACAAGGCTAGCCGCATCGACCGGTTCAGCGCCGCAGGGAATCCGGTCAGATCGTCCAGTACGAGCTTCGCCCCGGCCGTGAGCAGTTCGGACGCCGAGCATGGGCCGGTCGTCACACCGATGCCGGGAACGCCGGCGACGCGGGCGGCGGTCATGTCCGCGACGTGGTCGCCGACGTAGAGCACCGCCCCGTGCTCGGTCAGCGCGGTCGCCTTGCCCTCCGCGAACAGGTCGCCGACCACCTCGTCCACCACCAGCCCCACGTGCTCCAGGTGCAACCGGGCGAGCCGGCCGAGCTTGGAGGTCACCACCACCGCCCGCAGCCCGGCCCGGCGGACCGCGGCGATCGCGTCGAGGGCGCCGGGCAGCGGCAGCGACGGCGTGATCGCGTACGAGGGGTAGAGCGCCCGGTACGTCTCGACCGCCGCCTCCACCCCCTCCGGCGGGAACCACAGCCCCAGCTCCTGCCGCAGCGGTGGGCCCAGCCGCGACACGGCCGCGTCCGCGTCCACGTAGACCCCGGTCCGCTCGGTCAGCGCCCGGTACGCCGCCGCGATGCCGGGACGGGAGTCGATGAGGGTCATGTCGAGGTCGAAGCCGACAGCGGGGGAGGTCATGTCGACGATCGTGACATGGGCCATTTGGTCGCGGCCATCTCGACCACCGTCCGAGGCGCGGGACCGGCTCCCGGCCGGATAGCGTGGAACGACGATGACCACCTCACTCGCCGACCACCTGAGGACGCTGCCCGACGACGCGCTGGCGGCGCTCTTCCAGCTCCGGCCGGACCTCGTCGTGCCCGTACCGGCCGACCTGTCCGCGCTGGCCGCCCGCGCCCAGTCGCGGGTCTCGGTCGCCCGGGCGCTCGACGGGCTGGACCAGTTCACCCTGCAGATCCTGGACGCGGCCCGGCTGACCCGGGACCCGGACGATGACCTGACCTCGGTCGCCGCCGTACTGGCGGTGGCGGCGGTGCCGGCGCAGGGCGTCGAGCCGGCCGCGGTACGCGCCGCGGTGGACCGGCTGCGCGCGCTGTTCCTGCTCTACGGCCCGGAGACGGCGCTGCGGGTGGTGCCGAGCGTGGACGAGGTGTGCCCGGCGTACCCGGCCGGTCTGGGCCGGCCCGCCGCCGAACTGGACGACGCCGCGGCCGAGCTGGTGGCCGATCCGGCCCGGCTGCGCCGTACCCTGCTCTCCGCGCCGCCGCAGGCGCGGGCGATCCTCGACCGGCTCGCCGCCGGCCCGCCGGTGGGTACGCTCCCGCCCGGCGCGCTGCGCGGGCAGCCGCCCGCGCCCGGTCCGGACGGCGGGCTCGGCGCCGACCAGGGCGGCGCCGGCAGCGCCGCGATGGTCCGCTGGCTGGTCGAGCACGCGCTGCTGGTGCCGATCTCGGACGCGCCCTCCTCGCCCGGCGGGGCGGCCGTGGAGCTGCCCCGCGAGGTGGGGCTGCTGCTGCGGCGGGACACCGGGCCGCTGGGTTCGGTCCGCCCGCGCCCGCCGGCGCTGGGCGCGCAGTCCCGCGAGCCGAAGGCGGTCGACTCGGCCGGCACCGGCCAGGCGATGGAGGCGGTACGGCACACCGAGGCGCTGCTGGAGAACCTCGCCGCCGAGCCGGCGCCGGTGCTGCGCGCGGGCGGGGTCGGGGTGCGCGACCTGCGCCGCCTGGCCCGGGCCACGGGCGTGGACGAGCCGACCGGCGCGCTGCTGCTGGAGGTGGCGTACGCGGCCGGCCTGATCGGCGAGCTGGAGTTGAGCGGGTCGACCACCACCCGGGCCGGCGCCGACCAGCAGGTGCTGCCGACCACGGCGTACGAGGTCTGGCGAAGCGCCTCGCTGGCCCAGCGCTGGGACCACCTGGCCCGCGCGTGGCTGACCATGAGTCGGCAGGCCGGCCTGGTCGGGCAGCGCGACGACCGGGACCGCCCGATCGCCGTCCTCTCCGCCGAGGTGGAGCGGATCGGCGCCACCGCCGCGCGGCGGGCCGTGCTCGGCGTCCTCGCCGAGCTGGAACCCGGGGCGGCACCCGACCCGGAGGAGCTGCTCGGACTGCTCGCCTGGCACGCGCCCCGGCGCAGCAAGGGACGCGAGGCGGCGCACCGGGAGGCGCTCACCGAGGCGGCGCTGCTGGGCGTGACCGGGCTCGGCGCGCTCACCTCGTACGGGCGGCTGCTGCTGGCCGACGAGCCGGCCGACGGGCGGACCGCGGCCGAGGATCCGCTGGGGCTGCGCCCGCAGGCCGGCGCGGGCGCGGACGAGCCCTCCACGGCGGTACGGGCGCTGGACGCGCTGCTTCCGGCGCCGGTCGACCACTTCCTGGTGCAGGCCGACCTGACCGTGGTGGTGCCCGGCCCGCCGGACCCGACGCTGGCGGCCGAGCTGGAGGCGGTGGCCGAGCCGGAGTCGGCGGGCGCCGCGAGCGTGCACCGGGTCACCGAGACCAGCGTCCGGCGGGCGTTGGACGCCGGCTACGCCGCCGACGACCTGCACGCCCTCTTCCAGCGGCGCTCCCGCACCCCGGTGCCGCAGGGGCTGCGGTACCTGATCGACGACGTGGCCCGGCGGCACGGCGGCCTGCGGGTCGGCTCGGCCGGGGCGTACCTGCGCAGCGACGACGAGGCACTGCTGACCGAGGTGCTCGCCGACCGGCGGCTCGAACCGCTCTCGCTGCGGCGGCTGGCGCCGACCGTGCTGGTCACGCCGTTCCAGGTGGGACGGATGTTGAACGCGTTGCGCGAGGCGGGGTACGCGCCGGTGGCGGAGGACGCCAGCGGCGCGGCCGTGCTGACCCGGCCGAAGGCCCGGCGGGCGCCGGCCCGCGCCTCGGTGGCCAACCGGGTCACCGACCCGCTGGCCCCGCCCCGGCTGACCCGGCCGCGGCTGCTCGGCATCGTCGAGCAGGTCCGCCGGGGCGACGCGGCGGCCCGGGCGGCCCAGCGGGCGCCCGCGACGGTGCGCGCCGCGGGCGGCCGGGACGGCGCCGGTACCGCCCAGGCGCTCGCGCACACCCAGGCGCTCGCGGTGCTCCAGCAGGCGGTACGGGACAAGGCGCTGGTCTGGGTCGGTTACGTCGACGCACACGGGGCGACCGCGTCCCGGCTGGTCCGCCCGGTGTCGATGGGCGCGGGCTACCTGCGCGCCGAGGACGAGCGCACGGACATGCTGCACACGTTCGCGCTGCACCGGATCACCGCCGCGGTGCTGGACGAGTAGCGCTCCGCGCTCGGCTCAGTCGTCCCGCAGTTGCCGCAGCGTGGCGACGATGGAGACGAGGAGCAGCAGCCCGAAGGCGGTGCCGGCGGACTCGCCGACCGAGTCGACGAAGCCCTGCCGGAGCACCAGCCAGCCGTAGAGGAACCAGCCGAACAGGACCACGGCGACCAGGGCGTACCCGATCGCCGTGGCCCGGCTGACCGGCGCGCCGGCCGCTCCGTTCTCGGGCCCCGGTTCGTGTTCCACGGTCATCCGTCCTCCCCAGGCCGCGCCCGTCCCCGGAGTACCAGAGTCGCACTCCCTGTCCGGATCGCCCAGGTGTCCGAACCGGCTTCCCTGCTCAGGTGCCGCGGCGGCTTCCCGGGTCAGGTGCCGGGGCGGCGGCCGAAGAGCTTGACGGTGGTGCCGACCTTCCCCAGCGACCAGAGCTTGCGGGCGTCGGCGGGGAGCAGGTTGACGCAGCCGTGCGAGCCGATCGACTTGTTGTGCAGGTACGTGGTGGTCTCGTGGAAGCCCATGCCCTGGGTGAAGTGCTGCCAGTACGGCAGCCACACCTCGTACGGGTCGGACCACTCCTTGACGTTGCGGAAATTGATTTTGTACGTGCCGGCCGGCGTCCGGTAGCCCGGCATTCCGGTACGCGTGACGGTGGGCGGCATGATCACCTTGCCGTCGCGCATCGCCCAGACGGTCTGCAGGGTGAGGTCGACGCAGAAGGTGGTACCCGCACCGGCGTGGCACTTGGCGGTGTCGGTGCTGGCCAGCCGGCGCGCGACGTCGGCCGTGGCGGGGCCGGCCCGCCCCTCGGCGGGTCGGATGTCGTACCGCCGCTGGAACTTCTTGATCGCCGCGCAGTCGGCCGCCGACTGCTTGCCGTCCACCGCGACGGTCCCAAATCCGCCGAGCCGGGCCAGGTACGTCTCGACGTCGCGCTGCTTCTCGCCCTCGGGACACCCGGCGGCCTTCGTCGGTGTCGGGGCCGGCTTGGACGCGGTACGGCTCGGCGTCGGCGTGGTACGCGCCGGCCTGGCCGGGGTCGTCGGGGTGACGGTGGGGGTCTGATCCGGCCCGGGCGTGCCGCTCGCCCCCGATGCCCGCTCCGCCACGCTGACCGGTGCGACGGATGATTCGCCCCGGTCCGGTGTCGGATCGAACGTGCACGCGCCGGCCCCGACCAGTACGACGGCTGCCACCAGGACGACGCGGACGGCGGTACTCGGACGGATCATCAGCCCTCCCAGGCAGCAGTCGTTGAGCAAGACGCATCAGAGTGCCGGTCCGGTTGCTTTCGGTGAAAGATTTTTCCGGTTCGTTATGCGCCGTGCAAGACTGGAGGGTCGCCCGGCTGCCGCCGGATGCGACCGGTTTCCGACGGGAGGTCGTTGGCGTGAGCGGTGGACCGTTGATCGTGCAATCGGACAAAACGCTCCTGCTGGAGGTCGACCACCCGGACGCGCAGGCGTGCCGGATGGCCATCGCGCCCTTCGCCGAGCTGGAGCGCTCGCCCGAGCACGTGCACACGTACCGGTTGACCCCGCTCGGACTCTGGAACGCCCGCGCGGCCGGGCACGACGCCGAGGGCGTGGTCGACTCGCTGCTGCGCTACTCGCGCTACCCGGTACCGCACGCGCTGCTGGTCGACGTGGCCGAGACGATGGACCGGTACGGCCGGTTGCAGCTGGTCAACGACCCCTCGCACGGGCTGGTGCTGCGCGCCCTGGACCGGATGGTGCTGGTCGAGGTCGCCAAGAGCAAGAAGCTCGCCGGCATGCTCGGCGCGAAGCTGGACGACGACAGCATCCTCGTCCACCCGTCCGAGCGGGGCCGGCTCAAGCAGGCGCTGCTCAAGCTCGGCTGGCCGGCCGAGGACCTGGCCGGTTACGTGGACGGCGAGGCGCACCCGATCGAGCTCGCCGAGGCGGGCAAGGACGGCCGGCCGGCGTGGACGCTGCGGTCGTACCAGCGGGAGGCGGTCGAGCAGTTCTGGGCCGGCGGGTCGGGCGTGGTGGTGCTCCCCTGCGGCGCCGGCAAGACCCTGGTCGGGGCGGCGGCGATGGCCGAGGCGAAGGCCACCACGCTGATCCTGGTCACCAACACGGTCGCCGGCCGGCAGTGGAAGCGGGAGCTGATCGCCCGCACCTCGCTGACCGAGGAGGAGATCGGCGAGTACTCGGGCGAGCGGAAGGAGATCCGTCCGGTCACCATCGCGACGTACCAGGTGCTCACGGCGCGCCGCGGCGGCGCCTTCACCCATCTCGACCTCTTCGGGGCCCGCGACTGGGGCCTGGTCATCTACGACGAGGTGCACCTGCTGCCCGCGCCGATCTTCCGCTTCACCGCCGACCTGCAGGCCCGCCGCCGGCTGGGCCTGACCGCGACGCTGGTGCGCGAGGACGGCCGGGAGGGCGACGTCTTCTCGCTGATCGGCCCGAAGCGGTACGACGCGCCGTGGAAGGACATCGAGTCGCAGGGCTGGATCGCCCCGGCCGACTGCACGGAGGTACGCGTCACGCTCACCGACGCGGAGCGGATGGCGTACGCGACCGCCGAGGCCGAGGAGCGCTACCGGATGGCGGCGACCGCCCGGACCAAGCTGCCGGTGGTCAAGGCGCTGGTGGAGCGGCACCGCGGCGAGCAGGTGCTGGTCATCGGCGGCTACATCGACCAGCTGCACCAGCTCGGCGAGTTCCTGGACGCGCCGATCGTGCAGGGTTCCACGACCAACAAGGAACGCGAGCGGCTCTTCGACGCGTTCCGCTCCGGCGAGGTGGCCACCCTGGTCATCTCGAAGGTGGGCAACTTCTCCATCGACCTGCCCGAGGCGACGGTGGCCATCCAGGTCTCCGGCACGTTCGGTTCGCGGCAGGAGGAGGCCCAGCGGCTGGGCCGGGTGCTGCGCCCGAAGGCCGACGGTCGCCAGGCGCACTTCTACACGGTGGTCTCGCGGGACACCATCGACACCGAGTACGCCGCCCACCGGCAGCGCTTCCTCGCCGAGCAGGGCTACGCCTACACGATCGTCGACGCGGACGACGTGCTCGGGCCGTCCCTGCCCACCGTCGACTGACCATCCACCGTCGCCGGACCGTCCACCGTTCTCCTGCCCAGCGTCGACTGGAACAGGCCGCGCGCGGCGGCGCGGGCGATGACCCGGGCGATGTGCGGGTCCTCCCGTTGCACCTCGACCAGCGGCCGGACCGGCACGCCATGGCCGTCCGCGGTGGTGACCACCACCGCGGGCGGCAGCCGGGGCAGCAGGCGGGCCCGCAACTCCCCGAACGGCGTCATCCACCGCAGCGGGCCCGGGCGCAACGGGCTGCGGTCGTAGCCGCTGAAGTCCCGCCACCGTTCCACCCAGCGCAGGCAGTTCGGGATGCTCTCGATCCAGTCCGCCAGCGCGGGCAGGTCGTCACCGGCCACGGCGACCTCGATCCGAGTCGGCCGCAGCGGGACCCGCTGCAGCGCCGCCGCCAGCTCACCGTCGATCAGGTACGCCAGCTCGGGCGCCCGCCGCAGCAACACGTCGAGGTCGCGGAGCAGCAGCGTGGCCGTGTCGGTCCCGAAGCTCTCGTCGCCTTCCTCGTCGTCTTCTCCGCCCTCTCCCCCGCCGTCTTCCTCGGCGCGTCGGCGCTGGGCAGCGAGTTCGGCGGCGGCGAACTCGGCCAGTGCCGCGTCGATCGACGCGTCGAGGTCGGCGTCCCGGGCCTCCACGTCGAGCCGCAACTGCTGGCCGAGCCCGTCGAAGAGCCGCTCGATCAGGCCGGTGGTCGGTTCGATGCCCCCGTGCTCGAAGCGGGAGACCTGCTGCTGCGTGAGGCCGACCCGCGCCGCCAGCGCCTCCTGGCTGAGCCCCGCCGCCTCCCGCTCGGCCCGCAACAGGCGACCCACCCGACGGGCCAGGCCGGGGCGAGTGTCGGGCATGTCCCCATCCTCCGGAGCGTCCGCGCCCCGGACCACCGGACGACGCCGACCTGTGGATAACTCGACGTGCTGTGGATAACCCTGTGCACAGCCCGGAAAAGTAACTTTCGCCGACGCCTTCACATCACATTCGTTGTGGCCACTACGGGTGTGTTGTGGAGCCGACGAAGAGACTTGGTTTTCGCCGACGACACGCCCGCCCCCGCCCGCCCCGGGTCCGAGGCGGGCTCGGGTCCGAGGCGCGCGCCGCGTCGGGAGGCCGGGGCGCCCCAGCCCTCAGGTCGGCACCGCGGCCCTCAGGTCCGCCCAGCCCTCAGGTCGGCACCTCGGGCCCGCCCGCGAGCAGGTCGGCCATCAGGTCGCCGTGCTTCTCGACCCGGGCCAGCGCCTCGGCGGCGGTGCACTGGCGTACCGGGCGCCGCCGCCGGGTCGAGACCGCGGCCTCCACCTCCGCCCAGGTCAGCGGCGTCGAGACGGTGGGCGATGCCTGCGCCCGCAGCGAGTAGGGGGTCACCGTCGTCTTGGCGGCGCTGTTCTGGCTCCAGTCGATGAAGACCTTGCCGGGCCGCAGCCGCTTCGCCATCTTCGAGGTGATCCCCTTGGGTTCGGCCCGCTCCAACTCCTCCGCCACCCGCTTGGCGTACGCGGAGACCACCTCGGCCGGCTGGCCGCCCGCGATCGGGCAGCAGAGCTGCATGCCCTTCTTGCCGGAGGTCTTCGGGTAGCTGGCGATGCCGTCCTCGGCTAGCCGGTCCCGCATGCGGATCGCGACGCCGCAACACTCCGGCAGCCCGGCCGGCGCGCCCGGGTCGAGGTCCACCACCAGCATGTCCGGGTGCTCCCCCACCCGCCACTGCGGCGTGTGCAGCTCCAGCGCGGCGAGGTTCGCCAGCCAGACCAGCGTCGGCAGGTCGTCGGCGACCACGTAGTCGAGCATCTCCCGCCCCTTGCTCGACCCCGGCGCGGGCAGCCGCTCCAGGCGTACCCAGTCTGGGGTGCTGGCCGGGGCGTTCTTCTCGAAGAAAAACGGCCCGTCGACCCCGTTCGGATACCGGATCCGGGTCAGCGGCCGGTCCCGCAGGTGCGGCAGCAGCACCGGCGCGACCCGGGTGTAGTAGTCGATCACCTCGCCCTTGGTGAAACCCGCCTCCGGGTAGAGCACCTTGTCCAGGTTGGACAGCTCCAGCGCCCGGTCCTCCACCTCGACCCGGATCCGGTCAGCCGGCATCGTCCACCTCCGCCGGGGCCTTGTCCGGGCGCAGCCGGCGCAGCCTCGGGAACCGCAGCCGCCCGTCCGGCGTGCGCTGGCCGTACTTGACCTCCACCACGATCTCGGGTCTTACCCAGATCGCGCCGCGCGCATCCTCCCGCGGCACCCCAGGGGCGAACGGGGACCGCTCCGCCCGCAGCGGCTCCAGCAGCCCCAACAGCTCCCGCTCGGTCGCCGCGCCGATCCCGCCGCCCACCCGCCCCCGATAGACGAGGAGTCCGTCCGGCCCCGGCACGCCGACCAGCAGCCCGCCGATCTTGCGGGCCCCGGGGCGCCAACCGCCCACCACGAAGTCGGCGGTCACCTCAAGTTTGACCTTCACCCAGTCGGGCGAGCGCACACCGGGCTGGTACGTGGAGGTGAGCCGCTTCGCCACCACCCCCTCCAGGCCGTGCTCGCCGGCCGCCTCGTACGTGGCCCGGCCGTCCGGGAAGACGGGCGGCACCGCCCAGCGGGGACCGGCCAACTCCAACTCGTCCAGGGTCAGCCGCCGCTCGCGGTACGTCCACCGGGTCAGGTCGGCCCCGCGCAACCGGAGCACGTCGAAGATCATGTAGGTCACCGGCATGCTCGCCGCCAGCCGCGCCGCCCGCCCCTTCTCCCGTACGTGCATCCGCTCGGCCAGCGCCGTGAACGAGGGGATCCCGGCCCCGCTCAACACCACCACCTCGCCGTCGAACAGCACGTCGTCCAGCCGCTCGCCCAACGCGCCCAGCTCCGGATAGGCGGTGGTGATCTCGACCCCCGACCGGGCCCAGAGCCGGGTCGACCCTCCCCGGACGTCGGCGATCGCACGAACGCCGTCCCACTTGAACTCGTACCCCCAGTCGGGGCCCGAGGGCAGCTCGGCGGTGATCGCGAGCATCGGCTTGAGCGGCGCGCCGGGCACGCCCACCAGCCTAGATCCAGCAGGAAACGCTCGTCCGTGCTTCGATCAGATGGAATCCTGGTCGATACGGGGACAGGAAGGAGCGGGGATGCGGGCAATCTGGCGGGGGGCCGTCTCGTTCGGCCTGGTCTCGATCGCGGTCCGGCTCTACTCCGCCACGGAGGAGAAGGACATCCGCTTCCACCAGGTACACCGCACCGACGGCGGGCGGATCCGGTACAAGCGCACCTGCTCGATCGACGGCGAAGAGGTCAGCTACGACGACATCGCCAAGGGGTACGACATCGGCGGCGGCGAGATGGTGGTCCTCACCGACGAGGACTTCGCCGAGCTGCCGCTGACCACCTCGCACGCCATCGACGTGCTGGAGTTCGTACCGGCCGAGCAGGTCGATCCGATCCTCTACAACCGCGCGTACTACCTGGAGCCGGACGGGGCGGCGACCAAGCCGTACGTGCTGCTGCGTGACGCGCTGCT
The DNA here is from genome assembly GCF_040676675.1 of Micromonospora sp. NPDC049559. Lineage (NCBI taxonomy): Bacteria > Bacillati > Actinomycetota > Actinomycetes > Micromonosporales > Micromonosporaceae > Micromonospora > Micromonospora sp. NPDC049559. The sequence goes on along the minus strand of NZ_JBFAPK010000065.1, from coordinate 8,529 downwards.
CGACTCGGAGCGGGTGGCGATCGTCAAGGTGGCGCTGCGGCAGCGGGAACAGCTCGCCACGCTGCGGGTACGCGAGGGCGTGCTGCTGCTCAACACCATGCTCTGGCCCGACGAGATCCGGCAGCCCGACTTCGGCTTCCTGGACGAGGACATCAAGGTCCGCCCGCCGGAGCTCGCCATGGCCAGCTCGCTGATCGACTCGATGGCGGGGGACTTCGAGCCGGACGTCTTCACCGACGACTACCGGGCCGCCCTCCAGGAGATCATCGACGCCAAGGTGGAGGGGCGCGAGGTGGTCCAGCCGGAGGAGGTGGAGGAGGCGCCGGCCGCGGCGGTCGACCTGATGGCCGCGTTGAAGGCGTCGGTGGATCGGGCCCGGGCCGCCCGGGGCGAGGAGCCGTCGGGCGGTCGGCCGACCCCGATCTCCTCGGCGAAGTCCGCCCAGAAGGCCGCGAAGGCGACGAAGAAGGCGACGCCGGCCGAGAAGAAGGCCGCCGAGAAGAAGGCCGCGCCCAGGAAGACCGCCGCCAAGTCGGGCGGCGGCGCGAAGAAGACCGCCCAGGCGGAGAAGAAGGCGGCGGGCAAGGCCGCACCCAAGAAGGCGGCCAAGAAGGCCGCCCGCAAGACCGCCTGACGCCGATCCGGCAGGATGGTTCCGTGATCGACGCAGTGATCTTCGACCTGGACGGCGTGATCGTCGACTCCGAGCCGGTCTGGGAGGAGGTGCGCCGGGGGTACGTCGCCAAGCGCGGCGGCCGGTGGCAGCCGGACAGCCAGCGCCGGCTGATGGGCATGAGCACCGGCGAGTGGGCGCGCTACCTCAGCGAGGAGCTCGGCGTCGACCGCTCGCCCGAGCGGGTCGCCGAGGACGTGGTCACCGAGATGACCGAGCGGTACCGGGCGCACGTACCGCTCGTCGACGGCGCGGACGACGTGGTCCGCCGGCTCGCCGTGAACTGGCCCCTGGGGCTGGCCAGTTCCTCGCCGCCCCGGCTGATCGAGGCGGCCCTGGCGGCGACCGGACTGACCGGCGCGTTCCGGTTCACGCTCAGCACCGAGCGGGTCGCGCGGGGCAAGCCGGCGCCCGACGTGTACCTGACCGTGGCGGAGCGGCTCGGCGCCGACCCGGCCCGCTGCGTCGCGATCGAGGACTCGTCCAACGGGATACGTTCGGCCGCCGCGGCCGGGACCCGGGTGGTGGCGGTACCGCACGCCTCGTACCCGATCGACCCGGACGCGCGCGAGCGGGCCGCGCTGGTCCTGCCGTCGATCGGGGCGCTGACCGAGCAGACGATCCGCTCGCTCGACTGACGGCGGGCGGCCGGGACGGAGGGCGAGTGCCGGAGACGGACGACGAGGGGGCCCTCGTGGCCGCCGCGCGGGCGGGCGACGGCGACGCGTTCACGCTGCTCACCGAGCGGCACCGGCGGGAGCTGCGGGTGCACTGCTACCGGATGCTCGGCTCGTTCGACGAGTCGGAGGACCTGGTGCAGGAGACCTTCCTGCGCGCCTGGAAGGGGCTCGGCGGCTTCCGCGCCCGCTCGACGTTCCGGGCCTGGTTGTACCGGATCGCGACGAACGCCTGCCTCGACGCCCTCGCCGGGCGGCCCCGCCGGGTACTGCCGCAGCAGCTCGCCCCCGCGTCGGCCCCCGGATCGCAGTCACCCCGTACCGACATCGCCTGGTTGCAACCGTTTCCGGACCGGCTCGCCGAGCCCGACCCGCAGGGCGAACCGGCCGCGCCGGGCGCCGCCGAGCCGGAGGCGGCGGCGGTCGCCCGGGAAACCCTGGAACTGGCCTTCCTGGTGGCGTTGCAGCACCTGCCGCCCCGGCAGCGGGCCGCGCTGATCCTGCACGACGTGCTGGGCTGGCCGGCGAAGCAGACCGCGACCCTGCTGGAGTCGAGCGTGGCGTCGGTGAACAGCGCCCTGCAGCGGGCCCGGGCCACCCTGCGCGAGCGGCTGCCCGGTCGGCGCCTGGACTGGGCGCGGACGGCGGAGGCCACCGGACGGGAGCGGGCGGTGCTGCGGCGGTACCTCGACGCGCTGGAGCGGGCCGACCTGGCCGCCATGGCCGAACTGCTGGCCGAGGAGGTCCGTACGGCGATGCCGCCCTGGCCGCTGTGGTTCCAGGGGCGGGAGACGGTCCTCGCCGCGTTCGCGGAGAGCTGGGACCCCGGCTCACCGGCGTACGTGGGACGGTTCCGCACGCTGCCGACCCGGGCGAACGGACGGCCGGCGGCCGCCGCCTACGTGGACGTGGCCCGACCGGACGACCCGGTGTACCGACCCTTCGCGATCTCCGTACTGCGGATCGAGGACGACCGGGTGGTCGAGGCGACCGCCTTCCACTCCCCGCACCTCTTCCCGGCGTTCGGCCTGCCCGAGGCGCTGCCACCGGCGCACCGATGAGTTTTCGGGGCGCCCGCCGTCTCAACGGGAACCAGGGAGGGGCGTACCCGAAAGGCCCCTCCGGATCCGCGAGGCGATCCTGACGGAGGTAGTACCCGTGGCGAAGTTCCTGTACTCGGTGACCATGTCGCTCGACGGCTTCATCGCCGGGCCGGGCGGCGACATGTCCTGGCTGACCCCGCATCTCGGGCCCGACCCGGCGGTCGAGGACCTGATCGGCCGCATCGGCGCGCTCCTGGTGGGCAACCGCACCTTCGGCGGCGACGACCCCCACCGGGGTACGCCCCGGGAGGGCAAGCCGTTCGGCGGGGGCTGGACGGGACCGCAGTTCGTCCTGACCCACCGGCCGCCGGCCGCCCCGGTGCCGGACGTCTCCTTCGTCGGCGACCTGGCCAGCGCGGTCGCCGCGGCCGGCGCCGCCGCCGGTGACCGGTACGTCAACGTCCTCGGCGCCAGCGTCGCCCGGCAGTGTCTGGCGGCGGGCGTGCTCGACGAGATCCTGGTGCTGATCGCCCCGGTGCTGCTCGGTGACGGCGTCCCGCTCTTCGCGCAGCCGGGCGGCGCGGACGTCCGGTTGGAGCGGCTCGGCGTGGTCGAGGCGGCACGCTCCACGCACCTCTGGTTCCGCGTCGCGCGGTAGGCGTCGCGGACCCGCGAGTGGTCCGGACAGCGGAAAGGGTGTGGCGGTCCCGCCGCGCGACCGCCACACCCTCCCGCCGCGAACCGGTGAACGATACCGGCGCCCGCGCTGCTGGCTAGGGGCAGATCTTGAAGCTGGTCTTGATGCTGTCGTTGCGGTTCTTGATCCCGGCCGTCACGTACGCGTCGACGTTCATGCACGCGTTCTTGTAGGTGGCCGTCTCGGCGAACCGCACCGGCCGCCCGCTGTTGGACTGCTTGTAGGAGGCGGCACTCGCCGAGGAGCTGCTCTCGCGGCTGGCGACGGTGACGTTACCGCAGTTGATGGTGGGTGCGGCACCGACGGCGAACGGCGGGTACGCCACCGAGATGTTCGGGGTGATCGAGCAGGTGTGGTTGTACCACCGCTGGGTCATCGTCACCTCGGTCAGCTTCTTCGAGCTCCGGCACTTGGTGCCGCCCAGCGCCTTGACCGTCATGACCGGATTCACCAGCGTGCGGTTGTAGACGTAGCTCTGTCCGACGTACTTGCTGTAGCTCGACTTGACGTCCCACTCCAGCTTTCCGTAGAGGCTGACCTTGACGCAGGCGCCGAGGTCGGTGTTGAGGGTCTTCGTGACGTTGTACGACTTCGAGCGGTGGGTGCCGGCCTGCGCGGCGCCGGTCAGGACGGCCACACCGCCGGCCGCCACCCCCACTCCCAGGAGGAGAGAAATCAGCTGCACCAGGCGCTTCTTCATCGCTGTTCCTTCGTGTGATCCGGATGGGTCCTGGCGACCTGCGCAGCCCCCGGGGCGCCGCCAGCGACCTACAGCCAACCGACGGCGACGGTGTCCCTCAAGGCGTCGTGCCGGCCGGTACGGTCCCGGACACCGCGTCCCGCCGCCGGCGTCCCGTCCCACCGCACGTCGCCCCGCCGTCGGCGTCCCGCACCGTCCCGCCGGCCTGTTCCGCGACGCGCGGGTACGCGGGGCACCAAGTGTTCATGATCGGAACAACTGCCGGCCCCGGAACGTGCATTGATCATCCGCAACCCGGTCCGAACCTGAACCGGCGCCAACCCCCCACTCGGGGGGCGCGTCGGACAGACCGGGAGGAACCATGTCGATCAGGCGGCTAGCCACCGCCGCGGCCGCGCTCGTGGCGGTCGCGGCGACGGTGGTGCTGACTCAGCACCAGTCCACACAGTCGGGGCAGGTCGCGCTGGCGGCCAGCGCCGTACCGCAGTTCGACCACATCGTGCTGGTGATGTTCGAGAACAAGAAGTACTCGGAGATCAACGGCTCGTCCAACGCCGCGTACTTCAACTCGCTCGCGTCGCAGGGCGCGAAGTTCACCCAGTCCTTCGGGGTGACCCACCCGAGCCAGCCCAACTACATCGCGCTCTTCTCCGGCTCGACGCAGGGCGTCACCAACGACGACTGTCCGAAGAACTTCACCGGCAAGGCCAACCTCGGCCGGCAGCTCATCGACGCCGGCCGCAGCTTCAAGGGCTACTCCGAGTCGATGCCGTCCAACGGGTACACCGGCTGCTCCAGCGGCGAGTACCGGCGCAAGCACAACGGCTGGGTCAACTTCGACAACGTACCGGCCGCCAGCAACCTGACCTTCGCGAGCTTCCCGACCGACTACACCAAGCTGCCCACGGTCGCCTTCGTCAGCCCGAACATGTGCAACGACATGCACGACTGCTCGATCAGCACCGGCAACAGCTGGCTGAAGAGCAAGCTCGACGGGTACGCGCAGTGGGCCAAGACCCACAACAGCCTGCTCGTGGTCACCTTCGACGAGGACAGCGGCAGCTCGGTCAACCAGATCTTCACCACCTTCGTCGGCCAGCACGTGGCGGTCGGCACCTACTCGAACCAGATCAACCACTACACCGTCCTGCGCACCATCGAGGCCGCGTACGGCCTGCCGGGCATCGGCAGCGCGGCCAACACCAGCCCGATCACCAACGTCTGGCAGTGATGTACCTCGCCACCGTCGGCACCACCGGCACCACGTCCGCGGGCGGCTCCCGCCGGCGGGCGTGGCGCCTGGTCGGGGCGAACGTGCTCGCGCTCGGGGCGGTCAGCCTCGTCACCGACGTCTCCGCCGAGATGGTCACCGCGGTCCTCCCCGTGTACCTGGTGCTCGGCCTGCACCTCGGGCCGGCCGCGTACGGCGTCGTCGACGGCGTCTACACCGGGGCCACCGCCGTACTCCGGCTGGTCGGCGGCTACCTCGCGGACCGGGTGAACCGGCGCAAGGCCGTCGCCGGGGCCGGGTACGCCCTCTCCGCCGTGGCCAAGCTCGGCCTGCTGGCGGTGGGCGGCTCGGCCGCCGGACTGGGCCTGATGATCGCCGCCGACCGCACCGGCAAGGGGCTGCGCACCGCGCCCCGGGACGCCCTGATCACCCTCTCCGCCCCGCCCCACCTGCTCGGGCGGGCATTCGGGCTGCACCGGGCGATGGACAGCGCGGGCGCGTTCCTCGGCCCGCTGGTCGCGCTCGGGGTCCTGGCCACCGCCGGAAACGCCTTCGACGCCGTCTTCGTCACCAGCTTCTGCGTCGCCGCGCTCGGCGTACTGCTGCTCGTGCTCTTCGTCCGCGACCACCGCGACCCGCGCCCGGCGACCGCGGTCTCCCCGCGCGCGGTGCTCGGGCTGCTGGGCGACCCCGCGGTGCGGCGGATCACCCTCGCCGCGCTGTTGCTCGGCTTCGCCACCATCGGCGACGGCTTCGTCTACCTGCTGCTGCAGCGGCGCGAGGAGTTGGCGGTCGGCTGGTTCCCCCTGCTCGCGGTCGGCACCAGCCTGGCGTACCTGCTCCTCGCCGCGCCGCTGGGCGCGCTCGCCGACCGGATCGGCCGGCTGCCGGTGCTGCTCGGCGGCTACGCCGCCCTGGCCGCCGTCTACCTGCTGCTCTTCGGGCCGCTGGGCGGCTGGCCGCTGGTCGTCCTCGCGCTCGCCCTCTACGGACTCTTCTACGCCGGTACCGACGGCGTGCTGATGGCGCTGGTCGGGCCCCTGCTTCCCGCGCGGCTGCGCACCACCGGCCTCGCCCTCGTGCAGACCGCCCAGGCGCTCGCGTACCTCGGCTCCTCCGTCCTCTTCGGACTCGCCTGGCAGCACTGGGGTCCCGCGGCGGCCACCCGGATCGCGGCCGGCTGCGTCGCGGTGGCGGCGCTGGCCCTCGCCGCGCTCCTGCTGCGGCTGCCCGGTGTCACCGCCGGACCGGACGCCGACCCGGGCGGACCCGGCGGTGGCCCGGGCGGGTCCGGCGGTGACCCGGGCGGGCCGGGCGGTGGTGCGGGCGGACCGGGCGGGCCTCGGCCCGACCGTACGGGGGTGCCGGCGTGACCACGGCGCGGAAACTACTGGTCGCGCTGGCCGCAACCGTGCTCCTCGGCGGCGTCGCGGTCGGCTACGTCCGCCTCGCGGGGGCTCGCGGCGGCGCCGGAGCGCCGGTCGCGGCCGGGCGGGTCAGCCTCGCCGACGGGCCCGAACTGGTCTTCCGCAGCACCGCCGCCGGCTCGGCCGGGCACCTGGCCGCGCTGCCGCTGCCCTCGGGTGCTGTCCCGTCTGGTGCTGTCCCGTCCGATGCTGTCCCGCCGGGTGCCGTCCCGTCGGGTCCCGTCCCGTCCGGTCCCGCCTCCCCGCCGGCCGGTCCGGTGCCGTCCCGTACGGTCGCGGCCCTGGACTGCGCACGCTTCCACGCCGCCGGCGGCACCGGCGTGTGCCTGCGTCCGGACGGGGCCCTGAGCACCTTCCAGGTCGCGGTCCTCGACGCGGACCTCGCGGTACGCCGCTCGATCCCCCTGGTCGGCGTGCCGAACCGGGCCCGGGTCTCGCCGAGCGGCCGGATGGTCGCCTGGACCGTCTTCGTCACCGGCGACTCGTACAACGGCGGGCAGTTTTCCACCCGGGCCGGCATCCTGGACACCCGGACCGGGAATCTGGCGGGCAGCCTGGAGGAGTTCGCGGTGACCCGGGACGGGCGGCCGTACCGGGCGGCCGACCTCAACTTCTGGGGCGTCACGTTCACGGCCGACGACAACCGGTTCTACGCGACGATGTCCACCGCCGGGCGGCGCTACCTCGTGGAGGGCGACTTCGCGGCCCGTACGGTACGGACCCTGGCGGAGAACGTCGAGTGCCCGTCCCTATCACCGGACGGCGGCCGGATCGTGTTCAAGTCGGCGGTCGGCGGCGACCCGGGACGCGGCTGGCGGCTGGCGACCATGGCGCTCGCGACCGGGCGGCGGACCGAGTTGGCCGAGTCGCGCAGCGTCGACGACCAGGCGATCTGGCTGGACGACCACACCGTCGCGTACGGGCTGCGGCGCGACGGCGGGCACGCCGACGTCTGGGCGGTACCGGCCGACGGGTCGGGCGCGCCCCGCCTGCTCGTACCGGACGCGGAATCCCCGGCCGCGCTCGACTGACCCGGCCGCGCTCGACGCACCCGACCGGCGCTCGACGGACCCGGCCGCGCCCGGCTCAATGCCCGACGCGGCCGCCTCGGGTTGGCGGAACGGGACGCCTGGACGGATCTGTCCCGACCGCCTCCGGGCATTGAGCCGGGTGGTTCACCTCGATTTTCCTGGAATGGCTAGCAGACAGTTCGACGCGTCTTTCCGCACAGCCAATCCAATCCTGATCGAGGTATGAAGATGAAGCGCATTCGGGGTCAGCGGTCCCTGCTCATGGTGGGTCTCGGAGTCATCGTCGCGGCGGTCGCGGCCAGCGCGCTCGCGGCGCAGGCGAAGCCGGCCACCACCGCGACCAAGTCGTCGGCCACGAACCAGTCGGCGAGCGAAACGGCCGCGAAGAACGCCTCCAGCCTGCACCGGAAGAAGTTCAACGTCAGCAAGACTGTTTACGCCAACGACCCCAAGGTCAAGACGTGCGTCCGGATCACGCTCTACGGGACCCTGGAATACGAGAAGAGCAAGAGGAGCACCTTGAAGGGCAGCACCTGGACGGTCTACTCGGGCCGGAAGGTCGTCAACCCGACCATGACCGTGTCCTCGTTCTCGGGGCCGAAGTGCCAGGGGGCCCGCAAGTCGGTGAAGCTGAACCGGGCCGACCTGAGCCAGCGCTGGTACACGTCGAACTGCACCTTCAACCCCGGCATCTCGGTCGGCTTTCCCTGGGCGGTGGCGGTCGCTCCGACGGTCAACTGCAACCAGGTGACGGTGGCCCAGAACGTCACGCAGCACCTGAACAAAGCGGCGTCCTACCGGCAGTCGAACAGCAACAAGGAGATCAAGTTCGACGGCGCCGAATACAACAACGCCTGCCTCACCGTCGACGCCTCGGTGAAGGTCTACAAGAAGAATGCCGCCGACTCGGCGGACACCACCTTCAAGGTCTGCCCGTCCTGACCGAGCGGTCCGCGGCACGGCCCGGGGGGGGGGGGGGCCCGGGCCCCGGGGGGGGGGGGCGCGCGGGGGGGGGGGGGCGGGCCGCGCCCGGGGCGGGGGGGCCGCGGC
>NZ_JBFAPK010000064.1:0-29153 GCF_040676675.1 Micromonospora sp. NPDC049559 | reverse complement strand
TCTGCCCAAAACCATTCTTACTTAACCCCAAAGCCGCCGTTTTCCCCCCACCCCCACGAGTGGGGAATCGGGCGAGCGTGGGGTCAGCGGCTGGTGCAGACCGGCTTGGCCCGGCCCACCACGTCGACCGAGTAGACGACGGCGACCGTGAAGCAGTAGTCCAACGTCCGGTTCAGGCCGTAGACGACGTAGCTGCCGGTGCCGGGCGGCAGCTCCTGGAAGGCGCGCGGGTCCTGCCCGGTACGGCCACCCGAGATCACCACCGGACCCTCGGCGCCCGGGGGATAGGTCCAGCTCAGCGCGACGCTGTCCCGGTGGTCGGTCAGCTTCACGCCGGTCGGCGGCAGGCCCGTCACCAGCGGTGGCTCCGCCGCGGGTGCGCTGGCGCCGGGCGCGGCGGCGGGGCCGCTGGCGGTGTTGGCCACCGGTCCGGCGCCGGCGGTGGAGGTCGGGTCGGGCTCCGGATCGCGTACGCGGAGGAAGCCGACGATGACGACCGCCGCGCCGAGCACCGCGACCACCAGCCCGGCGACGATGATCGGCAGTAGCCGGCTGCGCCGTGCCGGTCGGTACGGCACGGGCAGCCGCGCCGGTTGGCGGAGTTCCGGCAGGTGCCGGACGGTGCGTACGCCCTCCGGCTCGCCGTACCCGCCGCCGGCGTACAGGGTTCCGGCCGCGGCGACCGACGTGACGCCCGGTATCTCGCCGGTCACGTCGCCCGCCGTCGGCGCGCCCCAGGCCGGGTCGTCCCCGGTCCCGGCGCCGAACCCGCTGGTGGCGCCGAATCCGCTGGTGGTGCCGAAGGTGGTGTCCGCGCCGGGCGTGCTGGCGCTCGTCGCCGTGGCGCCGGCCCGGCCGGGCGTCGCGTCGTCCGGCTCGACCCGGCTCGCGGCATCCGGCGGCCACCAGGGGTCTCGGTCGTCGTCGGCGTCCAACCGGTACGGCCCCACGCCCGGTGGTTCCCGGAAGAGCGGGTCGTCCGGTCGCTCCCGGAAGAGCGTGTCGTCGTCGCGCCCGGGCGGCAGCGTGCCGTCGCCGCCGCGCGCGGCGGGCCGGGCGTCGGGCGGTTCCCGGAAGAGCGGGTCCCGGTCGGCCTCCCGGACGAGCGGGTCGTCGTCGGCTGTCCGCGACGGCCGGTCGTCGGGGTCTGCCCGGAAGCGGCTGGCTCCGGCCACGGCCGCGCCGCCGTCCGCCGCGTCGACGTCCGCCCGGCCGGGATCGACCGCGCCGTGCTCCGCCGCGTTGACCTCCGCCGGGCCGGGATCGGCCGCGCCGACACTCGCCGGGCCGAGATCGACCGCGCCGGGGTCCGCCGGGCCGGGGTCCGCCTGGCCGGGCGGCGCGGCCGGTCGCTGGGCGGGTGGCGCTGGTGGCGCGGCCGATGGCGGCTGGGCGGGTGGCGGTTGGGCGGGTGGCGCTGGTGGCGCCGGTGGGGGCTGGGTGGGTGGCGCGGCGGGCCGGGCCGGCGCGGTCTGGTCGAGCGCGACCCGCTGAACCGGTACCGTCGGCGGCGCGACGCCGGAGAGCCCGCCGGGCCGCTGCCCGTCGGCGCAGACGTGCTCCGGGTTCGGGGCGGCGCGCGCCAGCGCCGCGACCTGGATGGCGAGCGGGTGGTCGGGTCCGAGGTAGGTGCGGCAGAGCTGGCGGGCGAGCGCGAGGTGTTCGTGGGCGAGTCCGAGCCGCCCGCAGTCGCGCTGCATCGCGCCGAGCCGGGCCAGCATCTTGATCCCGCTCAGGTGGCCGTCGCCGTAGACCTCCCGGTGCAGTTCCCAGGCGTCCTGCAACCGGGTACGGGCCAGCTCGCACTCGCCGAGGGCGAACTCGACCGTGGCGAGGTCGGCGTGGGCGGCCAGCACCCGCAGCGACTCCGGACCGTCCGTGGCGGTCAGCTCGATGATCACGTCCTGGTACAGCCGGGCGGCCCGCTCGTCGTTGCCGACCCGGTGCAGTACGGCGGCGAGGGTGGCCGCCGCGGCGACGGTACGCGGGTCGGCGGTGCCGTGCAGCCGGGTGGCGGCGGTGTGGGCGAAGGCGGCCCAGCTGCGGGCGGCGTTCGGGTCGCCCAGCGCCACGAGGATGCGCGCCTGCAGCCCGGCGGCCTCGGTCAGCTCGGGGGAGGCGGTCCCGGGTCTCGGATCGGCTTCGGCGAGCGCATCGCCGAGGAGCGCGTGCGCGCCGGCCAGGTCGCCGGCGGCCACGAGGTCGTTCGCGCGGACGAGGGTTTCGCCGAGGCCGGAGGACACGCCCCATCGTGCGTGTCCGGCGACGGTCAGTACAAGAGGGAGCCGCTGGGCAGTTTGGTCATGATGTCGAACCGTCCCGTCCGAAATGGTCGACCAACGCCTGGCTGATCTGGCGCAACTGGTCCACCTGGGCGGGCGTGAGCTGGTCGAAGAGGTGGCGCTGGACGCCGGCCACGTGCCCGGGGGCCGCGTCGGCGAGCACGGCGAAGCCCCGTTCGGTGAGGATGGCGAACTGGCCGCGCCGGTCGGTCGGGCACTCCTCGCGGCGTACCCAGCCGGACTCCTCCAGGCGGGCCACGGCGTGCGAGAGCCGGCTGCGCGACGAGCCGGTCAGGTCGGCGAGTTCGCTCATCCGCAGCCGCCGCTCGGGGGCCTCGGAGAGCCGGACCAGGATCTCGTAGTACGCGTGCGGCATCCCCGCGTCGCGTTGCAGCTCGCGGTCGAGCGCGTCCATCAGCCCGCGCGTGGCGGCCAGGAAGGCGCGCCAGGTGCGTTGCTCCTCGGGGGTGAGCCAGCGGGTCATGCCAGAGAGCATAGCCGAATAGTTGAACGCTCAACCAACTCGCGCTACCGTTGCCGCATGGGAATCCACCGCCTCAACCACGCCGTGCTCTTCGTGCGGGACCTGGGCCGCAGCGTCGCCTTCTACCAGGACGTCCTCGGCTTCCGGCCGGTACCGATGACGCCGGACGGCTTCGCCGGCGCGGCCTTCCTCCAGGCGCCCGGCTCCACCAACGACCACGACCTCGGCCTCTTCGAGGTCGGCGCGGGCGCCGGGCCCTCGGGCGCCGGGCGTACCACCGTCGGCCTCTACCACCTCGCCTGGGAGGTGGACACCCTCGACGAGCTGGAGGCCACCGCGGCCCGGCTCGCCGCGGCGGACGCCCTCGTGGGCAGCTCCGACCACGGCACCACCAAGAGCCTCTACGGGCGGGACCCGGACGGGTTGGAGTTCGAGATCGTCTGGCTGATCCCCGCCGACCTGCTCGACGAGCGGGCGATCGAGGGACGCAAGCGGATCGGCCGGCTCGACCTCGCCCGCGAGAAGCAGCGGTACGGCGGGCAGACCCGCGGCGGCGTCGGCGTCTCCGTACCGGCCTGACCGGCGCCGGGCGGGGGCGGACCGCCGAGCGGGGCGGATCCGGCGGGGGCGGTGCGGACCGGTCGGGCCGGTCACGGTAGAACCGCTGGATGACGCCAGACCCGATCCGTGCCCTCGTCCGTGACCTGCTCCTGCGCCGGCTGGCCGGCTGGGCGCCCGCGGCGTTGCGACGCGCCCGCCGGGCGACCTTCGTGCAGGCGTACGCCGGACCCGACGCGGGCAGCGCGGAGGCGGCGGTACGGATCCTCGCCGGCCTGACCGACGCGCCCCGGGGACGGCTGACCGCGGTGACGCTCGCGGCGCACCCCGGCGACCTGGCCGTACGCCTCGACGACGCCCGCGCGTCGCTGCCGGCAACGGTGGACGCGCACCTCGTACCGGGCGGTCCGGACCGGGTGCCGGTGGCGCTGGCGGCGGCCGGGGCGACCGGAGCGCCGCTGCTGGCCTGGCTCGACGCGGACGACGGCCCGGCGCCGGAGCGCGCCGTGCTGGCGGCGGTGACGGCGGGACGCCCGGCCGAGCTGCTGCTGCTCCTCGGCGGGTCGGCGCGGCTGGCGCGACCGGAGCTGCGGGAGGCCGGCTTCCGCCTGGTCACCGATGTCCAACTGGACCACGGCCCCGGCCCGGACGACGACTCGGGCGCGTCCCGGCGGTTGGTCTTCGCCACCTCGTCCGGGAAGAGCCTGGAGGCGTTCAAGGAGGCCCTCTGGTCCACCGAGGGGCACGGCGTCCGCTATGAGGGGCCGGAGGGGTTGCGACTGGACGCCGGGGCCGAGCCCGATTCCGCGCCGCTGCGCGGCGATCTGCTCGGGCGGCTGCGCGAGGTGGGGGAGGCGGACGTCACCGAGCTGCGGGAGTTCACGCTGACCGAGACCCTGTTCCGCGCCGAGGACACCAACCGGGCGCTCACCGCCCTGCTCGCCGAGGGCGCGGTCACGCGTACGCCGGAAGAGGGGCGGCTCGGCGGGGACGTGGTCATCCGTCCGGCCGGGCGGTGAACCGGAGTCGGGTGGTGAACTAGAGCCGGGCGGTGAACCGGAGCCGGCCGGCGCTCGGATGAGCGGCCGGCCGGCCGACGACCGGTGGAGGCCGGTAGGTACGGGCCGAGCGCCAGGTACCCCGCCCGTGCCTACCGCCGCCACCACCGGAGGAAAGCGGTTCCGGGACGGCTCAGGCGCGCGACTTGTCCTGCTTCCAGGAGAGCGGTCCGGGCAGGTCGACGCGGTGCGCCCGGGCGCGCGAGTTCCACGACCACGGGCCGATCTTGACGCTCCAGGAGGAGAAGCCGTTCTCGGTGAAGTTCAGGATCAGCGGACCGATCTTCTTGCGCTTGCGGAACATCAGACCCACGTCCGTGCTCCCTTCGAGTGGTTCCGACGGATGACTGTGTTGCGGCGAAGGGTGCCCAGGCGCGAGGTCTGTCAAACGTCGTCCGGATCCGGCCGCCGTCCGCCTCCTGCGCGTCCTGCGCGCCGTGCCCCGGGGTACCCGGAGACGGCGATTGCGGGTGGTGTTTCCGGGTAGCCGTCGCCGGTGACGGGTGGGCAGCCGAGGGGCGAGGAGCGGCACGGGTCGGCGAGGCACGCCGAACCCGAGGCCGAGCGGGCCGAGGTGGCGCTGGCGCACCTGGGCCGGCGCGGCCGGACGGCGGGGCGGGACCGGCTCCAGCAGTTCCGGATCAAGTTCCTGCTCGCCTTCCAGGCCGGCCTGTCGGCCGCGCTGGCCTGGGCGGCGGCGCGCTGGCTGACCGACATGTCGAATCCGGTCTTCGCGCCGGCCGCGGCCGTCGCCGTGATCACGTCATCCCTCGGCCGGCGGCTGCCCAACACCATCGAACTGCTGGTCGGGGTGTCGTTGGGCATCCTCGTCTCCGACCTGCTGATCGAGTTCACCGGGGCCGGCCTCTGGCAGACCGGCGTGATCGTCACGGCCGCGATCCTGCTGTCCCTCCTGGTCAGCACCCGCGGCGGGGTCGTGGGTCACGCCAGCGGTACCGCCGTGCTCCTGGGCGCCCTGTCGTCGTCGCGGCACACCCTGGAGTTCCCACGTTTCCTCGACGCGCTCATCGGTGGTGCCGTCGGCCTGGTGGTGGCGCTGGTGCTGCTGCCGCTGAATCCGCTGCGGATCATGCGGCGGGTGGCCGCCCCGGCGCTGCGGCAGCTCGCCGACCAGCTCAGGCTGACGGCGTCCGCGCTGCGCGAGCGCGACCACGACCTGGCCAGCCGGGCGTTGAAGCGTTCCGAGGAGATCGGCACCGATCTGGGGAGGTTCTGGGACGCGTTCGGCGGCGCGAAGGAGACGGTGGACCTGGCTCCGTTCCGGTGGCCGTGGCGCCGCGCGGTCCGCCATTACCAGCTGGGCGCCGCGGACATGGACCGGGCCGTCTGGAACTCTCGCGTCCTGGCCCGCCGGGTCGTCGTGCTGATCGAGGACCGGGAGCCGGTACCGGAGACCCTGCCCACCGCCATCGAGACGCTCAGCGCGGCCGTACACGCCCTGCAGCGGGAGGTGCTCGCCGACACGCTCACGGAGCACGCGCCCGCGCTCGCGCTGCGCGCGGTGGCCGAGGCGACCCGGGCCGAGATCGCCGGAACCAGGCTCTCCGGCACGGTCATCGTGGGCCAGATCCGCACCGCCGTCAGCGACCTGTTGCAGGCGACCGGGAAGGACCGGGAGACCACGCTGCGCCGGATCCGCGAGGTGGCGTACGCGCAGTCCCACCCGGACGGGGACGGGTCGACCGGGTGAGCACGGTCGCGTCGGGGCACGCTCGCCGCCGCACCGGCGGATTCAGCGCGGCTGCCACGCGTCGGGCCGGGTGGTCAACTTCCGTACGTGCGCGGGCATCCGGCCGCTGACCAGCTCGGCGAGGTTCACCCCGTCGAGGACGTCGCGGACCGCCGCGCGCACCGCCACCCAGAGGCGGGGCAGGTTCTCGGCGGCGCCGTCGTAGTGGGTCTCCTCGGGGCGCAGCCCCCGTACGCCGGCCAGCGGCCCGTCCACGGCGCGCAGGATCGCCCCGACGGCGATCTCGCGGGGCGGGCGGGCCAGGGTGTAGCCGCCCTCGGCGCCGCGCTGGGCCCGGACCAGCCCGGCCCGGCGCAGGTCGGCCAGGACGGCCTCCAGGAACTTACGGGGCATGTCCTGCTCCTGGGCGATGGCCTGGGCGGAGAGCAGCGACGGGTACGCCGCGGCGAGGCTCAGCGACGCCCGTACCGCGTAGTCGCCGCGCGCGGAGATCTGCACGGCACCATCATGCACGTCGGGCGCCCGGAATCAGGGGAGCGGGCCGCCCTCGAACGGTGTGAAGGCGGCCGGACGGACCGGTCCGCGCTGCTCGGGCAGGCGCTGCCGGCCGCCCGAGCCGAGCCCGGCCCGGAACGCGCCCGGGCTCTGCCCGACCTCCCGGTGGAAGAAGCGGCCGAAGTTGGTGGGTTCGGGGAAGCCGAGCCGGCGCCCGATGTCGGCGATCGGCGCGTCGGTGGCGGCGAGCAGCCGCATCGCCTGCAACGTCACCCGGTCGTCGATCACCTGCTTGCCGCTGCGGCCGGTCACCGCGAGGCAGGCGCGGGTCAGCGTACGGACCGAGCAGCGCAGCCGCTCCGCGTAGTCCTCGACCCGGCGGGTCCGCCCGTACGACCGCTCGACCTCCTCGCGCAGCCGGTGGAACGTGCCCAGCGCCGGCTCGGTCCCGCCCGGGCCCGGGCCGGGTGCGCCGGCCGGGTACCGCTCGGCGGCGGGCAGCAGGGCGAGCCGCAGCAGCAGTACGGCGAGCTGGTGCCGGAGCAGATCGGCGGCGCGTTCCCCGGAGCGGTGCCGCTGGCAGTCCACCACCAGCTGGCTCACCTCGTTGATGACGGCGTCCTCGTCCTCGCCGGCGAGCTGCCAGTACGCCGGCCCGAAGGCCGCCGTGCTGGCGCCCGAGGTGTCCAGCTCGGCCAGCGCGGCCCCGTCCCAGCAGACCACGATCGCGTCGAGGCCGGGCTGACCGCCGTACCTGACCACCTGGCCGGGGCGGGCCCAGATCAGCGTGCCGGGCCGGCACGGGTGGGTGCGGAAGTCCACCTCGTGCGTGCCGTGGCCGACCGTGACCAGCAGGAGCAGGTGGTGGTCGAGCAGGACGGGACGCCGGTACGCCTGGTCGGCCGCCATCTCACGCAGCGTGGTCGTGTCGACGCCGGCCCAGCCGGGCGCGAGGTTGAGTCCGCCGCCGCGGCCTGGAAAGTGACCGGAATAGACCATCGGCCCGACGTTAGCCCGACCGGGCGGCCGGCGCACCTTCACCGCACCGATCTCACCGTCCCGGGTGTCGGCCGGCACGCCTGCACCGTACCGAGCTCACCCTCCCGGCTGCGGATCGGGCGTACGCGCCGAGGCGGCGGGCGGCGGGTCGTACATCGACGTTCGCCGTTGACCTCGGCCCGGCGTGGTCGGTAGCCTGACGCGGTCCGGGCTGGACGACGCGCGGTGGGGCCATCACTGTCCGTGGACTCGCTGTCCGCAGCTGCGCGCCCGGGACCTGCGCCGGGCGCCCGGGAACCCTGGAGATCATCCATGCCCCGCAGTCCCGTCCTGCCGTTCGCCCTCGCCACCCTGCTCGCCGCCGGCGGCGTAGCCCTCGCGCCGGGCTCGGCCCGCTCCGCACCCGCCGCGGTCGGCCCGGTGCTGGAGGTCGACCTCTCCGCCGACCGGCACCCGATCAGCCCGTACGTCTACGGCATGAACTTCGCCGACGAGGCGCTCGCCGCCGAGTTGGCGCTGCCGGTGCGCCGCTGGGGTGGCAACGCGACCACCCGCTACCACTACCGGTACGACACCACGAACCGCGCCTCGGACTGGTTCTTCGAGAACATCGCCGAGGCCAACGACGCTCCGGAGCAGCTGCCGGACGGTTCCAGCACGGACCGCTTCGTCGAGCAGGACCAGCGGACCGGCGCCGACACCATCCTCACGGTGCCGCTGATCGGGTGGGCGCCGAAGGCCCGCGACGGCTCCTGCGGCTTCTCGGTGGCCAAGTACGGGCCGCAGCAGCGTACCGACGAGTGGCGGCCGGACTGCGGCAACGGGGTCCGGCCGGACGGCAGCGTGATCACCGGCAACGATCCGCACGACACGAGCGTCGAGGTCGGCCCGGAGTACGTACGGGCCTGGGTCGACCACCTGACCGGCAGGTACGGCACCGCCGCCGAGGGCGGGGTGGCCTTCTACAACCTGGACAACGAGCCCGACATCTGGCATTCGACCCACCGGGACGTGCATCCCACGGGTGCGAGCGCGGTGGAACTTCGCGACCAGGCGTACGCGATCGGGGCGGCGGTGAAGGCGGCCGATCCGAGCGCCGCCACGCTCGGTCCCGTGGGCTGGGGTTGGACCTCGTGGGACTACTCCGGCCTGGACCAGGAGGTCTGCGGCCGTACCGGCTGCTGGGCCGACCCGCCGGACCGGGCGGCCCGCGACGGCCTGCCGTTCACCACCTGGTACCTGCAGCAGATGAAGCGCTACGAGGACCAGCACCGGCAGCGCGTACTCGACTACTTCGACATGCACTTCTACCCGCAGGCCTCCGGGGTCGCCTTCGGCAACGGCAACGACCCGGCGACCAACGCCCTGCGGCTGCGCTCCACCCGGGCCCTGTGGGACCCGTCCTACCTGGACGAGAGCTGGATCAACACGCAGGTCCGGCTGATCCCGCGGATGCGCGAGCTGGTGGCGGCGAACTACCCGGGCACGAAGACCGCGATCACCGAGTACAACTGGGGCGCGCTCGACCACATCAACGGCGCGCTCACCCAGGCGGACATCCTGGGCATCTTCGGCCGGGAGGGGCTGGACCTGGCCACCCTCTGGGCGCCGCCCTCGGCCGGCCAGCCCGGCGCGTACGCGTTCCGGATGTACCGCAACTACGACGGCGCCGGCGGCCGGTTCGGCGAGACCGCCGTCCGCGCCACCAGCGCCGACCAGGAGAAGCTCTCCGTGTACGCGGCCGAGCGCGGCGCCGACGGCGCGCTGACCGTGATGGTGGTCAACAAGAGTGGTACCGAGCTGAGTAGCACGGT
Organism: Micromonospora sp. NPDC049559; assembly: GCF_040676675.1. Taxonomy (NCBI): domain Bacteria; kingdom Bacillati; phylum Actinomycetota; class Actinomycetes; order Micromonosporales; family Micromonosporaceae; genus Micromonospora; species Micromonospora sp. NPDC049559. The sequence continues at coordinate 19,752 of NZ_JBFAPK010000064.1, read as the reverse complement.
CAACCTGCGCAAGCACTACGGCACCTCGGCCAAGGTCTACCGGTACGGCGCGAGCGACCTGAACGCCATCGTCGCCGGCTCGGCGCCGCGGATCCTGCGCCCGCCGCCGCAGGCCGGCGCGGCGGACGGCACCTTCTCGTACACCTTCCCGGCCGACTCGGTCACGCTCTTCGTGGTGGAGAAGCCGGTACCGGACACGACGAAGCCGACCGCGCCCGGTACCCCGGCGGCGTCGCAGGTCGGGCCGGACACGGTCACCCTGAGCTGGGCCCCGTCGACCGACAACGTGGGCGTGACCGGGTACGACGTCTGGGCCCGGCACACCGACTACATCTACAGGGCGGGCAGCACCACCGGTACCGGCCTGACCCTGACCGGGCTGACCCCCGCCGCCGAGTACGGCTTCCGGGTCGTCGCCCGGGACGCGGCCGGCAACGAGTCGCCGCCCGGCGGGGAACTCGTCCTGGTCACCGCGCCCCGACCGGGCGGCCCGCAGTTCGTGGTCCAGCACGCCAACCAGGACTTCGACCCGGCTGACCGGCAGATCAGGCCGGGGTTGCAGCTGCTCAACGCGGGGCGGCAGCCGCTCGCGCTCTCCCGGGTCACGTTGCGGTACTGGTTCAGCCGGGACGCCGGTGCCGGCGGGCTGCGTACCGAGTGCGAGTCGGCCCGGGTCGGCTGCGCCGCGGTGACCCGGCGGGTGGTACCGGTGCCGCGGGGCCGGCCGGGCGCCGACTCGTACCTGGAGGTCGGCTTCACCCGGGCGGCCGGGAACCTCGGCGCGTCGAGCTCGTCCGGGCCCGTGCTGTTGCGGGTGACCAGGGATTCGTCCGTCTTCGACGAGCGCAACGACTACAGCTGGCGCCCGGTGGCGCCCTCGTTCGCCGACACCACGCGGGTCACCATGTACGTCGACGGGCGGCTCGTCGCCGGGGTCGAACCGTAGTTCGGCTCGTACCGGTGGCCGTTGGTCCCGGGCGGCGTTCCTCCGCGGAGGCGCCCGGGACCAACGGCGCCCGGCGGTGACGCGGTCGCCGCCGGCCGGTGCCGCCGGGCCGGTGGCGAGTGCGCCGAGGGCCGGTGCCAGAGTGGAGCGGGTAATCAGTGCGACAGTTCGTGCCGGAAGCGGACGGGACGGACCCGAGGGACGGGCGGGACCGGCGGACTTGTCCGGCGGAGCCGGCACGACTAAGTTACCGAACAGTAGCCGAGACGTTACGCGCGTCACAAGAGCTGCGGCGAGATTTCGGAGAGGTGTGCATGCCGGACTTGTTCACGGTCGAGGGGAAGACGGTGCTCGTCACCGGCGGATCCCGGGGCATCGGGCTGATGATCGCGCGCGGGTTCGTCGAGGCGGGCGCGCACGTCGTGATCTCATCCCGGAAGGCCGACGTCTGCGCGGCCGTGGCCGACCAGCTCTCCGAACTGGGCAGCTGCGAGGCGATCCCGGCCGACCTGGCCAGTGTCGAGGGCGCCGACCGGCTGGCCCGGCAGGTCCAGGAGCGCTTCCCGAAGCTCGACGTCCTGGTGAACAACGCCGGCGCCACCTGGGGGGCGCCCCTGGAGGCGTACCCCGAGAGCGCCTTCGACAAGCTCTGGGCGGTCAACGTCAAGGCGGTGTTCCGGCTGACCACCGCGTTGCTGCCCGCGCTGCGCGGCTCGGCGACCCGCGAGGACCCGGCCCGGGTGATCAACATCGGCTCGATCGACGGGATCCGGGTGCCGTGGATGGAGGTCTACGCGTACTCGGCCACGAAGGCGGCGGTGCACATGCTGACCCGCAGCCTCGCGCACCAGCTCGCACCCGAGCACATAACGGTCAACGCGATCGCCCCCGGCCCGTTCGAGAGCAAGATGATGGCTTTCGCCCTGGACGACCCGACCACCCGCGCCACCATCGAGCACCAGGTGCCGCTGGGCCGGATCGGGCGCCCCGACGACATGGCCGGTGCGGCGATCTTCCTCGCCTCGCGCGCCGGCGCGTACCTGACCGGGGCCGTGATCCCGGTCGACGGCGGCATCACCACCCACGGCTGACGCGTACCGTCGCGGCGGGCCCGGTCCGTCGTACCCGAAACGCGCGGGCGCCGCGCGGACTCGGCAGGTCCGCGCGGCGCCGCAGTCGGGCCCGCCGCCGGTCAGCGACCGGCGAGCAGCCGGTTGACGGCGGTGTCCACGTCGAGGTGCTCGGCCTCGCGGCCACGTGGCACCACCACGTAGGTGCGCCGCAGGAAACGGACGAGCACGCTGCGCGGCACCTCGAAGAGTGCGTTGCCGTCGGGCGACGACAGCGCCAGCGCGACGAAGTCGCCGCGCGGGGTGGCCCAGGGCCACACCCGCACGTCGCCGATGCCGGCCGGTTCGTCGAGGCCGGTCACCAACAGTTCTCGGGCGAAGGACCAACTGACCGCCTCGCCCCCGGCGGATTCGGCATGGAACAGGACATGGACCGCGTACGGGTCAGCAGGGTCGTAACGCAGGCTGGCGCGCACCGGCAGAGCCGTGGCGTCAGGCGCAACGAGCCTTAGCGACGTTTCGACCTCTACGGTCGTCGGTCGGATGACACTCATGGACGTTCTCCCCCCGGCACCGCTGCGGAACGGCCGTGTCCCGCTTTTCCCATACTCAGGTGCTGCTCCTGGCTACGCTCCGCCATACGCTGACTTCACCCAGTGGTGGGAAGCTGCGCGGAAACGCCACGTGAATGCGCGAATTCAGGTAGAGTATCCAGTTCTGCCCACATACTAGATCCGCCCCGGCGTCGGGTAATTCAGACGGTGACTCACTCCGGTAACGTCCAGTCGTCCCGTCGAGTGACGGGCCGGGGCGACACTGGGGGTGGAAATGGTCACGAAACCATCCTCAATGGAGCGCCCCGGTGGCGGAGCGCTGCCGGATGGGGCACCAATCTCAGCGGGGACGGGGGCAGAGGTGCGGGAGCGGGAGGGTCACGTGCCGGGCGCCGAACACGACGACCGGGGTACGACGGCAACCGAGGCCGCGACCGGCTCCGGCGTGACGGGCTCGGGATCGACCGGCCCGGAATCGGCGGGCTCCGGTCCGGCCGGCCCGGGTCCGGCGGAGCAGCGGGCCGTGCCGCGCCGGCGGCGGGTGTCGATGGCGCTGGAACTCATCCGCGCCAATCCGACCGGCCGGATCGTGCTCAAGGTCGCCGTCGCGCTCGCGGGCGCGCTGGTGGTCGCCGTCGGTTTCGCGCTCATCCCGCTGCCGGGCCCGGGCTGGCTGATCGTCATCGGCGGGCTGGGTATCTGGGCGGTCGAGTTCCACTGGGCGCGGCGGCTGCTGACCTTCACCCGCCGCAACGTGCAGGCCTGGGCGCGCTGGGTCGGGCGCCGCTCCTGGCCGGTACGGCTGCTCCTCGGCGCGGTCGGGCTGGTCTTCGTCTGCGTGGTGATCTGGCTCTCGCTGAAGTACAGCCTCGGCATCGACCTGGTGGCCCGGGCACGCGAGTACCTCGCGACGCGCTGACCCCCCGGAGATGCGCGGCCCGGGCGGCATCGGGTACAGTCGTCCGCGCCAAGGGCGATTAGCTCAGCGGGAGAGCGCTTCGTTCACACCGAAGAGGTCACTGGTTCGATCCCAGTATCGCCCACCGAGGTCGGGGGCCGGAATCCATCGATGATCCGGCCCCCCTTCCATGCCGTACCACAGCGAAGTACGGCAACGTCCGGCCATCGAGCCTCTCGTCCAGCCGGCCGGATACTCAGACCGAAATCGGTCCGGTGATCGTGCTCACCGACCCCGGCCTGGACTGCTAGCCTGCGGCGGTGTCGGTAGGACCCGATGAGACTCGGCCGAGCCGCGGCGGCCCCCGGCTGGCGGACGCCGGTCGCCTGGCGGCGTTCAGCGACGCCGTCTTCGCCATCGTCATCACCCTGCTGGTGCTGGACCTGCGGGTGCCGAACTTCCACGAGGGCGAGCTGGCCGCGTCGCTGCTGGAGGAGGCTCCGTCCTACCTGGCGTTCGTGGTGTCGTTCGTCTACATCGGCGTCCTCTGGCTCAACCACCACGCGCTGCTACGGATGATCCGTGGCACCACCCTCACGCTCAACTGGATCAATCTCGGCATCCTCTTCGGCGTGGTGATCATCCCGTTCCCGACCGCGGTTCTGGCGGCGGCGCTGGCCGATGGCGACGACGGCGACCTGCGGGTGGCCGTCGTCATGTACGCGTTGGCGGCGGCGCTGATGTCGGCACCCTGGTTGGTGTTCTTCGCCTACCTGCGCCGCCACCCGGCGCTGCACGCGGTCGAGGTCGACCGGGACCAGGTCCGCGCGCAGGTGGCCCGCCCGATCACCGGCCTCGTCCTGTACGGACTGACCGGGCTGCTCGGCTGGGTCGTGAGCCCGGTCATCGGGCTGCTCGGCATCATCGTGATGATCATCTATCACGGTGTCACCAGCGAAGGTCTCCGCCCCGGACCGCTCCGCAGACTGCGGCACCGCGGCGGAGCCTGACCCGCGCCGCGGCTCGCGCCGGGACGACCCCGGCGCGGCGGTCAGGTCCCGGCGCCCGTACCGGTGGTGGTGGCGGCCGGGAAGTCCGCTCCCCGGCTGACCGCCTCGTCGGCCCGTAGCTCGGCGAGCATGGCCTCCAGGTTGTCCGCCACCCGGTCGTACCCCGCGCCGCCCAGCACCAGCCGCCTCGGGGCGGGGTCGCGGTCGACCGCCGCGACCACGGCCTCGGCGCCGCGCACGGGGTCGCCGGGCTGCCGGCCGTCCTGTTCGATCATGCCGGTCCGCACGGCCTCCAGCAGCGGCCGGTACGCCTCGACGTCCTCCTCGACCGGCTCGTCGGCGAAGCCGGCGTAGGCCCGGGTCCGGAAGGCGCCGGGCTCCACCGCGAGCACCCTGATGCCGAACGGCGCGACCTCCTGCCGCAGCACCTCCGTCAGCCCCTCGATGGCGAACTTCGCCGCCGTGTAGAAGCCGAATCCGGGTACGCCGACCAGGCCGGCCACCGAGGACATGTTGACGACGCAGCCGGCCCGCCGGGCCCGCATGCCGGGCAGCACGGCGCGGGTCACCCGCAGCACCGAGAAGAAGTTCAGCTCGAACGTCTTCCGTACGGCGGCCTCGTCCATGCCCTCGACCGAGCCGTACCAGCCGCGACCGGCGTTGTTGACCAGCACGTCGATGCCCCCGAAGCGCCGCTCGGCCTCCGCCACGGCCAGCCGGACCTGCTCGGCGTCGGTGACGTCGAGGGGCAGGACGAGCGCGGCGTCGCCGTGCCGCGCCGCCCAGTCGCGCAGCTCGTCGGGGCGCCGCGCGGTCAGCACGACCCGGTCGCCGCGGTCGAGCACGACGTCCGCGTACGCCATGCCGAAGCCGCCCGGGGTGCCTCCGGTGATGAACCAGGTCCGCATGATTTCCTTCCCGATGTGCTGCCTGTGACGGTTCGAAGGTTCGGGGGAGCGGCGGGCGTCAGGGTGCGATCTCCAGCTGACGGATCCGGTCGCCGGCGAGCGTGAAGCGCCAGGTCAGGTCGGCCGTACCGCCCGGGAAGTTCCCCTCGATGCGACCGCTGACCAGGAAGGCGTCCGCTCCGGCCGGTTCGACCCGGCGCAGTTCGGTCGTGTACTCGTACCGCGACGCCGGCCCCTCCTGCCACGCTCGGATCTCCGCGCGGCCGCGCCGGGTCTCGCTCTCGTCGACGACCACCGCGTCCTCGGCGAACAGGCCGACGACGCTCTCGACGTCGCGACGCGCGCTCGCGTCGAAGTACTCCCGGACGACCCCGGGAACTGGCGTGTCCATGTCTCTCCCTCCGCTACCTATCAATGCTACACGGCTTAATGTAGCGCTACATGAGCTACCATAGCGCTATGCCACGTCGCGCGTTGAGCGGCAGCGCCCGAGACCGTCTCCTCCTGGCCGCCGCCGAGCTGATGGACAGCTCCGGCGAGCGTGACCTGTCGACCCGGGCGGTCTGCGAGCGCGCCGGGGTGCAGGCGCCGACGCTGTACCACCACTTCGGCAGCAAGCAGGGGCTGATCGACGCGGTGATCAACCACGGCTTCAGCCAGTACGTCCATTCCCCGCGGCCCTCGGGCGGCACCCGGGACGCGCTGGACGACATCCGCCAGGGCTGGGATGCGCATGTCCGGTTCGGGCTGGAACATCCGAGCTTCTACGCCCTGCTCTACGGACGGGTCGAGCCCGGCCGGCCCTGCGCCATCACCGCGCCCGCCCACGCCATGTTGCGGGACCTGCTGGGCGCCGCCGCCCGCCAGGGGCTGCTGCGGGTACCGGTCGACGACGCGGCCGAGCAGCTCCTCGCGGCCAACGTCGGCGTCACGCTCAGCCTGATCACGCAACCGGAGGCGGCGCGCGACCCGGGCCTCTCGGACCGGGTACGGGAGGCCGCGCTCGCCGGCGTCCTCGACACCACCGCGCGCGGCGAGTCCCCGGCGGCGACCCGCGCCAGCACCGCGCTGGCGCTGCGGACCCTGCTGGAGCAGGATCCGACCGGGCTCACCGCCGGGGAACACGCGCTCCTCGGCGAGCTGCTGGACCGCCTGGGCCGTTCCTGACCCCGGTCGGTCCGCCCGCCGGTCGTCAGGCCAGCGAGCGCGCCCGGGCGACCGCCTCGTCGAGGCGTACCGTCAGCTCGGCCAGGCGATGGCGCACAACGCGATCGGCTGGTACCGCGCGCAGCTCGGCGACCACAGCGAGGCGATCGAGGCGTGCCGGCAGGGGCTGGCGCTGCTGCGCGAGTTCGACGGCCGGCACGGCGAGGCGGCCACCTGGGACACGCTCGGGTACGCGCAGCACCGCGCCGGCCGCCCCGCCGAGGCCGTACCGTCGTACCGGCACGCGCTCGCGCTCTACCGCGAGTTCCGGGACCGCTACTACGAGGCGGACCCGCTCGGCCACCTGGCCGACGCGTTGCTGGACGCGGGCGAGGCGGCGCAGGCCCGACGCAGTTGGCAGGCGGCGCTGCGCATCCTCGACGACCTCGGCCACCCGGACGCCGAGCGGGTCCGCCGCCGGCTCGTCGAGACCGGCTGACTCAGGGGCGGCCGGCGGCGGTCCGGGAGCCGGAGCGGGCCGAGGCGAGCATCTCCGCGCCGAGCGGGCGCAGGCTGTGCAGTACCGACCCGCCCAGCCGCCGGGTGCTGATCAGTCCGGCGTCGCGCAGTACGGTCGCGTGCCGGCTGGCGGTGGCGAGCGAGACCCCGACCCGCTGCGCCAACTCGGTGGTGGTGCAGCCCGCGTCGACGGCCTCCAGGACGGCGGCCCGGGTCGGCCCGAGCAGGGCGACCAGCGGAGCCTCGGGCGTCCAGATCTGGTCGGTGCCCGCCTCCCCGACCGGACCGAGGCGGTCCGCCACCGGATAGACGAGCACCGGCCGCAGCTCGGGGTCGCGCAGCAGCGTCGGCTGCTCCCAGCAGAAGAACGAGGGGATGAGGCTCAGCCCCCGGCCGTCGAGGTGCACGTCCCGGGTGACCCGGAAGCCGTGCACCTCCAGCACGGGTGGCCGCCATCGCAGGTCGGGGTGGAGCGAGCGGATCATGCCCTCGATGCCGGCCGTCGCCATCATCCGGGTGCTGGCCACCCGCTCGGCGCCGGTGGCCGCCTGGATCCGCGTCCAGTACGGCGCCACCGCCACCCGGTGGTACTCCCGCACGGTCGTGGCGAGCAGTCGCAGGCTCTCGCGCTCGCCGTCGGCCAGCGACCTGGTCCAGCTCGACACGGGACGGTACGCGGCGAAGTGCCGCAGGTCGGTGCGGAGCCGGCGGCGCGGGGTGGCGAGCAGCGCCTCGATCCCGGCGTCCAGCCCCTCGGCGCCGTCGGTCGGGGTGAGGAAGTCCGGCGAGTACCCGTACGGCGGGGTGAGTTCGAGCAGCGGTCGCACCTTCGGCGAGAGGCGCCGGCGTACCGCCTGCCGCCAGCGCTGGAACGCCGGTCCGCCGGTCCGGTCCTGGAGCAGGTGCAGGCTGAGCAGCGTCTCCCACATCGGATCGGGTCCGCTCGCCAGGCGGAATCGGACCAGATCACCTTCGGTGAAATGGATTCGGATCACCACGGGCCTCCCCCTGACCGTCGGGTATCAGCCTGGTCCGCGTCCAGGATCGATCGCAACCCGGTTCGGCGCCGGTTTCGGTCGGCCATGCGACGTGTCTCATTCCCGATCGAAAGCCGGGCGCCCGAAAGCCGGGAACGCGGCGCGGGCATTGACGGCGGGGTTTGCGGCTGGGTCGAAAGGCGTCGCGGGCGGGGCGGCCCGCGGGCGAGCCTGAAGCCGGTGGAGTTCGGCGCGAACGAACGTGACGCCGGCGGGCCGCACCGCAGGATCCGGCGGTTTTCCACCGCCACCCGACCGTCGCCATCGGCCCTGGCGACACGTAACAAGGAGAGAGAACCGTGAGCATCTCGACCAGCGTGACGGGACTGCGTGGCGCCGCCGTCGCCCTCGGCCTGGCGGCGGCCGCCGCGACCGCCGTGGCCGCCGCTGCCCCGGCGACGGCCGCCGCGGCGACGAACGCGACGGTGGCCCAGGATCCCGCCGACGCCAGCGGATTCGTGATCTGGCGCGGGGAGGGAGTCCGGATCCGCGCCTGCGCCAGCACGTCCTGCACGGTGCTGGGGCTCGGCTACAGCTCGCACGTCGCCGGCTGGTACTGCCAGGAGGTGGCGAACGGCTTCGCCCACATCCACAACTTCACCACCGGCGTCGACGGTTGGGTCTCCACGTCGTTGATCTACTACGGCTGCGACTGACCCGTCCGGACCATTTGGAACGGGGGCGGGCGCGGAATTGCGGCGGACCTCCATCCGCCGGATTCCGCGCCCGGGAATCTCCAGGCGCCCGCGTGCCGGTAATCCGAGGAAACCGGTCCGAGCGGGCCCGGTTCGGGAAATGTCATCCGATCAAACCGATCCCAGCGGAGGGTACGAAGAAATGCGCGCGAAAACGCGGACCGGGTCCGGTTCGCCCACGTCCTCGAGGACCGGCCGGCGCCTGCTGCTCATCGCGCTCGTCCTGGCGGCCGGCGTGCTGAACGCCGGTGTCGCCGCGGCGGAGCCGTCGACGGAGACGGCGGGGGCGCAGGAGGCGCCGGCGAGCGCACTGGCCACCTGTTCCGGCAACTCGTGCAACTACCAGGACCCGCAGGCGACAGGCTGCTCCACCGGTGCCGCCAACTTCGACGACTGGATCTACGTCGGATACCTGGTCGAGCACCGGTACTCCCCGACGTGCCGGGCGGTCTGGGTCCGCGCCACCTACGTCTCGGGCAACGCCTGGTCCTTCTCGGCCTACCTGGAGACCAGGCTGCCCGGCGGGAACGTCCGGCAGTACGTGACCTGGCGGGGCGACACCGGCTGGTCGAACATGTACTCGTCCGGCTACCTGAGCCGCATCGTGGCGGTCTCCAACACCGGTACCTACTACGGCGACTGGTTCTGAGTCACTGGCCGGCCCGCGGCGGGTCCGGACGGTACGGGAGCGGAGCGGGGGCGCGTCCCCACCGTCCGGTGACCGGTCGCGGCAGGTGTCCGGGGCGCGAAGGAGGCCGGCGGGGCCAGCAGTAGCGGCCCGGTCGGGCAGCACGTCGAGGGCACGGGCGGCCACCGCGCGATCACCGGAGGGGGTGGTCACGCGGTGGCCGCGCCGTACGCCGGCCCCGCCGGCTCGCGCGTGCGGAGCTACCCGTACCGTGTTGCGACGTCTTCGCCCACTTCGACGGTCGTCGACGTCGCGGCCCGACCCGCCTCGACGGCGATGGTGGACGCGGCCGTGGTTGCCGGAGCGGGGCGGTCACCCCCGGGCCGGCGGGCCGAAGAGGATCGACGAGAAGAGGAAAATGCCCACGCATCAGGACATGGTGGAGTTGTACGGCGCCGAGAACGTCGTCACCGTGCCGCGATCCGTCGTCGACGGCCTCTCGCTGGGGCCGGCGGACGCCGAGACGCTGGCGGCGGTGGGGCTGCCCCGCTACGGCTCGCCGTACTTCACCACCGAGGTCGTGGGTGGGCCGGAGTTCCTCAGGGTCATCGACGTCACCCGCAAGGACGGCAGGCCGCACCGAGAGGTGATCATCGGCGGGCCGCCCGGAGACGCCGGAATGCGCTTCTCGCTGAGCGCGTACGAGGGGTTCGTGACGCTGGCCGAGCTGAGCGCGGTCGAACCGCGGGGCGAGGTGGTGAACAACAACCTGGCCGAGTTCGTGGAGTTCCTGTACCTGATCGAGCGGCACCGGGTCCGGGTGGCCGGCGATCCGGGCATCCGGGAGAAGTCCCTCGACGAGCTGAGGAACACCCTCGTGGGCATCGACCCCTTCTCGTTCGAACTGGCCGAGGACTGGTGGTCGATCGCGCTGCACCAGCTGGGCGGAGGCGACATCGCCCCGTGAGCGGGCTCGCCGAACCCTGAGCGGCGCGCCGCGCTGGCCGCTGGCCGCCCGCGGATGCCTGACCGCCCGCCGCACCGGGGTGCCCGCCGCACCGGGGTGCCCGCCGCAGGGGGCGGGCGGGTGACGACGTCGTCGCCGTCACCCGCCCGCCCGCGCCTACCGGCTTCTTTCCCGACCTCGTACCGCCCCGGGTTCGGGGCGGTCGTGGAGGCGGACGATCAGGCGTCGATGAACTTCGCGTCGAAGTGCCAGCCCTGCTCGGAGCCGCCGTTCTTGCCCCACTGGACCAGCTTGGCGCCCTCGGCGGTGCTGCCCCCGCCCGAGACGGAGACCACGTCGCTCTTGCCGTTGACCAGGTAGCCGTTGTCCTCGTACCAGTTCTGCTCCGGTCCGCCGTTGCAGCTCCACTGGATGATCTCGGCGCCGTTGGCGGTGCTGCCGCCGCCCTCGACGGACATGCAGTAGCCGCTCTTGTAGTTCCAGACCCAGTAGTGGGTGGCGGCCTGGGCCGGTGACGCGACGGGTTTCCGTTCACTCGCCGGCAATGTCCGTCCCTTGTGGCCTTCCGTCGAGGGCGTGCGTGCGCGCGGCGATGCCCGCCCGCGCGTCCAAATTGCTACTAGCGCCAATAGGTTTGTTATGGAAACCTGTTGGCATGACCACTGATTCGGTGCCCGCCGGCGGCGATCCCCGCCGGCTGCTGTCCGACGTGCGCTTCCTCGCCCACCGGGTGCGTCTCGACCAGCGGCTCACCTGGGTCGCGCTGCTGGTGCTGGCCGCGGTGACGCTCGCCGGGATCCCGTTCGACTGGCTCGGCATGAGGGTCGACTGCCTGCCCGACGGCGGCTGCCAGTTCGCGCGTCGGGGCATGTTGTACTACTGGCCGCCGGCGCTACCGCTGGCGTACGCGGCGATCGCCGTCTGCTACGTGCGTGCCGCCCGGGCGCGGGGGCTGGGCGCCCGGGTGCTGCCGTACGCGATCACCGGTGCCGCGACGACCGTCGTCTTCCCCGCCGCATGGCTGGCGGTGGCCCTGTACCTCTCGGAGCACCCGGTGCCGGACCACCCGCTTCCGTACTGGGGACTCGTGCTGGACCGGCTGGTCATGCCGTGGGGCATGATCGGGGTCGCGCTGCTGGTGCTGGCCTGGCTGGAACGCAACGTCGCGCTGCTGCTGTTCACCCTCGCCTACCTGGCGATGGTGCTGCTGGTGCTGCCGATGAACACCGGCTTCGGACCGTTCCAGTGGGGACTCCGAGCGGAGATGGCGCTGCCGCAGCTCGTCAGCGGCGCTCTGCTGCTGCTCGGCGCGATCGGCTTCCGGCTGGCCGATCGGCGGCACCGGTGACCGCCGAGACCGGGACCTCGGACCCGCACACGCCGCCCGCCCATCCGGTCACCGGCCTGGACGACGTGGTGCACCAGCGGGTCCGGTTGGGCATCCTCACCATCGCGCACGAGGCCCGCCGGGTCGAGTTCGGCTACCTGCGTACCCAACTGCGGCTGACCGCCGGCAACCTCTCCCAGCACCTCGGCGTGCTGGAGACGGCCGGTCTCATAGAGATCGAGAAGGGGTACGCCGGTAAGCGCGGCCGTACCTGGATCACGCTCACGGCCGCCGGCCGCACCGCGCTCGCCGAGGAGATCGGGCGGCTGAAGCTGCTCATCGCGCGGGTCGAGACCACCGACACCCGGGAGGACCGATGACCGCGCGTACCCGCTCGCCTTATTCGACCCGCACCCGCGGGGCCGGCGGGGACACCTGCTCGACGGCCCCCCGCGGGCCGGGACTCGCCAGGGAGTTGCAGGAACGGGCGGCGCGGGCACTTCCCGTGACCTCGCTCGTACGCCTCGGTGGGTGGTGGCTGCGCCACGGCGACGGAAGCGCCTGGTGGGCCAGCTCGGTACTGCCGCACGGGGATGTTGGCGTGCTGCCGCACGGGGATGTTGGCGTGCTGCCGCGCGGGGAGGCCGGCGTGCTGCCGGATGCGGATGCCGGCCCGGCGGAGCTGCCGGGCCGGATCCGCCTGGCGGAGGAGTTCTACTCCGTCCGGGCCGCGCCCGCCCGGTTCCAGATCACCCCGGGCGCCTGCCCGGCCGACCTCGACGCGATCCTCGCCGGACGCGGTTACCGCGTCGAGTCCCCGATGTCGCTGCAGTCCGCGCCGGCCGCGGAGGTCGTCGCGCGGCTTCCGCCGGGGGAGTCGCGGCTGCGGCTCGACGACCGGCCGACCGACGCGTGGTTCGCGGCGTGGCTGGCCGTACACGGCGGCGGGGCCGACGCCGGGGCGGACCGCGACCTGCTCTCCCGGGTCGACCGGCCGGCCGCGTACGTCTCGGCGCTGGACGGGGACGAGGTCGTGGCGGTCGGCCGCGCGGTACACGAGACCGGCTGGGCCGGGATCTTCGGCATGGCCACGCTCCCGTACGCGCGCGGCCGGGGCGCCGCGCGGCAGGTGCTCGCGGCCCTCGCCCGCTGGGCCGCCCGGCACGGCGCCGGGCAGCTGTACCTCCAGGTCGAGCCCGGGAACACGGCCGCGCGGCGACTGTACGAGCGCTCCGGCTTCACCGAACTCTGCCGGTACCACTACCGGACGGCGGCCTCCTGAGCCGACGGCGGAGACGGTCGCGCCGCCGAGGCTCGCCCGGTGCCCTCAGGGGCGCCAGAGGTCGACGGCGACGGCCCGTCTCCGCTCGGCGAAGCGGCCGGTCGGCGACGCGTCCAGCAGCAGGTCCCGCAGCTCCGCCTCGAAGTCGGGCAACCGGTCGCCGAAGAGGTGCGGCGCCGAGCTGGAGAGCGAGAAGACGGCGGCGACGATCTCGTCCAGGCTCCGTTCCACCACCTGTCCGCCCTCGACCTCGAACCGGGTCGGTCCGAGGTAGCCGGCCCCACGCATGATCTCGTTCTCGCCGGACGGGATACCGGTCGGCAGGTACCCCTGCCCGGCCCGCCGCACCGGTCCAAGATGGGCCGCGACGAGGCCGTTGACGCGATCCCACGGCGGGGACGGATGCGGCAGCGGCTCGCCGCCGGAGACGCCCTCGTGCGTGCTGGCGTGCACGTGCAGCCAGACGCCGCCGTCGGCCAGCATGTCGCGTACGCGCCGCGCGACCAGGGGGCGGTCCATCCAGTGGAACGACTGGGCGAACGTGACCGCCCGGAACGTGCCGAGGCCGGCCGGCAACTCCTCGCCGCGCAGCCGGCGCCACTCGACGTTGCCGATTCCCCGGTCGGCCGCCCGGCGGCGGGCCTCGGCGAGCATGTCGCCGTCGGCGTCGACCCCCACCGCCGCCGCGAACAGCGGCGCGAGCAGCAGCGTCAGCGAGCCGGGTCCACAGCCGACGTCCAGCAGGCGCCCCGTGCCGTCCAACCCCACCTCGGCGCGGATCGCCTCGGCCAGCTCGGGCGGGTACGGCATTCGTCCGACGCTGTAGTGCGGTGCGCTGCCCGCGTACAGCGTCTCGTCCCACTCCCACGTCCCGATCGGCACGGCGGGATGTTACCGCCGCCGCGCCGCCGGGAGTGCTCGACGCGGCGCCGGGCGGTCCACGCGGGGCCGGATCGTCAGCGCAGCGCCGTCGTGGCGGTTCTCGCCGCCTCCGCGATCAACGCGTCGTCGTACGTGGCGTCCTTCTCGTCGCGGCGGGACATGATCGCCAGCACGATCGGCGCCCCCTCGGGCGGCCACACCACCGCGATGTCGTTGCGGGTGCCGTACCCGCCGGAGCCGGTCTTGTCACCGACCGTCCAGCCGGCCGGAACACCGGCCCGGATCAGCTTGCCGCCGGTGGTGTTGCGACGCAGCCAGTCGACCAGCACCCCGCGGTCCTCCTCCGAGAGGGCGCTGCCGAGGGCGTACGCGCGCAGGTCGGTCGCCAACGCGCGGGGCGTCGTGGTGTCCCGTACGTCGCCCGGGGCGGCCTCGTTGAGCTCGGTCTCCGTCCGCGCCGGGTCGGTGACCTGGTCGCCGAGGGCGCGCAGCGTCCGCTCCAGGCCGTCCGGTCCGCCGATCCGGCGGAACAGCAGGTTCGCCGCCGTGTTGTCGCTCATGGTGATCGCCGCCTCGCCGATCGCGCGCAGCGTCATGCCCTGGTCCACGTGCCGCTCGGTCACCGGCGAGTGGTCGACCAGGTCCGCCTTGCGGTAGCGCACGACCTGGTCCAGCTCTGCGGTCGACGTCTGGGCCAGCATGGCGCTGGCCGAGAGCACCTTGTGCGTGGACGCGTACGCGAACCGCTCGTCGGCGTGGTACGTGACCGTCCGGCCGGAGCCCGTGTCCAGCGCGTAGACGCCGAGCCGCGCGTCGAACCGCGTCTCCAGCCCGGCGAACGCCTGATCCAGCTCCGGGTCGGGGGCCGGTGGCGCGGCCGAGGTCGAGGCGCTGGCGCTGCCCGTTCCCGGCGCGGGCGTTCGCGCCGGCGGGGGCGCGGCGGTGCTCGAACAGGCCGAGAGGCAGGCAAGCGCGGCGGCCAGCGCGCCGACGGAACGCCAGGGGTACCTGGTGGTCATCGTGTGTCTTCCCTCCGGAGGGTCGGTCGGCCGCCCCCGACGCCGCCGGGGCCGACCGTGCCGACGAGGTCGTGTCGAGGAGCCTGCCAGCGGCACACCCATGCGGTCCAAGACGGAAACGCGCGGATCCATGCCGATCCGGCATAGACTCGCGCGTCGTGGACGTGCTCGGGGCCTACAAGGCGTTCGTCGCGGTGAGCGGGTACGGCAGCTTCACGCTCGGCGCCGCCGCCGCGCGCATCCCGCAGTCCGTCGCCAGCCGGCGCATCGCGGCGCTGGAGGAGCACCTCGGTGCCCGCCTGCTCGACCGGTCGTCCCGCAACGTCACGCTCACGCCGTTCGGCCGGGAACTGCTGCCGGCGGCGAGACGCCTGGTCGACCTCGCCGAGGCGCTGGAGCACGACGCCGAGCGCGCCCGGCTGCGCCCCCTCCGGCTGGCGGTACCGGCGGTCTGCGCCCCGCCGCGGCTGGCCCGGCTGGTGGTCGAGGCGCGCCGGCACGACCTGAACCTCGATCCGCACCCGGCCGGGCCGCACGAGCGCGGCGAACTCGTCCGCACCCTGGAGGTGCGCGCCGCCCTGGTGGCCGTACCGCCGGAGACCGCCGGCTGGCGGGTGCCCCTCGGTCTCGCCGCCGGCGCCCGGGAGGCTCTCGGCGACGGCGACGGTGCCGACGAGCGGGGTGGGGCGCTCTACGTGGAGACCCTGCGGGCCGGGCGCGGCGGGACGCGGGAGCGGCGCCGCCGGATCTGGGTCCAGCCCGAGGACGACGTGCCGCACGTACGCGACCGGGTGACCCGGTTGGGCGCCGCCGTCGGGCTGCTACCCGCCCAGGTGGCGGTCTCGGCCTCGCTCGTCGGCGCGGCGGCCGAGGTGCTCGGCTCGACCGACCTCCTGCTCTGCTCCCGGGACCAGGCCGACGAACTGGACCTGTACTGGTGCCCGGTCGGTGAGCTGGACCTCGCCCGCGGCTACGACCTCGTCGCCGGGGCACGCGAGGACGGGCACCGGCTCCGGACCCCGCTCGGCGCGGCCATCGCCCGCTGCCTCGGGGCAACAGGCGCGACCACCCCGGCGGGCGCGACCACCCCGGCGGGCGCGACCACCCCGACGGGCCCGACCACCCCGACGGGCCCGACCACCCCGGCCGACCCGACCCGCGCGATCACCCCGGCCGGCTCGACCGGCCCGGGCAGGTTCCGGGATCCGGCCACCGTCGCCCCGGATGACCGAGCCCTCCGGTGAGCGACGACGGGGGCGGACGCACTCTCCGCGCGGAAACCCCCGCCGAGGTCACCGCCGGTCCGCACCGGCCCGGCGTCGACGCCGATCGCGGTACGCCGCCTCGTCCGCGACCTCGCGACGCGCCGGCCGACGGCCCCGACCTGGGAAGATGTTCGTACCGAGATCGACATTGCCATGCAACCCGTCGCCCCGTTGAACACGTATGTGTGGCGGATGCCGCCGCCGCGGCGCGCACGTGTGCGAGGGGGAGTTCGATGGATGCTGCGATCTGGGGCACCGGCCTGCGGCCGGGTGGCGCCGGCATGGGCGGGCACACCGCCGGTACGGACCGGCACGCCGCCGGCCGGCCCGCGGGTCCGGCGCGGACGGACCGGTCCCGGTGACGGGCCCGGGCGTGCGGCGCCGGCGGGTGCTCGGGTCGGTGGCGCTCGCGCTGGCCGGTGCCGGCGTGGCCGGGGGCGGCGTGCTCTGGCGCTGGACCGAGGCGGACGGCGAGTCGGTGCCGCGCACGGACGCCACCACCCCGGCGCCGCGTACCCCGACGCCGAGCCCGACCCCGGACTACCTCGGGGCGGCCCGCTCGCGGGTGGCGGCCTACCTCACCGAGACCGGCGGCCGGATCACGGTGGCGGTGCAGGACCGGCTGACCGATCTCGAACTGGCCGTCGGTACCCGTCGCTTCGCCACCGCGAGCATCGTCAAGGTCGACATCCTGGCCGCGGTGCTGCTCCGCGCCCAGCAGCGCAGGCGCTCGATCAGCTCCGCCGACCGGCAGCGCGCCCGCAAGATGATCACGATCAGCGACAACGACTCGGCCACCGCGCTCTTCGGTACGGCCGGTGGGGTGGACGGGCTCAACACGGCGAACCGTACCTTCGGGTTGCGGGAGACGAAGCCCAGCGTGCACTGGGGGATGAGCACCACCACCGCGAGCGACCAGATCCGGCTGCTCACCGCGATCACCGCCGAGGACGGCCCGCTCACCGCGCAGAACCGCGAGCTGATCTTCGACCTGATGAGCGAGGTCGTCGAGGAACAGGACTGGGGGATCACGGCCGCCGCCGGGCCGCAGACCACCGAGCGCTACGTCAAGAACGGCTGGGTCCCCATCGACGCGGACGCCGGGCGGTGGGAGGTCAACAGCATCGGCCGGCTCGTCGAGCCCGGGCACGACTGGCTCGTCGCCGTGCTCTCCGACCACCACAAGACGCAGGCGGCGGGCGTACAGATGGTCGAGAAGGTGGCCAAGTACACGCTGAACCAGCTGCGCGCGGTACCGCCGGTGACCGTGCCCTGAGCCTCACCGCTCGGTACGGGTGCCCAGCAGCGCGTAGAACAGCGGGGTCCGCGGGGCGTCGCCGGGCAGCCGCCACCAGCCCGGCGCGACCTGCTCCATCCCCGGCCACCGGGGCCAGGGCAGCTCGTCGCTCTCGCGCAGGCGTTCGATCCGGATCCCGGCCCGGACCAGCGCCGTCACCACCTCGCCGAGCCCGTGCGCCCACTCGTAGCTGGTGGTGGCCTCGGGCAGCGCCGGCCCGTCCGTGTACGTCCGCGTCGCGTCGATCTCGATCGGTCCCCGCCCGGCGAGGTAGTCGTGCCGCAGCACCAGGGCGTCCTCGCCCTCGGCGCGGGGCACCAAACCGAGGGAGTAGAGCACCGGGTGGAACTCGACCACGTACACCCGACCGCCCGGGCGGAGCAGGCCGGCGACGACCTCGGCCCAGCGGTCCAGGTCCGGCAGGTAGCAGAGCGCCCCCTTGCCGGTGTAGACCACGTCGAACCGCCGCCCCGCCAGGGCCTCGGCGGCGTCGTAGACGTTCGCCCGGACGTACTCGATCTCCAGGCCGGCCTCGCCGGCGATCCGCCGGGCCGCGGCGACCGCGGCGCCCGAGAGGTCCAGTCCGACGGTACGGGCGCCGCGCCGGGCGAAGGCCGCGGTCTCGGTACCGAGGTGGCACTGCAGGTGCAGCACGTCCCGCCCGGCGAGTTCGCCCAGGTCGGCCCACTCGTACCCGGCGAACCAGCTCTCCGGGTCCTTGCCGCCCACGTCGTAGAAGCGGCTGGCCACGTGGATCGGGGTGCGGGCGTTCCAGTTCGCCTCGATGGCGGTCATCATCCGGCGCGTGGCGTCGTCGAACCCGTCGGTCATGGGTCTCATCCAGCCATAGTGGATCCCTCCCGGTCCACCCTCTGTCCCGTTCTCGTCCCGGCCGGGCGGGGAAGGGCACGGATCGCTGGCATCAACCGCCACAAAGCGGGAACCCGCGCCGGATGTTCGGTTTCCTCCCCACGGTGCCGTGGCCGATCGGCCCCAGCGTCGGCGTCTTCGCCGCCGCCGGGCTGATCACCATCCTCGGCAGCATCCGCCTCGTCGCGCTCGGGGACGCGCTGGCGGACCGTACCCGATGGGGTGAGGCGGTCTTCGGGGTGGTCTTCTTCGGCGTCGCCACCGGGCTCTCCGGCATCGTGATGACCGCGGTCACCGCCGCGAACGGGCACCCGGACCTCGGCTACAGCAACGCGGTCGGCGGCATCGCCGCCCAGACCACCGCCGTCGCGCTCGCCGACGCCTTCTACCGGCGCGTCAACCTCGAACACGCCGCCGCGTCGCTGTCGAACCTGCTCTTCGGCAGCCTGCTGATCGCGCTGCTGGCGCTCGCGCTGCTCGGCAGCTACAGCCCGAACGTCACCGTCGGCGGGGTGCACCCGGTCTCGGTGGTGATCGTCGCCTGCTACCTCGGCGGCCTGCACCTGATCCGTACCGCCGGGACCCGGCCGATGTGGCAGGCCGTCGGTACCACCGAGACCCGGCCCGACCTGCCCGACGACCACGGCGCCCTCGACCGGCACGGGCTGGCCTGGCTCTGGGGGCAGTTCGTGCTGGTCGGCGGGGGCGTGGCGGTCAGCGGCTGGGCGGTCTCGCTGGCCGCCGAGAGCGTGGTCGAGGTGACCGGCCTCAGCGCCGGGTTCACCGGCGGTGTCCTGCTCGGCGTGGTGAACGGGCTGCCCGAGACCGTCACCGCCATCGCCGCGGTACGCCGGGGCGCGGTCACCCTCGCCGTCGCCGCCGTCCTGGGCGGGAACATCCTCGACGTGATCACGCTGGTCGTCGGCGACATCGCCTACCGCAAGGGCTCCATCTACCACGCCGCCGGCAACGAGGACCTGTTCATCACCGCCACCGGCCTGTTCATGACGGCCGTGCTGCTCGGCGGTCTCCTCGTCCGCCAGGCCGGCGGCTGGGGGCGGCTCGGCTTCGAGGGGGTGCTCCTCTTCGCCAGCTACGCGGTGATGACCGTGGTCCTGGCGACCTGACCAACGGATCCGCGACGCGATCGGCCGGCGGGCCCGCGACCCGCCCGACCGGAAGTCTCCGCGACGCGACCGGCCGGCCCGGGCCCGCGACGCGGCGCGATGTCGCCGACGGGCGGCGCATCGAGCCGGCCGCGAGCGCCGGATGTCATGCTAGGGGCCACATTTTGGCACCTCGAAAGGACAGAGCCCGTGGCACGTCGCCTCTTCACCTCCGAGTCGGTCACGGAGGGTCACCCGGACAAGATTGCGGACCAGATCAGTGATGGCATCCTCGATGCGCTGTTGGCGCAGGATCCGCGGAGTCG
>NZ_JBFAPK010000063.1:0-30200 GCF_040676675.1 Micromonospora sp. NPDC049559 | reverse complement strand
TCTAGGGCAAATCCTCGTGATTGGAGATCAACTAACGAGGATTTGCCCTAGATCGACGGGGGCGGGCGGGGCGGGGGCGGGTTACTCGCGCCAGCCGGCGAGGTCGACGCCCTTGGCCAGCTCGACCCGGACGCCGGTGGTGATCTCCCGGGACTCGCCGGGCGCCAGCCGCAGCCGCCAGGTCAGCTCGCCGAGCTCGGTACGCTCCGCGGGTGCCGGGTCGAGCCGCGGCTCCCGTACCGTGATCCCCTCGTCGCGCGAGACCGGCAGCTGGTCGAGCACCGTCACCTCGGCCGGGCGCGGCGTGTGGTTGGCGACGGTGGTCCGGTACTCCACCTCCCGGCGGCGGGTCGAGCCGAGCGTCGCCTTGGTGTCGCTACGCCGGACCAGTTCCCGCTCCACCCGGATCCGGTCGTCCAGCCCCAGCGCCAACTCGACCTTCTCCCCCGGCGCCCAGGTGGGCAGGGTCGTACCGCCGACGAAGTCGCCGCCGTGGAACACCGACGCGGGGCCGGGCAACAGCGTGTGCGGGGAGCCGTTCACCACGGTCGCGCGCAGGTGCGCCTCGGGGGCGCGCACCGGGGCGGTGACGTAGTCGAGCGAGGTGGCCAGCTCCAGCGCCGCCACGGTGGCGCGGTGCGCCGCGCCGTCGGCCGGTACCGCCACCGGCCGCGCGGGCCGGTAGGTGGCCGCCATGACGCCCTGCTCGACGGTGGCGGTCGGCTGCGCCACCGGGGCGGCGGGGCGCTTGCGGGGCACCGACCCGGGCGCCGCCGGCGCGGGCATCGCCGCCGCGGCGAAGGCGACGCCCTCCCGGGGAGCGCCCCGGGAACCCTCCTGACTCATCCAGCTCACCGCCCGGTCGAGGTACCACGGTTCCAGCTCCGGCAGCTTCGTCGCGGTCGACGGGCGGGCGGTGGAGAGCAGCAGCTCGCACTCCGGCCAGTCCTCGCCGGAGCGCTGGCTGACCAGCCCGAACCAGGTCAGCGTCAACGTCTCGTCGACCAGCCGCAGGTCGTACGAGGAGCGCCAGCCGGCGCCGTCCACCACGTACGAGAGTTCCAGCCGGACCTCGACGAGCCCGGCGTCCTCGGCGGGTGCGCCCGGCCCGGGGGTCACCTCGACCGTCACCTCGGCGGCCAGCCGGTCCGGCGCGCGCTTGCCGGCGAGCTGCGACAGCTCGCGTTCGGTGGCGGCGAGCCGCTCGGCGACCTCCTCGCGGCGCCGGGTCAGCTCCCTCCGCCGCGACCGTACGGCCGTGAGCTGTTCGGCCATGGAGTCGGCGAACGCGCCGACGTCGGCGGGGGCCGCCTGGTTCGCGGTGAGCGCCCGGGCGTAGCCGCCCCCGGCCCGCCGGGTCAGCAGCGTCAGGAACTCGGCGCGCTGGTTCTCCACGTCGTCGGCGTCGGCCAGCTCGGCCAGTTCCGCCGCGACGCTCCGGCGCCGCTCCTCCAGCTCGGCGGCGGTGGCGTCGGTGGTCCGCGGCTGGTGCCGGGTCAGCACGTCCACGCCGAGCACGGCCGCCGGTCCGGTACCGCCGACGCGGACCGAGTCGCGGCGCAGGGTGAGCGGGAGCGAGTCGAAGCGGAGCCGGTGCGTACCGGCGGCGAGTTCCACGGTCGCCCGGCGGGTCACCCGGGCGCTGTCGGGATAGACGGTGACGGCGACGATCGGCGCGTCGATCTCTACGGGGGTCACCCGGCCGAGGCTAACGGCCCCGGGCCACCGGCGCGGCGCGGCGGACCGGCCGGGCAGGCGCCACCTCCGGCCGGGCAGGCCCCACCTCCGGCCCGGGAGGCCCACCACCGGCTCGGCGGGCGCGGGTAAGAGCGCCCGCCGAGCCGGGGCAGGGGTGGTCAGCCGGGGAGGAAGGAGAAGCGGACCTGTCGGGTGGCGTTGTCGCCGTTCGGGTCGACCAGGCAGATCGACTGCCAGGTGCCGAGCGCCAGCCGGCCGCCGATCACCGGCAGGGTCGCGTACGGCGCCACGAAGGCGGGCATCACGTGGTCCCGCCCGTGCCCGGGCGAGCCGTGCCGGTGCCGCCACCGGTCGTCGGTGGGGAGCAGGCTGTCCAGGGCGGTGATCAGGTCCTCGTCCGAGCCGGCTCCGGTCTCGATGATCGCCACGCCGGCGGTGGCGTGCGGTACGAAGACGTGCAGCAGGCCGTCGCCCTGCCCGGCGAGGAAGCTCTCGGCTTCGCGGGTGATGTCCCGTACGACGGGCCGGGAGCCGGTCCGCACCGTGATCACTTCACTGCGCATGGGCCCAGTCTGCCGTACCCCGGTCGACCGGCGCGGTCGGCCCGACGGCGGAGGGCCGGCGGCGGGCGGCGGCCGGAGCGCGACGACCCGGACGGGCGGCGGCCGGAGCGGGACGTCCCGGGCGGACGAGGGCCCGGCCGGGGATCGCATTCCGGCGGGTGGCACCGGTGCTTGACAAAACGATCGATAAGCCCATAGTGGGCCCGATCCGGAATTGGATCACCGCGTTCAAGATTCGGTGACGGCGGCCGGAGCGCTGCCGTACGCCTGTATTAACACAATGTTACCCGTGGGTACCTGTGTCGAGCGTCGCGTCTGCGGTGCCTAGACGTGACGGGAAGAGGCATAAGGGGGCAGGATAGCGCTAGAGACCTATCCCACACACAACCGAGGGAACGCCTGTGGCCACGGAACGCAAGCGCCCGGTAATCAGCGACGGCCTGCCGAGCCAGCTTCCGGACATCGACCCTGAGGAAACGGCCGAATGGGTCGAGTCGCTAGATGGTGTCATCGACGAACGCGGCGCCAAACGCGCTCGCTACGTCATGCTGCGCCTGCTGGAGCGGGCGCGGGAGCGCCAGGTCGGGGTCCCGCCCCTGACCACCACCGACTACATCAACACCATCCCGCCCGAGCGGGAACCCTGGTTCCCCGGTAACGAGCACATCGAGCGGCGCATCCGGGCCTACGTCCGGTGGAACGCGGCGCTGCTGGTGCACCGGGCGCAGCGCCCGGAGATCGGGGTCGGTGGCCACATCTCCACGTACGCCAGCTCGGCGTCGCTCTACGAGGTGGGCTTCAACCACTTCTTCCGGGGCAAGAACCACCCGGGCGGCGGCGACCAGATCTTCTACCAGGGCCACGCCTCCCCCGGCATGTACGCGCGCGCCTTCCTGGAGGGACGGCTCAGCGAGGACCAGCTCGACGGCTTCCGGCAGGAGCTGTCGCACCCGGGCGGCGGCCTGCCGTCGTACCCGCACCCGCGGCTGATGCCGGACTTCTGGGAGTTCCCCACCGTCTCGATGGGGCTGGGCGGGCTCAACGCGATCTACCAGGCCCGGTTCAACCGTTACCTGCACCACCGAGGCATCAAGGACACCTCGGACCAGCACGTATGGGCGTTCCTGGGCGACGGCGAGATGGACGAGCCGGAGACGCTGGGCGCGATCGGCGCGGCGGCCCGCGAGGAGCTGGACAACCTCACGTTCGTGATCAACTGCAACCTCCAGCGCCTCGACGGCCCGGTACGCGGCAACGGCAAGGTCATGCAGGAGCTGGAGGCGTTCTTCCGCGGCGCCGGCTGGAACGTGATCAAGGTCGTCTGGGGCCGCGAGTGGGACCCGCTGCTCGCCGCCGACACCGACGGCGCGCTGGTCAACCTGATGAACGTCACGCCCGACGGTGACTACCAGACCTACAAGGCGGAGTCCGGCGCGTACGTCCGGGAGCACTTCTTCGGCCGCGACCCGCGGACCCGCAAGATGGTCGAGCACCTCTCCGACGACGAGATCTGGAACCTCAAGCGGGGCGGCCACGACTACCGCAAGCTCTACGCGGCGTACAAGGCGGCGACCGAGCACACCGGGCAGCCGACGGTCATCCTGGCCAAGACGATCAAGGGCTGGACGCTCGGCTCGCACTTCGAGGGCCGCAACGCGACGCACCAGATGAAGAAGCTGACGCTGGAGGACCTGAAGACCTTCCGCGACCGGCTCTACCTGGACATCCCCGACTCGGAGCTGGAGCGCAACCCGTACCTGCCGCCGTACTACCGGCCGGCGGACGACTCCGAGGAGATGGAGTACCTGCGGGAGCGGCGCCAGGCGCTCGGCGGTTACCTGCCGTCGCGGCGGACCACGACCATTCCGCTGCGGATTCCGGGCGCGGAGCGCTTCGCCGACGTCAAGAAGGGCTCGGGCAAGCAGAAGGTGGCCACCACGATGGCCTTCGTCCGGCTGCTCAAGGACCTCATGAAGGACAAGGACTTCGGCAAGCGCTGGGTCCCGATCATTCCGGACGAGGCCCGTACCTTCGGGATGGACTCGCTTTTCCCGACGCAGAAAATCTATTCGCCGCACGGCCAGAACTACACGCCGGTCGACCGGGAACTCTTCCTGTCGTACCGGGAGGCGACCAGCGGGCAGATCCTGCACGAGGGGATCAACGAGGCCGGTTCGGTGGCCTCGTTCACGGCGGCCGGTACGTCGTACGCGACGCACGGCGAGCCGATGATCCCGATGTACATGTTCTACTCGATGTTCGGTTTCCAGCGCACCGCCGACGGGCTCTGGGCCGCCGCCGACCAGATGGCGCGCGGCTTCCTGCTCGGCGCCACCGCCGGCCGGACCACGCTCAACGGTGAGGGGCTCCAGCACGAGGACGGCCACTCGCTGCTGATCGCGGCCACGAACCCGGCCGTGGTCGCGTACGACCCGGCGTTCGCGTTCGAGATCGCGCACATCGTGGAGAACGGCCTGCACCGCATGTACGGCGAGCAGCAGGAGAACCTCTTCTACTACCTGACCGTCTACAACGAGCCGATCGTGCAGCCGGCGGAGCCGGCCGACCTCGACGTCGAGGGGCTGCTCAAGGGCATCTACCGGTACTCCCCGGCGCCGTCCGTGCAGGCCACCGACGGGGGCGAGACGCCGCGGGCCAACATCCTCGCCTCGGGTACCGGCATGCAGTGGGCGCTCAAGGCGCAGCAGTTGCTGGCCCAGGACTGGGGCGTGGCCGCCGACGTCTGGTCGGTCACCTCCTGGACGGAGCTGCGCCGGGACGCGGTGGAGTGCGAGGAGCACAACCTGCTGAACCCGGGCAGCGAGCCGCGGGTGCCGTACATCCAGCGGAAGCTGACGGACGCCCCGGGACCGGTGGTGGCGGTCAGCGACTTCATGCGGGCCGTACCGGACCTGATCTCCCGCTGGGTACCGGGCGACTACACCTCGCTCGGCACCGACGGTTTCGGGCTCTCGGACACCCGGCACGCGCTGCGCCGGCACTTCCGTGTCGACGCCGAGTCGGTCGCGGTGGCCGCGCTGCGCCAGCTCGCGCTGCGCGGGGTGGTACCGCCGTCCGTGCCGGCCGAGGCGGCCAAGAAGTACGCGATCGACGACGTCAACGCGGCGCCGGTCGGCGAGACCGGCGGCGACTCCTGACGTCCGACACGTAGGCCGCGCCCTGTCGATCATCGGGGCGCGGCCCGGGAAACGGCGAGGGGCGGGTGCTCGCGGCGAAGGCCGCGGCGCCCGCCCCTCGCCATCGCGCGCTCAGCAGTCGAGGTGGGCCCGCCCCTCGCCGTCGCGCGCTCAGCACTTGAGGCGGGCGCGCGCCACGACGCGGGTGCTGCCGTCGCCCGCCCGGGTCACCACCGCGGGCTCGCGGATCTCGTCGGCCGCGTCCGGGTCGGACTCGTCCCGGTCGCGGTCGCCGGCCGTCAGCAGGTCGGCGAGGCGCAGCTCGGCGGGGGCCGGTCCGTCGGCCCGCGCGTCCCCGACCGGGGCGGCCAGGTCCGTGAGCCGCAGCAGCGAGTTCTCCAACCCGGCGCCCATGCGGCGTACGCTCCAGCGGCGCAGCGCCTTGCTGACCGCGCCGACGCCCCAGCGCACCACGATCAGCCGTACCGCCGTGCCGTCGCCGTCCGGCGCGAGCTGCACGTACACCTCGGTACGGGCCTCGGCTCGGGCGCCGGCGCCCTTGGGCCGCTCCCGCCAACCGAGCAGCGTCGGCTCCTGGTAGGCGATCACCTCGGCCTCGACGGCGGGCGCCCGGCCGGACTGGACGAGCTGCCGCCGACCAACCCCCTCACCGGAAACCACCTCGGCCTGCCGCACCCCGGCCAGCCATTCCGGCAGTTGGTCGGCCCGCTGGACAACGTCCCACACCGCCTCGATCGGCGCCCCCACCCGGGCGCTCCGTTCAACGAGGATCATTCTTGTTCCGCCTCCATTGAGGACATCCCACAACAAATGCACTCTATGCGTAATTCCGGACGAAATAGGCGCGGTATATCCAACGACACGCCGACGGACTAGAGTCCGAGGAACTTTCGTGTTTCCGGGAGGGCGGATGACCGGTCCGATGCCCGATTTCCCCGCCGGCTTCACGTGGGGCGTCGCCACCTCCGCGTACCAGATCGAGGGCGCCACCACGACCGACGGGCGCGGACCATCCATCTGGGACACCTTCGCCCGCGCCCCGGGACGTGTCGTCGACGGCGGCACCGGCGACGTCGCCTGCGACCACTACCACCGGTACGCCGAGGACGTGGAGCTGATGGCCGGGCTCGGCGTCGGGGCGTACCGCTTCTCCGTCGCCTGGCCGCGCGTGCAGCCGGCGGGGTCCGGCCCGGCCAACCCGGCCGGCCTCGACTTCTACGACCGGCTCGTCGACGCGCTGCTCGCCCGCGACATCGACCCGGTCGCCACGCTCTTCCACTGGGACCTGCCCCAGCCCCGGCAGGACGCCGGCGGCTGGCTGGCGCGGGACACCGCCCACCGGTTCGCCGACTACGCCGACCTGGTGGCCGCCCGGCTCGGCGACCGGATCAGGCTCTGGATCACGCTCAACGAGCCCTTCGTGCACATGAGCCTCGGCTACGCCATGGGCGTACACGCGCCCGGGGAGGTCCGCCTCCTCGACGCCGTCCCGGCCGCGCACCACCAACTGCTCGGGCACGGTCTCGCGGTCGCCGCGCTGCGCGCCCGTACCGGCAGTCCGATCGCCATCGCCAACAACTACTCGCCGGTCCGGCTCGCCGGCGACACCGCCGCCGACCGGGCCGCCGCCCGGGCGTACGACGCACTGCACAACCGGCTCTTCACCGACCCGCTGCTCGGCCGGGGCTACCCCGCCGACCTGCTGGGCCCGGCCGGGTTGCTGGACCCGCGCGCGCTGCTGGACCCGGGCGCGCTGCCGGAGCCGGACGGGCCGCTCGGCCTCGCCGGGCCGCTCGACCCGGGCGGGCCGGCGGGCGTGGCGCTGGTCCGACCCGGTGACCTGGAGACGATCGCGGCGCCGATCGACGCCCTCGGCGTCAACTACTACAGCCCCACCGGGGTACGCGCCGCCGAGGCGGGCAGCCCGCTGCCGTTCGAGCCGGTACCGCTGGGCGGGTACCCGACCACGAGCTTCGGCTGGCCGGTCGCCCCGGACGGGCTGCGCGAGCTGCTCACCTCGCTGCGGGACCGGTACGGCGACGACCTGCCGCCGATCTACGTCACCGAGGGCGGGTGCAGCTACGACGACGTCGTCCAGCCCGACGGGCGCTGCCACGACCCGGAACGCATCGCCTATCTCGACGGACACCTGCGGGCGGTACGGGACGCGCTGGACGACGGCGTCGACGTGCGCGGCTACTTCGTCTGGTCGCTGCTGGACAACTTCGAGTGGGCCGAGGGCTACACCAAACGCTTCGGCCTGGTCCACGTCGACTTCGACACCCAGGTGCGCACGCCCAAGAGTTCGTACGCCTGGTACCGCGACCTCGTCCGCCCGCGATGACCGCGCTGGACCCGGCCCGGGCGGCGCCGCCGGCCGCGCTGGCCGAGCCGACCGTACCGGTGGGTCGAGGCTGGATCGCGCTGATCTTCAGCGCCAACCTCGGGGTCTGGGCGGCCTTCTTCACCCCGATCCAGATCCTGCTGCCGCAGCAGGTCGAGTCGGTCGTGCCGGACGGCAAGGAGGCCGCGTTCGCCGTAGTCACCGGCTTCGGCGCGCTGGCCGCCGTGATCGCCAACCCGCTCGCCGGAGCGCTCTCCGACCGTACCGGCCCGCGGCTGGGCGGGCGGGAGTTCGGCCGCCGGCACGTCTGGACCATCGGCGGGGCGCTGCTCGGCGCGGCGGCGCTGGTGCTGCTGACCCGGCAGCACGGCGTCCTCGGCATCACGGTCGCCTGGGTCGCCGCCCAGGTCTGCCTCAACGCGATGCTCGCCACGCTGACGGCCGCCGTCCCGGACCGGGTACCGGTGCGCCAGCGCGGCGGCGTCTCCGGCTGGGTCGGCATCCCGCAGGCGCTCGGGCTCGTGGTCGGGGCGGCGCTGGTGACGGCGGCGGGCGGTACCGCGTCCGGCTACCTCGCCGTGGCCGGGGCCCTCCTGCTGCTGGCGCTGCCGTTCGCGCTGCTCACCCCGGACGATCCGCTGCCGCGCCGGCACCGGCCGCCGCTGCGCCCCCGCGACCTGCTCGCGGGCCTGTGGATCGACCCGCGCCGGCACCCGGACTTCGCCTGGGCCTGGGGCACCCGTTTCCTCGTGCAGATGGGCAACGCGCTCGGCACGCTCTACCTGCTCTACTTCCTCCAGGACCAGGTGCGCCACGGTGATCCGGAGAGCGGGCTGCTGATCCTGATCCTGCTCTACACGGCCGGCATGGCGGCCACCGCCGTGGTCTCCGGACGGATCTCGGACCGCTCCGGCCGGCGGAAGGTCTTCGTCATCTGGTCCGGGGTGATCATGGCGGTCGCCGCGCTGCTGCTGGCCGTCTGGCCGATCTGGCCGGCGGCCGTGGTGGCGGCGGTGCTGCTCGGCGCCGGCTACGGGGCCTACCTCTCCGTCGACGCCGCCCTGATCACGCAGGTGCTGCCCCGGGCCACCGACCGGGCCAAGGACCTCGGTGTGATCAACATCGCGAACGCGGCCCCGCAGGTGCTCGGGCCGGCGCTCTCCGCCCCGATCGTGGTGCACCTCGGCGGCTACCCCACCCTCTACGCCGCGACGGCCGCGATCACGCTGCTCGGCAGCGCCCTGGTGGTCCGCATCCGGAGCGTGCCGTGACGGTACGCGTCCTGCCGGAGCGGGTCGGCGTCAGCGGGTGAGCAGCAGGGCGGCCACCGCCCCGGCGAGCGAGACGGCCGCCGTCACCGTGCCGGTCCCGACGAACCGCCCCCATTCGACGCGCAGTCCGGCCGACCGGCAGCGCTCCAGCCAGAGCAGCGTCGCCAGCGACGCCCACGGCAGCACGAGCGGACCCACGTTGGTGCCGATCAGCAGACCGAGCAGCGCGTCGGTGTGGCCCGCCGGCACGACCGCCTCGCCCGCCAGGTACGCGGGCAGATTGTTGATCAGGTTGGCCAGCACCCCGCCGGTGGCCGCCGCCCGCCACACCCCGGGCGCGCCGGGGTCCTCGCCGACGGCCGCCCGCAACAGCGGCGTCAGGCCGTGCCGGCCGAGCGTGTCGACGATCAGGAACAGCCCGCCGACCGAGGCGAGCAGCTGCCACGGCAACAGCCGCCAGCTCAGCTCGCCCCGGGCCCGCACCGCGAAGGCCGCCAGCAGCACCAGCGCGCCGCCGACCGCGACCGCCTCGATCGGTACGCCGGCCAGAATGCCCGCCACGAACGCCGCGCAGGTCGCGGCGGCCGTACCGAAGAGCACTCGATCGCGGGGTGCCAGCGGTTCCGGCGGCTCGTACCGGTCGCGGGCGCGCCGGCCCCGGCGCCAGTAGAAGATCCAGAGCCCGGCGGCGGTGACCAGCAGGGTGACCGCCGCCGGCAGCGCCATCCGGCCGGCGAACCGCGGCACGGGCAGCCCCAGCCGGTCGGCGGCGAGCAGGTTGGTCAGGTTCGAGACCGGCAGCAGCAGGCTGCCGGTGTTCGCCAGCCAGACCGTGGTCATCGCCAGCGGCGTCGGCGCGATGCCGGCGCGGGCCGCGGTGGCGAGCATCACGGGGGTGAGCAGGACGGCGGTCGTGTCCAGGTTGAGGATCACGGTGGTCAGCACGGCGAGCCCGACGACCAGGGCGAAGAGCGCCGGATAGCTGCCCCGGGCGGCGATCGCCACCCGGGCGGCCAGCACGTCGAAGAACTCCGCCCGGGTGGCCAGCTCGGCCAGGACGAGCACGGCCGCGAGGAAGACCAGCAGCGGCGCGACCCGCCGCAGCGTGGCGCCGGCGTCGCTGGCCGGTACGAGACCGGCGGCGAGCAGGAGCAGACCGAGCGCGAGCAGGCCCAGGGCGAGCAGGTCGGCCCCGGCCAGCCCGATTTGTCGCCCGGCCCCGGCCAGCCCGAGCCGTCGCCCGACCCGTGACCGTTCCCCCGTGCCCAACCCGTTCCTCCTCGCCGTCGGCGTCGACATCGGCAGCGCCGGCACCCGTGGCGCCGATACCCCGTGGGGGTGCTACCCGTGGCCCGGTGCCCCGGGGCGGCGGCCCCGGTGTGCCCGCATCCGCCCTGGTCGGCGGCGCCCGGCGACGATAGCTGCCCGACCGGGTCGGCCCGGAAACCTGGTGGCACGGCCTCCGGGGGACGGCCGTAGGCTTGGGCCGTGACGGTACGCGTACGCTTCGCCCCTTCTCCGACCGGTATGTTCCACGTCGGCGGTGCCCGCTCGGCCCTGCAGAACTGGATTTACGCCAAACAGCAGGGCGGGGTCTTCGTGCTCCGCATCGAGGACACCGACGCCGCCCGGAACCGCCCCGAATGGACCGAGGGGATCCTCTCCGCGCTGGACTGGATCGGCATCGAGCGGGGCACGTACGAGGGGCCGCACTTCCAGTCGGCCAACGCGCAGCAGCACCGGGACGCGGCCGGGCGGCTCTACGGCGCCGGCCGGGCCTACTACTGCGACTGCACCCGCGAGGCGGTCCAGGCCCGCACCGGATCGCAGTACCAGGGCTACGACGGCTACTGCCGGGACCGGGGCCTCGGGCCGGGCGAGGGGCGGGCGCTGCGCTTCCGTACGCCCGACGAGGGCGAGACCGTGGTGGTCGACCTGATCCGGGGCGAGCCGACCTTCGAGAACAAGCTCATCGAGGACTTCGTGATCGCCCGGGGCGACGGCTCGCCGGTCTTCCTCCTGGCCAACGTGGTCGACGACATGATCATGGGGATCACGCACGTGATCCGGGCCGAGGAGCACCTGCCCAACACGCCGAAGCAGCAGTTGCTCTGGGAGGCGCTCGGGGTCAAGCCGCCGGTCTGGGCACACGTGCCGGTGGTGGTGAACGAGAAGCGCCAGAAGCTCTCGAAGCGGCGCGACAAGGTGGCCCTGGAGGCGTACCGGGACGAGGGCTACCTCGCCTCGGCGATGCGTAACTACCTGATGCTGCTCGGCTGGGCGCCCTCGGGCGACCGCGAGATCGTGCCGTGGTCGGTGATCGAGTCGGAGTTCCGGCTGGAGGAGGTGAACCCCTCCCCCGCCTTCTTCGACGAGAAGAAGCTGCGCGCCTTCAACGGCGAGTACATCCGGGCGCTGCCGGTCGCCGAGTTCGTCGCCGCCTGCCAGCCCTGGCTGACCGGTACCGCCACGATCGCCCCGCCGCCGTGGCGGCCGGAGGAGTTCGACGCCGACGCCTTCGCGGCGGTGGCCCCGCTGGCCCAGACCCGGATCGCGGTGCTCAGCGAGGTCGTCCCGAA
The DNA here is from genome assembly GCF_040676675.1 of Micromonospora sp. NPDC049559. NCBI lineage: Bacteria > Bacillati > Actinomycetota > Actinomycetes > Micromonosporales > Micromonosporaceae > Micromonospora > Micromonospora sp. NPDC049559. Next base: position 18,587 of record NZ_JBFAPK010000063.1, on the reverse strand, counting down.
CGTCGACTTCCTCTTCCTGGAGTCGCCGTTGATCGACGAGGCCGCCTGGGCGAAGACCATGAAGGAGGGCGCGGCGGAGCTGCTCGACGCCGCGGTGGCCGCCTTCGAGGGGCTGCCGTCGTGGGACGCCGCGACGCTCAAGGAGACGCTCGAGGAGGTCGGCGCGGCGCGCGGGCTGAAGCTCGGCAAGACCCAGGCCCCGGTACGGGTCGCGGTGACCGGCCGTACCGTCGGCCTGCCGCTCTTCGAGTCGCTGGAGGTGCTCGGCCGCGAGCGGACCCTCGCCCGGCTGCGCGCGGCCCGGCTCCGCCTGCCCTGATCCGACCGACCGCCCGTCCCGGCGCCGTCAGGACGCGGCGCCCGGGCCGGGCCGGTCAGCCCGGGTCGGTCAGGCCGACCGGCGGCGGCGTAGCAGCAGCGCGCCGCCGCCGAGAAGCAGGATCACCAGTACGCCGCCGCCGGCCCAGAGCCACCACGGCGTCCCGTCCTCGCGGGTCAGGCCGCCCGTGGCCCGGTAGGTCGGGCTCGCCGTCGCACCGGGTGGGGTCGCGCCGGGCGGCGTCACGGCGGCGACCGGCGCGCTCGTGGCGACCGGCCCGGGGCTCGGCGTGGCCGTGGCCACGCCGACGGTGAGGGTGAACCGGATCTCGCCCTTGATCGGGTGCCCGTCGCCGGAGGCGACCTGGTACCCGACGATGTAGAGACCGGCCGCGCCGGGGCGCAGTGGCGCGGAGACCTTCGCGCCGTCGAAGGCGGGCTTCCCGCCCAGCGCGTCGACGTTGTCCGGCCCGGTAATGGTGAGCTTCGTGGTGTCCGGGTCGAGCCGGGACAGGAAGTTCAGCCGGACCCGCTCCGGGGCCGCCGGCAGGCGGGCCCCGTTGGCGGGGTCGCTGCCCACCAGCGAGTTGTGCGCCGCCGCCGGCAGGGCCGGAAGCAGGGCACCGACGAGCCCCACCGCGATCGCCAACAGCAGCCCGGTTTTCCGGGTCCCCCTGTCCCGCATGGACGACACCGTACCGGTACGATTCGTGCCTCCGATCAATGGCTCGTCAGATGTCGACCCGAGATCGCAGATAGTTCCAAATACTGGTCGTTCGGGTGCAACGGAACGACCTTCTGCGGAGTCTAAGAAGGTGAGGATCACGCGCCTGCCTCAGCGGGCACGATCCGCGCTTTCCACGACCAAACCAGCGCCTGCGGCAAGGCCATCCATCGAAACGGGGCGAGGAGGTCGGCGATGGTCCGAAGGGTGATTCGTCGGCTCGGGGTCGCGATAGCGGCGCTGGCGGTCGCGCTCGTGTCGCCGTTGGCCGGTACGGCCGCGTACGCGGCACCGACACCCCCGCCCCCGCCGGCGGGCGTGAGCATCACCGGGGACGGTATCGCCACTCCGCTGACCATCCGCGCGGACGCCGACGCCGTGCGGTTCGGCGCCGTGATGGAGCAGGTGAACTGGCTCAGCGGCCCCGGGCAGACCAACGCCCTCTCCGCCGAGGACCTCGGCCCGAAGTACACGGTCGTGGTGCTCGCCGGTGAGACGCCGAAGCAGACGTACGACCTCTATCCGCTGGCGAAGGGCGGACCGCGCGCCTGCCGGCCGGCCAAGCAGCCGGACAGCCGCAAGAACAGCAGCGGCCCGGCGTGGTTCTTCGGCCGGCTCAGCATGACCGAGGCGCTGCTGGCGGCCGGGGTGCCGCTGCCGCAGCAGGACGGCGTCCCGGTCAGCGGCGGCATCGGCGGCGGCGCCAAGGCGATCCCCGACGCTCCCACGAAGCCGAGCGAGGACCTCGACAACGTCCTGACCGACCTGCGCCGGCTGCTGCTGCTCAACACCGGGGTGATCCTCCTGATCACGCTCGGGCTGGCCGGCATCTCGCTGCTGGTACGCCGCCGCACCCGCTAGGGTCCGCGACCGGCCGCTACAGTTCGCCGCATGTCCCGGCTCGACCTGTTGCTCGTGCTGCGTTACCGCAAGGCGGTCACGTACGGCCACCACACCCTCCTCGCGGCGCTGGAGGAGCACCGCACCGGCACCCGGTACGGGGTCGTCTTCGCCACCACCGAACAGGAGTGCGTGACCGCGATCCGCGAGGCCACGGCCGAACGGGTCCTGGTGCTCTGGTCGTTCTACTCGCCGGACGCCGCCACCCTCGCCGAGGAGCTGGCCCGGATCAGGCTGGCGGCGCCCGGCGCGGTGCACGTGGCGGGCGGCGTGCACGCCACCGCCGAGCCGATCCAGACCCTCGACGCCGGGTGGGACATCGCCGCGGTGGGCGAGGGCGAGACGACCCTGCTCTCCCTGGTCGACGCCGGCGGTCTGCCGGAGGGCGTGGCGGGGCTGGTCTACCGGGACGCCGCCGGGGCGGTGGTGCGCACCGGCCGGGCGGAGCGCCGCGAGCTGGACGCGTACCGCGCCTTCCCGGTCGACCACCGGCGGTACAACCCGATCGAGATCACCCGGGGCTGCGTCTACGCCTGCCGGTTCTGCCAGACGCCGTTCATGTTCTCGGCCCGGTTCCGGCACCGGTCGGTGGAGAACGTCCGCTGGCACGTACGCCGGATGCGCGAACACGGCCTGCGGGACGTGCGCTTCATCACCCCCACCTCGCTGTCGTACGGATCACAGTCGGAGGAGCCGAACCTGGAGGCGGTACGCGAGCTGCTCGCCGCGGCCCGGGAGGAGATCGGCCCGCACGGGCGAGTCTTCTTCGGCTCCTTCCCCTCGGAGATCCGCCCGGAACACGTCAGTGTGGAGGCGCTGCGCCTGGTCCGCCGGTACTGCGACAACGACAACCTGATCGTCGGGGCCCAGTCCGGCTCGGCCGACGTGCTGGCGGCGGCGAAGCGCGGGCACGGCGTCGAGGAGGTGCGGCGGGCGGTCCGCCTCGGCGTGCAGGAGGGGTTCCGGATCAACGTAGACATGATCTTCGGCATGCCCGGCGAGGGCCCCGACGAGGTACGCGACTCGCTCGCCCTGGCTCGGGAACTCGCCGAACTCGGCGCCCGGATCCACGCGCACACCTTCATGCCGCTGCCCGGCACGCCCTGGCGGGACGCCCCGCCCGGCGACGTCGACCCGGCCACGATCAGCGAGGTGGACCGGCTCTCCAGCCAGGGCGCGCTCTACGGGCACTGGCAGCGCCAGCGGGAACACGCGAACCGGCTGGCCGCCGCCGCGAAGGCGTACCCGAGGCCGGGACGCAGCCGTACGCTGCCGCTGCTGGCCCAGCCGGCGCCGGGCGAGCCTGCCGTCGAGCGGTAGCGCCGCGGCTCAGCACCACCGGTCCGGTGGCCGCTCCCGCCGGGTGGCCCGGGGCCGGGGACGTACCGCGCCGTGCCGGTGTGCCCCCGCCCAGCCGGGCCGGTCGGGCCGGCAGGTCGGTCCCGCCGCGACGGCCTCCGGTTCGCCCGCCGGCTCGCCGACGCGCTGGCGCGGCACCCGGGCGGCGGGGTCGTCGGTCTCGCTCCGGTCGGCCGGCGCCGCCGCCGCACCGTCGATCAGAGGCGGCGTCGCCCCGCAGCTCCAGCGCAGGAGCTTGCCGGAGCCGGCGGTCGCCGGCTGCTGCTCCTGATTGCCAAGCAGGCAAGGTTTCTCGCCTTCGGCGCGGCCCTGCTCGGCCTCCCCGTGCGCCATGCCGTCTCCTTACACTCGCCATCGCCGGGTGGGCGGTCACCCGGTGACGGACGCGCCGCGATGACTCGTGGTCAGCGGCTCGCCGTACCTGGGCTCTGTCACCGTACTTGCCCGAGGCGACGAGTTCGAGGGCAGCGGGGCCGGGAAATCGTTCGCATTGGCGAACGTACTCAGTCGCGCCCCCCGATCCGGGGCTTGCCTGGGTCCCCGGTCAGGGACTCGCTCCCGACGCGGTCCGGGGTTTCGGCCCCCGCGCGGTCCGGGGTCTCGGCCCCCGCGCGGCTCGGGAAGAGCGTGGCCCAGACCGGGAAGGCGACCAACCAGATTCCCATCGCCACGCTGAGCCGCCCGATCCAGTCCCGGAGCGCCTCCGTCCGCGCGGCGTCGCCGACGTAGCGGATGCCGGCGCCGAGCAGGGCGCAGGCGACCGCCCAGCCGATCATGCCCTTGCCCCACTCGCGCCACTCGTAGCGGGCCCGCGCCCAGCCGCCGCGCGGGGGCCGCCACGGCGGCGGGCCGCCGGCGAAGCGGTGGGCGAAGCGCTGGTCGGCCCAGCGGACCAGGCTGGACCCAAAGGCGACGGAGAAACCGAGGTACGCCGCGGCCAGGCCGTGCACGCCGCGGGCGGTACCGCCCCGGCGCAGGTCCACCACCGTGGCGACGAGCAGCGCCAGGTCCACCAGCGGCACGCTCACCAGCAGCACCGTGCTGAGCCGGCGCAGCCGCAGCAGGTACCGGGCGACCAGCCCGGCACCGAGCAACACCCAGAACGCGACCTCGCCCGCCACGAGCACCGCCACCACCATGTCATCGACCTCCCCCGGTCCGTCCCCACCAGGGTGCCGGCGCGGCGGGGCGGTCACGTCGGCGCCGGTGGCGAGATCGCGGTCCGCCGAAGGATGGAGGCGTACACCCTTCGGTGGAGCCGGCCCGCCGCGGCTCGTCGTACGGGCCGATGGCGGACGGGCCGGAACGTGGTGGGATCGGGGCATGACGGTACGGCTCCCCCGGCTGCCCGGCGGTCCACTCGGCCTGGACATCGCGCTGGCGGTCGCCTCGTTCGCCGGCGGCCTGCTGCTCTACAGCCTCGACATGTACCTGACGATGACCCCGCACCGGGACACCCCGGCGCCGCTGTTCCTGGTCACCCTCGCCGCCGCGTGCGTCGCGGTCGGCCTGCGCCGGCTCGCCACCCGGAGCAGCCTGGCGATCGGTACCGTCGCCGTCCTGACCGACCTGGCGTTGGGCGCCTCACTGGCCACCGCGCTCGTCTACACCCAGGTCCTCTACGACGCCTGCGTGTACGGCTCGGCCCGGATGTGGCGCCGGCTGCTCGGCGTCACGCTGGCGTTGACCGGGGTCGGCGCGGTCGCCGGCATCCTGCTCGCCGGGCGCTGGCAGGGCATCGCGCTGGCCGTACTGGTGCTGCTGGTCGGGGTCCTGCCGGTGGTGACCGGGATCAGCGTCCGGCAGTACCGCGACCAGGCCGTCGCCGAGCGCGCCCGGGCCGAGCAGACCGCCCGGCTGGCCGAGCTGGACCGGCGGCAGGCGGTCAGCGCCGAGCGCAACCGGATGGCCCGGGAACTGCACGACGTGATCGCCAACCATCTCAGCGCCGTGGCGATCCACGCCACCGCGGTGCTCTCGGTGCCGTCCCTGCAACGGACGCAGGTGGAGCAGGCGCTGCGGGTGATCCGGGAGAACAGCGTGCAGGGGCTCGCCGAGATGCGCCAGATGATCGGCCTGCTGCGCGAACCGCCCGGGCCGGTGGACGGCGGCCGGCTCGGGGACGCCGCCGGGCCGGGGCCGGTCGAGGCGGCGGACGAGCCGGTACGGGTACGCCTCGCCGAGCTGGACCGGCTGCTCGACGCGGCCCGCGACGCCGGCCTGCCGGTACGGCTGGAGACGACCGGCGCGCCCCGGCCGCTGCCGGCCAGCGTGGACCTGGCCGCGTACCGGATCGTGCAGGAGTCCCTCACCAACGCGCTCAAGCACGGGGCCGGGCCGGCGCTGCTCGACGTCCACTACGACGCCGGGTCGATCCGGCTGACCGTGGAGAACCCGCTGCCGGAGCCGGGCGGCGACGACGGCGGCTCCGGGCCGGGCCGGCGGACGGAGCTGCCCGGGTCCGGCGCCGGGCTGGTCGGCATGCGGGAGCGGGCCAGCCTGCTGGGCGGCCGGTTCGACGCGGGGCCGCTCGGCCGGCGGTGGCGGGTGTCGGCGGAACTGCCCACGACGACGGCGCCGGCCCGATGACGGCGCCCGGATCCGCCGTACGGGTGGTGCTCGCCGACGACCAGGAGGCGGTACGCGCCGGGCTCGCGTTGATCCTCGCCGCGGCGCCCGGGGTGGAGCTGGTCGGCCAGGCCGCCGACGGGGCACGGGCGGTGGCGCTCTGCCGGGAACTGCGTCCCGACGTCGCCGTGCTCGACGTGCGGATGCCGCGCCAGGACGGCATCGCGGCGACCCGGGAGATCGTCGCGGCGGGGCTCGCCGACGTGCTGGTACTGACCACCTTCGACATCGACGAGTACGTCTTCGGGGCGCTGCGGGCCGGGGCGGCCGGCTTCCTGCTCAAGGACACCGACGCTGAGGGCCTGGTCGAGGCGGTGCGTACCGTCGCCCGGGGCGAGGGAATCATCGCGCCGGCGGTGACCCGGCGCCTGATCAGCGCGTTCGCCGCGACGGCGCCGGGACCGGCCGCGACGACCCGGGAGGCGGTGGCGGAACTGACGCCGCGCGAGCGGGACGTGCTCGCCTGCCTCGGGCTGGGCCTGTCGAACCAGCAGATCGCCGAGCGGCTGGCCATGGCGGAGAGCACCACCAAGACCCACGTCAGCCACATCCTGGGCAAGCTCGGCCTGCGCAGCCGGGTCCAGGCCGCGATCCTGGCCCAGGAACTCGGCCTGGCCCGGCCGTGAGCCGGATCAGCTCGCGGCCGTGAACCCGGATCAGCGCGGTCCCCGTGAGCCGGATCAGCGCGGTCCCCGTGAGCCGGGTCAGCGCGCGGCCGTGGGCCGGGTCAGCGCGACGCGGTGGCCCGTACCGGCGGGGTGGCGCGCCGGCTGAGCCGGGCGGCCGAGGCGACCACGGCCAGCGCGAGCAGCCAACCGCCGAGCACGTCGGCCGGCCAGTGCGCCAGCAGCAGCACCCGGGTCAGGCCGATGAAGAGCGCAAACCCGGTCGCCAGCACGACGGCGACCACCCGCGCGGTCCTCGTGACCCGGTGCCAGAGCAGCAGTACCGCCAGCAGCGCCGCCGCGGCCGCGTTGCTGGCGTGCCCGCTCGGGAAACCGTTGCTGGTCACCACGACGAAGCCGTCCCGGGGACGGGGGTGGTGGACCAGCCAGTGCTGCACCCCCCAGAGCACCGGGACCAGCACGGTGACCAGCGCGGCGAAGGTCGCGGCGGCGCGCTCGCCGCGGGCCACCAGCACCAGCGCCAGCGCCGTTCCGAAGAGCACGAACGGCACCGTGGCCGCCGCGTCGGTGGCGACCCGCAGCACCGACACCAGCCCCGGCCGCTCCTCCCCGTACCGTCGGAGGTCCTGGCTCAGGGCGGTGTCGAGCTCGCGCAGCGGCGCCCAGCCGGCGATGGTCAGCGCGAGCAACGCGAGGAAGCCGGCCAGGGCGGCGAGCGGTACGGCTCGGGGCGGACGGGCGACCATCGGTGCATGATGACACGATTCCGGCCGGCCGGGCCCCGGCACCCGCGCCGGGGCGTGACAGGCTAGGGGCGTGGGAAGCGAATCGGGCGAGGTCGCGCTGGCCGCCACGCTGCGCCGGATCGAGCGTTCGGCGGGGGCGTTGGCGACGGCGAGCGTGGCCCGGATGGACGAGACGCTGCCCTGGTTCCGTGGCCTGCCGGCGGACCAGCGCGCCTGGGTGATGCTGGTCGCGCAGGCGGGCGCCCGGTCGCTGGTGGAGTGGCTGCGCTCGGGCGGCGGCGCGGCGGACAGCCCGCAGGAGGTCTCCGACGAGGTCTTCGCGGCGGCGCCCCGGGCGCTGGCCCGGTCGATCAGCCTGCAACAGACGGTCGCCCTGATCAAGGTGACCATCGACGTCGTCGAGGAGCAGGTGCCGGACCTGGCCGCCCCGGGCGAGGAACAGCAGCTGCGCGAGGTGGTGCTCCGCTTCTCCCGGGAGATCGCGTTCGCGGCGGCGCGGGTGTACGCGCGGGCGGCGGAGTCGCGCGGCGCCTGGGACGCCCGGTTGCAGGCGTTGCTGGTCGACGCGCTGCTGCGCGGCGACTCGCCGGACGTGCTGGCGAGCCGGGCCGCGGCGTTGGGCTGGCCGGACGCGCCGCCGGTGGCGGTGGCGGTGGGCCGCTCCCCGGGCGGTGACGTGACGGCGGTGCTGCACACCGTCTACCGGGCGGCCCGCCGGATCGGCGTGGAGATCATCGGCGGGGTGCACGGCGACCGGCTGGTGGTGGTGCTCGGGGGCGCGGCCGACCCGCTGGCCGCGACGGAGAAGCTGCTCGCCGGCTTCGGCACCGGCCCGGTGGTGGTGGGTCCGGCGGTGCCGACGCTGGACGAGGCGACCGACTCGGCGCGGGCCGCGCTGGCCGGGTACCGGGCCGCGCCCGCCTGGCCGACCGCGCCGCGCCCGGTCGCCGCGGTCGACCTGCTGCCGGAGCGGGCCCTCGCCGGGGATCTGGAGGCGCGCCGCAGCCTGCGGCAGGACGTCTACGGGACGCTGGTACGTGCCGGCGGCGAGCTGCTGGAGACGCTGGACGCCTTCTTCGCGGCCGGCGGCGTACTGGAGAGTGCCGCGCGGGCGCTCTTCGTGCACCCCAACACGGTGCGGTACCGGCTGCGGCGGATCGGCGACGTGACCGGCTTCTCGCCGCTGGCGCCGCGGGACCAGTTCGCGCTCCGGGTGGCCCTGACCATCGGCCGGCTCGACCCAGCCGCCCCGGTGGCCTCAACGACAACATAACCGCCACACGAGCACAATCCGGCCCAAAATAGCCGCCATCTCCGCCGATCTTTGTGGGAACCCCACAAAGCTAGTAGTACGGATTGGTGACTGCCGTCAACCTCATGACCGCCTCCTTTCCTGGAGAGTCATAACCGTGCTCGCCGTACTCTCGCCCGGCCAGGGTTCACAGAAGCCTGGCTTCCTCACCCCCTGGCTCGACCTGACCGGCACCGAGGCGCGACTGCGCTGGTGGTCCGCGCTGGCCGGGGTCGACCTGCTGCACCTCGGTACGGAGGCGGACGCCGAGGAGATCAAGGACACCGCCCGGACCCAGCCGCTGCTGGTGGCCGCCGCGCTCCTCGCGGCCGAACACCTCCCGATGCACGACGTCGCCGTGGCCGCCGGGCACAGCGTCGGCGAGCTGGGCGCCGCCGCCCTGGCCGGCGTGCTGCCCGCCGAGGCGGCAATCGCCCTGGCCGGCGCGCGGGGCCGGGAGATGGCCGCGGCCTGCGCCCTGGAGCCGACCGGCATGGCCGCCGTGCTCGGCGGGGACGAGGCCGAGGTGCTCGCCGCCATCGAGGCGCACGGGCTGCACCCGGCCAACCGCAACGGCACCGGCCAGATCGTCGCCGCCGGCGCGCAGGACCGGCTGGAGAAGCTGGCCGCCGAGCCGCCCGCCAAGGCGCGGGTACGCGTCCTGCAGGTCGCCGGCGCGTTCCACACCCCGTACATGGCGCCGGCCGAGCAGGCCCTCGCCGCCGTCGCCCCCGGCATCAGCCCGGCCGACCCGAGCCGGATCCTGCTGTCCAACCTCGACGGTGCGGCGGTCAACAACGGCCGGGAGATGCTCCAGCGCCTGGTCCGCCAGGTCACCGCCCCGGTCCGCTGGGACCTGTGCATGCGTACGCTCGCCGACCTCGGGGTCACCGGGATCATCGAACTCGCCCCGGCCGGCACCCTCGCCGGGCTGGTCAAGCGGGAACTCAAGGAGACCGGCGTACCGGAGATCGTCACCCTGAACACCCCGGACGACCTGCCGGCGGCCCGTGACCTGATCGCGCGGCACGGCGCCGCGCCCAGCCACGAGCCGGCGATCCAGTTCCGGGTGGTGGTCGCCGCCGCGGCGGGCACCTTCGAGCCGGCCGAGGGCCTGGCCGAGGGCGACACCGTCAAGGCCGGGCAGGTCGTCGGCCAGGTGGTGACCCGCCAGGGCGCGGTCGAGGTGACCGCGCACGGCGCCGGCGTACTCACCGAATGGCTCGCGGACCCGCAGGACCCGGTCGCACCGGGCCACCCCCTCGCCCGTATCGGAGGACACCTCTCATGACCGCGCTTCCCGAGCCCGCCGCCGGCCGGCCCGCCGCATCCGCCGCCGGGCGACCCGCCGCATCCGCCGCCCTCGTGGCGGTGACGGCATGAGCCGCGTCATCGCCATGGGGCACTACCAGCCCTCCCGGATCCTCACCAACGACGACCTGGCCAAGATGGTCGACACCAACGACGAGTGGATCCGGGACCGGGTCGGCATCGCCACCCGGCGGATCGCCGACAACGAGACCGTCGCCGACATGGCCGCGGCGGCGGCCGGCAAGGCGCTGGCCAACTCCGGCCTGACCGCCGCCGACATCGACCTCGTGGTCGTCGCCACCTGCACCTCGGTCGACCGCAGCCCCAACGTGGCCTGCCGGGTCGCCGCGAAGCTCGGCATCGACGCGCCGGGCGCGTACGACATCAACACCGCCTGCTCGGGCTTCTCGTACGCCCTCGGCACCGTCGACCACGCCCTCGGGGCGGGGGTGGCCCGCAACGCCATCGTCATCGGCGCGGAGAAGCTCTCCGACTTCACCGACTGGACCGACCGCTCCACCTGCATCCTCTTCGGCGACGGCGCCGGCGCGGCCGTGGTCACCGCCACCGCCCCGGGCGAGCCCGCCGGCGTCGGGCCGGTGGTCTGGGGCTCGGTACCGGAGCGCAGCGAGGCGGTACGGATCGAGGGCTGGCGGCCGTACGTGCAGCAGGAGGGGCAGTCGGTCTTCCGCTGGGCGACCACCGCGCTGGCGCCGCTGGCGCTGCAGGCCTGCGAGCGGGCCGGCGTGGCCCCGGAGGAACTGGCCGCGTTCGTACCGCACCAGGCCAACGCGCGCATCATCGACGGCATCGCCAAGCGGCTCGACATCCCCAACGCGATCGTGGCGAAGGACATCGTCGAGTCCGGCAACACCTCGGCGGCGAGCATCCCGCTGGCGCTGTCCAAGCTGGTCGAGCGGCGCGAGGTGCCCTCGGGCGCCCCGGTGCTGCTCTTCGGCTTCGGCGGCGGCCTCACCTACGCCGGGCAGGTCATCCGCTGCCCGTGAGCGCGACGGTGCCGGTCCGGGCCCAGCCCGGCACCGGTGCCCGGTACCCGCAGTCCCGATTCCCCCGGTCGCGATCCCGCCGGCCGGACCCGGCGGTAACGTCCGCCACCGCAGATACACCCAGCGAGAGGAAAGCAACACATGTCATCCCGTGACGAGATCACCGCCGGCCTCGCCGAGATCCTCGAAGAGGTCGCCGGGGTGAACCCGGACGACGTCTCGGAGGAGAAGTCGTTCACCGACGACCTCGACGTCGACTCGCTCTCCATGGTCGAGGTCGTCGTCGCGGCCGAGGAGAAGTTCGGCGTCAAGATTCCGGACAACGAGGTGCAGAACCTCAAGACCGTCGGCGACGCGGTCTCCTACATCGAGGCGCAGTCCTGACCATGACCGGTCCTGACGTCGTCGTCACCGGGCTCGGCGCGACGACCCCGCTCGGCGGGGACGTCGCGTCCACCTGGGACGCCATGCTCGCCGGCCGCTCCGGGGTGGGTCCGCTCACCCAGGAGTGGGCGGCGCAGCTGCCGGTACGCATCGCGGCGGCGCTCGCCGTCGATCCGAGCGAGGTGATCGACCGGATCAAGCTGCGCCGGCTCGACCGGTCGGAGGCGATCGCGCTGATCGCCGCCCGGGAGGCCTGGGCCGACGCGGGTCTGGCCGACGCCGGGCTCGACCGCGAACGGCTCGGGGTCAGCTTCGGTACCGGTATCGGCGGCGCGCAGACGCTGCTGGCCCAGGACGACATCCTGGAGGCGTCGGGCCCGCGCCGGGTCTCGCCGCACACCGTACCGATGCTGATGCCGAACGGGCCGGCCGCCTGGGTCGGGCTGGAACTGGGTGCCCAGGCCGGCGTCCACTCCATGTCCAGCGCCTGCGCGACCGGTGCGGAGGCGATCGCCCTGGGGCTGGACATGATTCGCGCCGGCCGGGCCGACGTGGTGATGACCGGCGGTACCGAGGCGGTCATCCACCCGCTGCCGATCGCGGGCTTCGCCTCGGCCCGCGCCATGTCGACCCGCAACGACGAGCCGGAGCGGGCCTCCCGGCCGTGGGACCGGGCCCGGGACGGCTTCGTGCTCGGCGAGGGCGCCGGAGCGCTGGTGCTGGAGCGCGCCGACCACGCCGTCGCCCGGGGCGCCAAGATCTATGCCCGGGTCGCCGGGGCCGGCATCACCTCCGACGGGTACGACATCGTGCAGCCGGACCCGCAGGGCGCCGGCTTCGTCCGGGCGGTACGGATGGCGCTGCGGGACGCGGAGATCGACAAGTCGGAGATCGTCCACGTCAACGCGCACGCCACCTCCACCCCGACCGGCGACATGATCGAGGTGGCCGGGCTGCGCGGCGCGCTCGGCGACCACCCGGTGCTGACCGCGACCAAGTCGCTCATCGGGCACCTGCTCGGCGCGGCCGGCGCGGTCGAGTCGATCGCCACCATCCTGGCCATCCGGGACGGCGTCATCCCGCCCACGATCAATCTCGACGACCCCGAGGACGGGCTCCTCGACGTGGCCGCACACAAGGCACGGCACCTGGAGATCCCCGCCGCGCTCAACAACTCGTTCGGGTTCGGCGGGCACAACGTGGCTCTCATCTTCACCCGGGCCTGAGACCGCGCCACACCGCCGGCCCGCTTCCACCCCCGCGTTGGCCGGAACCTGGAATTGGAGGCTTTCGTGACCGTTACTACCACCAGCGCCGATCCGTCCCTGGTCGACCACCGGGACCCCGAGGTACGCCTCCGCGCGCTGCTCGACCAGGGCTCCCTGCGCCTGGCGATGCCCCGGGACAGCTCCGGTGTGCTCTGGGCGCGCGGCGAGATCGACGGCACCCCGGTGATCGCCTACGTCACCGACGCCACCAAAATGGGCGGGGCCATGGGCATCGAGGGATGCCTGCACATCGTCGACGCGATCGACGCCGCGGTGCGCGAGCGGGTGCCGGTGCTCGGCCTCTGGCACTGCGGCGGCGCGCGGCTGGCCGAGGGCGTCGTCGCGCTCGACGGGGTCGGCCAGGTCTTCGCGGCCATGGTGCGCGCCTCGGGCCGGGTACCGCAGATCTCCGTGGTGCTCGGGCCGGCCGCCGGCGGTGCGGCGTACGGGCCGGCGCTGACCGACATCGTGATCATGTCCGGGAACGGCCGGATCTTCGTCACCGGTCCCGAGGTCGTCCGCAGCGTCACCGGCGAGCAGGTCGACATGGAGCGGCTCGGCGGCCCAGAGCCGCACGGGCGGCGCTCCGGCGTCGTGCACGTGACCACCAAGGACGACGAGTCGGCGCTCGCCGAGGCCCGCAAGCTGGCCGCGCTCCTGGGCCACCAGGGCCGGTTCACCCCGGCGGACGTCGCCTCGGACGAGGCGGGCCACGACCTGGCCGCGCTGATGCCGGCCGAGACCAGCCGGGCGTACGACGTGAAGCCGGTGGTCAAGGCACTGCTGGACGCCCCCGGCGTGGAGCTGCACGCCAAGTGGGCGCCGAACATCGTCACCACGCTGGGCCGGTTCGCCGGCCGTACGGTGGGCGTGATCGCGAACAACCCGCTGCGGCTCGGCGGCTGCCTCGACGCGTCCAGCGCCGAGAAGGCCGCCCGCTTCGTACGGATGTGCGACTCGCTCGGCGTACCGCTGATCGTCCTGGTCGACGTGCCGGGCTACCTGCCCGGTCTCGGCCAGGAGTGGGACGGCGTGGTGCGCCGCGGGGCGAAGCTGCTGCACGCGTTCGCCGAGGCGGTGGTGCCGCGGGTGACGCTGGTGACCCGCAAGGCGTTCGGTGGGGCGTACATCGCGATGAACTCCCGCTCGCTCGGCGCGACCGCCGTCTTCGCCTGGCCGAACGTGGAGATCGCGGTGATGGGCGCCTCAGCGGCGGTGAACGTCCTGCACCGCAAGAAGCTGGCCGCCGTGCCGCACGAGGAGCGCGAGGCGCTGCGGGCGCAGCTCATCGAGGAGCAGACCCGGGTGGCCGGCGGCGTCGAGCGGGCGCTGGAGATCGGCGTCGTCGACGCCGTGATCGAGCCGGGCGACACCCGGCGCCGGATCGCGGAGGCGCTGGCCGCCGCCCCGGCGGCGCGCGGCGCGCACGGCAACATCCCGCTCTGACCGGGGTACGTGGGAGGGACCCGTCGTCATCGCTTTCCCCGATGACGGCGGGTCCCTCCGCGTTCGTCGGCAGGGGCCCGTTCACGTTCGTCGGCAGGGGGCCGCCCGCGCTCGGTAGTAGGGCCTCTTCCCGCTTGTTAGGGTGGGTCGCCGCCGAGCCGTCCCGCGAGAGGTGACCGTTGGAAGCCACCGAGATCCGCAAGCTCGCCGCCCTGGAGGACACCCACTGGTGGTACCGGGAGCGGCGGGTCCTGCTCGCGCGGGCGCTGCGGCGGCTGGCCGCGGCCGGGCAGCGGCCTGAGCGGGCGCTGGACATCGGTGCGGCCGGTGGCGGCAACACCCGCGTGCTGCGCGCGCACGGTTGGCGTCCGATCGCGCTGGAGTACAGCGCCGAGGGGGCCGGGGTGGCCGCCGAACGCGGGCTCGACGTGCTCCGGGCCGACGCCCGCTTTCTGCCGCTGCCGTCGGCGAGCCTCGGCCTCGTGGTCGCCTTCGACATCCTGGAGCACATCGACGAGGACCACCTGGCCGCCGCGGAGATCGCGCGGACGCTCCGGCCCGGCGGTACGGCCCTGATCGCCGTACCGTGCGACATGCGGCTCTGGTCGGCCCACGACGTCGCCGTCGGGCACGTACGCCGCTACGACCGCGCCTCGCTCACCGCCCTGCTGGAGAAGGCCGGGCTGGTCGTCGACGAGCTGTGGAGCTGGAACGTGCTGCTCCGGCCGGTGGCCGCCTGGCGCCGGCGCAACTCCACCGGCAGCGACCTGGACGAGCTGCCCGGCGTGGTCAACCTGGGGCTGCGCGCCATCATCACCGCCGAGCGGTACCTGCCGGTGAAGTCGCTGCCGGGGGTGTCGCTGATGCTGCGCGCCCACCGCCCCGCCGAGGGCTGACGGCGCGACGACCGCCGCTCGGGCGGTGCCCCTGGGCCGACGGGCCGCGCGGCAGCCGCTCGGGCGGTGCGGCGGCGGCCGACGGTTACGATCCAGGGGTGTCCGGCGACGTCCCGCGCCCGCGCCACAGCACCCCGGCCGCCGACGCGACCACGGCCCACGGCCCGACCCCGGCGATCGATCCGACTCCAGCCCCCGATCCGGCGCTGGCGGCCGGCCCGGTGCCCGCGACCGATCGGCCGAGGCCCGATATTCCGGACTCGATCCGCCCGGCGTCCGGTCCGGCCCGGCCGGTCGAGGCCGACGACGGCCCGCTCCGGTTCGTCGTCTGCGGCGACAACGCGCTCGCCCGCCGGCTGGTCGGCGAGCTGATGGACACGTACAACGCGCACGTGACGGTGATCGTACGGTCGGCGACCGCCAACGCGGCGCCCGAGATCGTCGATCTCCGCCCGGAGAACGGCGACCCCGCGCTGCGCCCGGTGATCCTCATCGCGCCCCGGCTGAACCAGGAGGTGTTCCGGCGGGCCGGACTGGCCGAGGCGGACGCGGTCGCGCTGGTCAGCCAGGACGACGTGGCGAACGTCGACGCCGCGCTGATCGCCCGCGAGGTGAACCCGACCGTCCGGATCGTGGTGCGGATCTTCAACCCGGTGCTCGGCGAGGGGATCACCGCGATGCTCGGCGACTGCGGCGTGGTCTCGGGCTCCGAGTTCGCCGCGCCCGCCTTCGTGGCCGCCGCGCTCGGCGAGGAGACGCCGACCTACGTGCGGCTGGCCGGCGACGACGTGCTGATGGCGGCGCAGCGCAGCACCGTCGGCGACGACGTCATCTGCGGGCTGGCGATCACCTCGGACGACGGGTCCGAGCCGGTACGGCTGCCCGAGGACGAGGACGCGGCCGACCTGGTGCTGGTCCGGGCGTACCGCGGCGCGCAGCGCCCGGAGCGACCGGCGCGGACCCGGGGGCGACCGCTCTGGGCGCTGCGGCTGGTCTTCGGCCGGAACCTGCGGCTCGCGCTGGCCAGCCTGGCGCTGGTCCTCGCCGGCGGTGCGCTGGCGTTCGCCCAGGCCCGGCACGTCAACCTGGTCGAGGCGGCGTACCTGAGCGTGCTGGCGGCGCTCGGCGGGGCGGACGCCGACACCGGGGCCTCGTTGCTGGAGAAGGTCAGCTCGGTCGTGCTCGTGGTGACCGGCGTCGCGCTGGTGCCGACCGTGACGGCGCTGGTCGTCGACGCGGTCGTCAACGCCCGGCTGAAGCTCGCCTCCGGCGGGCTCATCCGGCCGGTCTCGGACCACGTGGTCGTGGTCGGGCTCGGCAACGTGGGCACGCGGGTCGTCCGGGAACTGCACGAGTTCGGCGTCCCGGTGGTCGCCATCGACCGCTCGGCCCACGCCCGGGGCGTACCGGTCGCCCGCGAACTCGGCATCCCGGTGATCGTCGCGGACGCGAACAGCGCGGCAACGCTGCGGGTCGCGTCGGCGCAGACCGCGCGGGCGCTGGTGGCGCTCTCCACCGACGACGTGACGAACCTGGAGACCGCGCTGCTGGCCCGCGCCATCCACCGGCAGCACCAGCAGCGGTCCGCCCCACCGGACGCCACCGGCGTACCGCCGAAGCTGCGCGTGGTGCTGCGGCTCTTCGAGGAGGAGTTCGCCCAGCGGGTGCGGCGGGCCTTCGACATCAACCAGTCGCGCAGCGTGTCGTACCTGGCCGCGCCGGCCTTCGCGGCGGCGATGATGGGCCGCGAGGTGCTCGACACCATCCCGGTCGGCCGGCGGGTGCTGCTCGTGGCGGAGCTGCCGGTCGGGGCCGGCTCGGAGCTGGAGGGACGGACCTGTCCGGAGGTGAGCCGGCCGCACCGGGTACGCCTCATCGCGGTGCGTACCCGGACCGGCCAGACCCTCTGGTCGCTGCCGCCGCGCCGGCTGCTGGTCCGCACCGACCGGCTGCTGGTGGTGGCGACCCGGGCCGGGCTGGCCGACCTGCTGGCCCGTACCGCCGGGGTGGCCGATCCGCCGCCGCTGGTCGAACCGGAGCCGCTGCGGCTGCTGATGGCCGCCCAGCAGCCGCGCCGGCAGCGGCCGGGCCGCCCCGATGCGGAACCCACGAGCCCCCGGGGCTGACAGGTTGGTGGTAGGTTCCGGCGACGGCAACCGCCCGATTGGTACCGATCCCGCGCACCCCACCCGGAGGAGAGAGTTCAGATGCTGGCAGCGGTCAAGGGTCTGCTCGGCCACGTCCCGCTCTACGTCGCGCTCCAGCGCGGGCTCGGCGCCGACCGGCTCCGGTACCGGTGCCTGGACGAACTCGACCTCGCCGACGGCGACACGGTGATCGACGTGGGCTGCGGCCCGGCGTACTACTTCGAGCGGCTGCCCCGGGTGCGCTACTACGGCTTCGACACCGCGCCCCGCTACATCGAGTACGCCCAGCGGCGCTGGGGCGGCGACCGGGCCGAGTTCCACTGCGAGGTCTTCGGCGAGCAGCACCTGGAGCGGATCCCGCCGGCCAACGCGATCCTGCTGCTCGGCCTGCTGCACCACCTCTCCGACGACGACTCGCGGCACCTGCTCCGGGTGGCCGGCAAGGCGCTCGCCCCGGGCGGCAAGGTGATCGCGGTCGACACCTGCTACGAGCCGCGCCAGGGGCGGGTCTCGCGCTGGATGTCCGACAACGACCGGGGCGAGCACGTCCGCGAGCCGGACGGCTTCGTCGCGCTCGCGCGGGAGTCGTTCGAGGACGTGGACGGCGAGATCATCGACGACGCCACCCGCATCCCGTCGAGCTTCTGGCTGATGCGGATGCGCAAACCCCTCTCCTCGTCGATCTAGGGCAAATCCTCGTTAGTTGACCTCCAATCGCGACGATTTGCCCTAGATCGACGGGAGCGGGCCGTACCGGGTGCGGGGCGCGGCGGTCACCAGCGCCCAGTACCGTTCGCCGTACGACCAGTGCCACCACTCGGTCGGGTAGTTCACCAGCCCCGCGGCGCCCAGCGCGGCACCCATGATCCGCCGGTTGCGGCGGGCCGCCGCCGGGATGTTCGCCGCCGCCGTGAAGCAGGCGTTCCCGCTGGCCTCCGGGGTGGCGTCGACGACGGTACCCAGGTCCAGCTCGACGCCATCCTCGGTGCAGAGGGTCAGGTCGACCGCCCCGCCGGTGCTGTGCGGCGCCACCTCGACGGGCGAGACGAACTTGCTGGTCTCCCGGTGCAGCCGCGCCGCCGACCAGGACGGGTGGAGCCGGCGCAGCTCGTCCCGGTAGCCGGTGAAGATGGCGAGCTGCGCGTCGTAGGGGCGGTACCCCTCGATCACCAGCAGCCGCAGCCCGGCCGGCAGCAGCCGCTGCGCCGCGAGCAGCCGCTCGGCCAACCCGCGCCGTACCCGGGCGTAGGCGCCCGCGGCGTCGGCGGCCCGGCCGTCCAGCCGCAGCTCGGGCACCTCGCGCAGGTCCACGAGGGGGTCGCCGTCGTCGCCGCCGGGGATCGCGGCGATCCGCGGGTCGCAGAGCAGGACCACCTGCTCCCCGGCGCCGGCCGCCTCACCGGTCGCCGCCGGCCGCCCCGCCGCCGCACCGGTCGCCGCCGGCTGCCCGGGTGCGGGGGGGGGGCGGGCGGGCGGGGGGCGGCCCCCCCCGGGGCGCGGGGGGGGGGGGGGGGGGCCGGGGCCCCCCCCCCCCCC
>NZ_JBFAPK010000062.1:0-35808 GCF_040676675.1 Micromonospora sp. NPDC049559 | reverse complement strand
CGCTGGGCACTTTTACTACGTTACCCGGGCTTTCCTCCCGTGTCAACCCGAACCCATCCGGACCAACACAGAACCACCCAGACCCCCACCAGCACACACGACGAAACCACCGCCACACGAACCAGAGGAGAAAGCAGACCGGCCTACCCGCGGAACAACCCGCAAAGCTCGCCCGGAACCCTGCCGCGACCAACAACCTTACCTCGCCCGTTCCGCTGCACCAACTCGGGTCGAACCCGAAGGTGCCGCAGCCGGTGACGGGCGCTCCACCCAGGCTACTCCCAGGTAAGAGAACCCGCCAACCGAGCGGTCACCCGCCCGGCAGGAAAGCTCTTGATCGTCCCGCGAGTCCGGCCTCCCGGTGATTTCCACCGTTTCGTCCGTTCCCCCGCGGGCAGAGAGAAAGTTACGCGCCCGGCCGATCGAACGTCAAATCGGCCGGGCGCGTTCCGCGTCACACCACCGGAAGACCGCCGCCGCGGCGCGGTGCTGCCGCCGTACCCGGGGTCCAACCAGGCCTGGGACGCCCGGCATTCCACCGGGACCGCGCCGCCGGTCACCCCACGAACGGCCCCTCCGGGTCACCCGTGACTGCGGTGGTCAGCCGGCGAGCTCGACCCCGGCGAAGGTGCGCTTGCCGCGGCGCAGCACGAGGTACCGCCCGTGCAGCAACGCCGAGGCCGGGATCTCCGCCTCCGGGTCCGAGACCCGCTCGTTGTTGACATACGCGCCACCCTCGTTGATGGCGCGGCGCGCCTCGTTCAGACCGCCGACCAGGCCCGCCTCCTTGAGCAGCACGGCCACCGACGGCAGCTTCTCGAGGCGTACCAGGCCGGCCTCGGCCAGCGCCGCACGCAGCGTCTCCGCCGTCAGCTCCTGCAACGAGCCGCGCCCGAACAGCGCCTGGCTGGCCGCGACCGCCTGGCGGGTCTCCTCCTCGCCGTGCACCAACGTGGTGAGTTCCTCCGCCAACGCCCGCTGCGCCGCGCGGGCGGCCGGGCGCTCCGCAGTCGCCTTCTCCAGCTCCTCGATCTCCTCGCGGGAGCGGAAGCTGAAGTAGCGCAGGTAGTTGACCACGTCCCGGTCGTCGGCGTTGATCCAGAACTGGTAGAAGGCGTACGGGCTGGTCATCTGCGGGTCCAGCCAGACCGCGCCGCCCTCGGTCTTGCCGAACTTGGTGCCGTCCGCCTTCGTCACGAGGGGCGTCACGAAGGCGTGCACCGGGCCGCCGCCGCGCCGCCGGATGTAGTCGACGCCCGCGGTGATGTTGCCCCACTGGTCCGAGCCGCCGAACTGCAGCTCGCAGCCGTGCCGGCGGTGCAGCTCGAAGAAGTCGTTCGCCTGGAGCAGCTGGTAGCTGAACTCGGTAAAGCTGATCCCGGTCTCCAGCCGCGCCTTGACCACCTCGCGGGCGAGCATCCGGTTGACCGGGAAGTGCTTGCCCACGTCGCGCAGGAACTCCACGACCGACATCTCGGCGGTCCAGTCCAGGTTGTTGACCAGGCGGGCGGCGTGCTCGCCGGTGTAGGAGACGAACGGGGAGAGCTGGTCGCGGATCCGCCGTACCCAGCCGGCGACGACCTCGGGCGGGTTGAGGGTCCGCTCGGCGCTCTCCTTGGGGTCGCCGATCTGCCCGGTCGCGCCGCCCACCAGCAGCAGCGGCGGGTTTCCGGCGAGCTGGAGCCGGCGCGCGGTGGTGACCTGCATGAGATGGCCGACGTGCAGGCTCGGGGCGGTCGGGTCGAAGCCGACATAGAACACCACCGGCCCGTCGGCGAACCGGCGGCGCAGCTCGTCGAGGTCGGTGGAGTCCTGGATCAGACCCCGCCACTGCAGATCGTCGATCAGGGAGTCCCGGCCGGCGGGGCCGGCGGGAGCAAGGCTGCTATCGGTCACGGTCTGGATTCTCCCCCATGACCGACCGGTGCCCGTACCCGGTTTCCCGCCCGTCCGCAGCTCACCCGCCCGATTTCAGCGGACCGTCGACCCCGGGCGACGGGCGGCGGGCTCCCCACGGCGGTCCGGACCGGGCGCCCCGGGTAGCCTGTCCCGGATTTGATCACCTTGAGGAGGGCGGCCGTGTCCGACTTGGCGACCGGGTTCGTGGCACTGCTCGGACTGCAGATCGAGGAGGTCACCCCGGACCGGGTCGTGATCCGGTGGCGGTGCCGCCCGGAGCTGCTCCAGCCGTACGGAATCCAACACGGCGGGGTCTACAGCTCGGTGGTCGAGACGGCCGCCAGCGTCGGCGCCGCGGTCTGGTACGGCGACCGGGGCGGGGTGGTCGGCGTCTCGAACCAGACGGACTTCCTGCGCGCGGTACGCGAGGGCGAGCTGAGCGCGGTCGCCACGCCGGTGCACCGGGGGCGCAGCCAGCAGCTGTGGCAGGTCGAGATCACCGACGAGGCCGACCGGCTGGTGGCGCGCGGTCAGGTCCGGTTGCAGAACCTCCCCTCTCCCGACGGCCTCGGTCGGTCGACGGCGGCACCCGCCGGGAGTTAAGCGCATCTCGGTCGACGGCCGCCCGCGCCGAGAGGTGAGCCAACCGCTACCGTGACCGGCGGACCGGGGTCAGCCGGGGTGCGGTGATCCCATCCCTTCGAGGCCGCAGGCGAGCAGGTCGAACGCCTGCTCGGCGGCCGACACGGCCGCCGGGTACGCCCGGTCGGCGCTCTCCCCGTCGACGAGCCGGCGCCAGATGGCCCGGGCCAGCACCCGTTGCACGGCGACGACCTGCGCCGCCGTCAACCGGGCGGCGAGCAGGTGCCCGAGCGGGTCGGCCGGCAGGCCGGGGGCGGCGACCGGCGGGTCGCCGGCCGGGGAAGGGGCTCGGTCGGCGGTCGGGTCGCCGGGTACGGCGGTCGCGGCGAGGGCGTCGGCCAGTTCCCGCTCCTCTGCCTCGGCGTACTGGGCCGCCCGGACGAGCAGGCTCGGCGTTTCGAAGATCATCCGGTGGTACGCGAGCACCTCGGGGTGGTCGTTGAGACCGGTCACCGGGTCGCGGCGCGCCAACCCGTCGAGGAAGTGCCGGCGCAGCGCGTCCAGCGGAGACTCCCCCGGCCGGCGCTCGCGGACCACCCGGGCCGCCTCGCCCCGGTGGTCGGCGATCCGGTGCAGGACCAGCTCCTCCTTGCTGGCGAAGTACTTGAAGAGCGTCGGCTTGGAAACCTCGGCCGCCGCCGCGATCTGTGCCACCGACACCTTGTCGAACCCGTGCGCGAGGAAGAGCGAGATGGCCGCCGACGAGATGGCCTCACGGGTGCGTTCCCGCTTGCGTTCGCGCAGCCCGGCGTGTGCCTGCATCCGGTCACGGTAACACTGGGGAGACTCGGTCAGTAACTTTACCTAGATAAGAATTTAACCGGGTAAAGTATTTTGCCGGTCGCCCCACCAGGCGCGACCGCACCGCGCGGAGCCGTACCGAGAGCTGGGAGAATCGCCATGACCGCCGTGTCCCCCGAGGCCGGACCCCACCCCGACCGGGCCACCGAACAGCGGCACCTCGCGGAGGAGTTGGCCGCCGAACAGCGGTACCTCGCGCAGGCGCGCGCGGTACTGGCCGGGATGCGCCAGACCGCCCGGTACCGGGTGGAGACCGGCGCGAACGTCGCCGGCGACGGGTACACCGCGGAGACCCTGGGGCGCCGGCTGCGCGCCGAGGCGAAGGCCCTCGCCGAGGAGCCGGAGAGCCCGCTCTACTTCGGCCGGCTCGGCTTCACCGACGGGCCGGACGCCGGCGAGCACCGGGGCCAGCGCTACTACATCGGCCGCCGGCACGTCGGCGAGGCCGCCGGAGAGCCGGTCGTGATCGACTGGCGCGCGCCGGTCGCCCGCGCCTTCTACCAGGCCAGTCGCGACCACCCGCAGGGCGTACGGGTCCGCCGGCGGTACGGGTGGGCCACCCGTACCGACCGCCCGGCCGAGCTGACCGGCTTCGAGGACGAGCCGCTGGTGGGCCCCGGCTCCGGCACCGGCACCGGTGCCGGGGCCGGAGCGGGCGACGGACCCGTGCCGAGCCGGCTGGTCGCCGCCGAGATCGGGCGGCCCCGGATCGGGCCGATGCGCGACATCGTCGCCACGATCCAGCCCGAGCAGGACCGGCTCGTCCGCGCCGACCTCGACGAGTCGATCTGCGTGCAGGGCGCGCCCGGCACGGGCAAGACCGCCGTCGGGCTGCACCGGGCGGCGTACCTGCTCTACACGCACCGGCAGCGGTTGCGCCGCGCCGGCGTACTGGTCGTCGGGCCGAACCCGGCGTTCCTGCGCTACATCTCGGCCGTGCTGCCGGCGCTGGGCGAGGTCGACGTCCGGCAGTCCACCCTGGAGGGCCTGATCGGCGGGTACCCGGTGCGGGCGGTGGAGTCCCCGGCCGCCGCGGCCGTGAAGCACGACGCCCGGATGGCCACGGTGCTGTACCGCGCCCTGTACGCGCGGGTCGGCGAGCCGGACGAACCGCTCGTCGTGCCGGACGGATCCGCGCGCTGGCAGGTCTCCGCGGCCGCGCTGCGCCGGCTCGTCGAGGAGGTCCTCGGCGCCGGCCTGCCGTACCTTCTCGGCCGGGAGCGGCTGCGCGCCCGCGTCACCGCACTGCTGCAGCGGCAGGCCGAGACGCGGGAGAGCCCCGGCGCGGCCTGGGTCCGCCGGATGAGCCACAGCCGGCCGGTGCGGGACCTCCTCGACCGGGTCTGGCCGGCCGTACGCCCGGCCGAGTTGGTGGCGTCGCTGCTCGGCGACCCGCGGGTACGGGCCGACGCCGCGGACGGGTTGCTCACCGACGCCGAGCAGGCCGCGATCGCCTGGCCCCGGCCGCGTACCCCGAAGAGCGCCGCCTGGACCACGGCGGACCTGGTCCTGCTCGACGAGGCCGCCGGGCTGCTGGACCGGCCCGAGGGGTTCGGCCACATCGTGCTCGACGAGGCGCAGGACCTCTCCCCGATGGAGTGTCGGGTGATCGCCCGGCGCGCCGCGCACGGCTCGCTCACCGTGCTCGGCGACCTCGCGCAGGCCACCACCGTCTGGGCCGCCCGGAACTGGTCCGAGCAGCTCGTCCGGCTCGGCAAGCCCGACGCCACGATCACCGCGCTGACCACCGGATTCCGGCTGCCCGCCCCGGTGGTCGAGGTGGCGAACCGGCTGCTGCCGCTGCTCGCCGTCGACGTGCCCGCGGCCCGGTCGCTGCGCACCGACGGCCGGCTGCGTGTCAGCCGTACCCCGGACCCCGTCGCGCACGCCGTCGCCGCGGCGCGGGCCGCGCTGGACCAGCCGGGGTCGATCGCGGTGATCTGCGCGGACGCCGCGCTGCCGGGGCTGACCGCCGCCCTGCTGGCGACCGGCGTGCCGGTGGCGACCCCCGACCGGCCCGACGGCGCGGCGCGGGTCACCGCCCTACCCGCGACGCTGGCCAAGGGGCTGGAGTACGACCACGTCGTCGTGGTCGAGCCGGCCGAGATCGTGGCCGCCGAACCGCGCGGGCTGCACCGCCTCTACGTGGTGCTGACCCGGGCGGTCACCCGGCTGGAGATCGTGCACGCCCGTCCGCTCCCCGCCGGGCTGGACCGACCCGACGGAGCGTAGCCACCCGACGGGCGGAAGCAACCCGCCGTGAGCCCTTGACCACAAAACCAACCCGAATTAAATTCCCTATAGGTTAAGTAGGGAAAATCGACGCCGGATCCAGACCGGAGGACTCTCCGTGCGCAAACTCCTGCTCCTGGCCCTGGTGGGGCTCGGCGCGCAGCTCGTGGACGGCAGCCTGGGCATGGCCTACGGCGTCACCTCCACCACCCTGCTGCTCGCCATCGGCACCAATCCCGCCGCCGCCTCCGCCACCGTCCACCTCGCCGAGATCGGTACCACCCTCGCCTCGGGGGCGTCGCACTGGCGCTTCGGCAACGTCGACTGGCGGGTGGTCGCGAAGATCGGCATACCCGGCGCGGTCGGCGCGTTCGCCGGCGCGACCGTCCTGTCCAACCTCTCCACCGAGGTGGCCGCGCCGATCATGGCGCTGATCCTGCTGGCACTGGGGATCTACATCCTGGTCCGGTTCACCGCCTTCGGCATCCCCCGCGGGCGGCTCGGCCGGCCGCTGCGCAAGCGCTTCCTCGCGCCGCTCGGGCTGGTCGCCGGCTTCGTCGACGCCACCGGGGGCGGGGGCTGGGGGCCGGTCGGCACGCCCGCGATCCTGGCCAGCGGCCGGATGGAGCCGCGCCGGGTGATCGGCTCCATCGACACCAGCGAGTTCCTCGTCGCGATCGCCGCGAGCGCCGGATTCCTGATCGGACTCGGCGACCAGAACGTCGACTTCGCCTGGGTGGCCGCGCTGCTGCTCGGTGGCGTGATCGCCGCACCGGTCGCGGCCTGGCTGGTCCGTCACCTGCCGCCGCGGGTACTCGGCTCGGCGGTCGGCGGGATCATCGTCCTCACCAACGCCCGCTCGCTGCTGCGCAGCGACTGGATCGACGCGCCCGACGCGGTCCGGTACGGCTGCTACGCCGTGATCTACCTGGTCTGGGCGGCGGCGCTGACCTACTCGATCCGCCAGCACCTGGCCGACCGCGCGGTCGAGTCGGCGCAGCCCACGGCCGCGCCCGAGCCGGCGACCGCCAGCCGCGGCTGACCGCGGGCTCCGGAACCGGCGGTTGACCGGCGGGTCCGGGAACGACGGCGGCGGGTGCGCCGGACGACGAATCGTCCGGCGCACCCGCCGCTTGCCGCCGGCCCGCGACCTACTCGGCCAGCTCGGTCGCGAGCGCCGGGACCGGCCCCGGTGCCGAGACGGCGTACGTCGACGCGGTGCCCGGCTCCTCGGCCGCGTGCGCCTCGTGGTACCGGGGCACCAGCAGAGCGGCCAGCGCGGCGGCGACGCTGGCGACGCCGAGCGCCGCGAAGCCGTACGTGTAGCCGCGCTCGGTGGGCAGACCGCCCGGCAGCGTGTGCGCGCCGACGATGCTGGCCATCACGGCCGCGCCGACCGCGCCGCCGATGGTGCGGATGTTGGTGTTCATGCCGTTGGCCGCGCCGGTCTGGTGCGCCGGTACGGCGGCCACGATCACGTTCGACATGGTGGCGAACGCCGCGCCGAAGCCGACGCCGAGGATCGCCATCGAGAGCATGATCTCCCACTGCCGGTCGTGGGCCAGGGTGAGGATCGCGAACGACGCGATACTGACGACCGTACCGGCGACGAGCAGCCGCTTCGCGCCGAAGCGTACGGCGAGCCGCGGGGCGAGCAGCCCGGAGAGGAACATCGCCGCGCTCACCGGCAGGAGCAGCAGACCGGCCTGGGTGACGCTCGCGCCGAAGCCGTACCCGGCGGCGGTCGGCGTCTGCACGAAGGCGGGGAGGAAGCCGAAGACCGCGTAGAGGCCGATGCCGAAGAGCAGCGCCACGAGATTGGTGGTCCAGACCGCCGGTACCCGCATCATCCGCATGTCGATCAGCGGGCTGCTGGACCGGGTCTCCACCAGGATCCAGGCCGCGGCGAGGAGTACGGCGGCGAGGAGCAGCCCGATCACGCGGACCGAGCCCCAGCCCCAGCTCGACGCCTGGGTCAGCGGTACCAGCAGGCAGACCAGCCAGGCGGCGAGCAGCACCGACGCGCTCCAGCTCACCCGGCCGGGGCTGCGCGACGGCGAGGGCGGAATCAGGAAGTACGCGGCCACGGCGGCCGCCGCGACGACGACCATGGGAATCCAGAAGAGCGCCCGGTAGTCCAGCACGGTGACGATGGGGCCGGCCAGCACGATGCCGAGCCCGGACCCGACGGCGATCAGCGCGGCGATGACGCCGACGGCACCGGCGACCCGCTCCCGGGGCAGTTCGTCGCGGATGATGCCGAACGCGAGCGGGATGACGCCGCCGCCGAGGCCCTGTACGGCGCGGCCGACGAGCATGACGCCGATGTTCGGGGCGAGCGCGGAGATCAGCGAGCCGACGCCGAGCGCGACCAGCGCGACCAGGAGGACCTTGTCCTTGCCGATCCGGTCGCCGAGCCGGCCCAGGATCGGCGTGAAGATCGACGCCGAGAGCAGGTACGCCGTGAGAACCCAGGTGACCAGGCTCTGCGTGGTGTGCAGGTCGTGCTGGATCTCCGGCAGCACCGGGGCGATCAGCGACTGGACCAGCGCGAATGCGAGCACGCCCAGGATCAGTACGGGAAGAATCAGGCGGGATGCGGCCCCGGCGGGCCGATCGGTTGAGAGCACGGAGCACTCCTGCGTTGACGGTGCGTGTGGGTACGGCGCGGGCCCGGCCCGTGGGCCGTTCCGGGACGGCTCGCGCCGGCGGAACCGCCCGAGAGCCGGCGGCCGGCCGTACCGCCGGTGGGATCCGCCGCGGGCTGGTCCGGTCCACCGAGGCGAACCGCTCCCGGTGACGGACCAGCGCGGCGTACCCGGTAGGCCGCCCGCAGGTGGCGAACCGGCGATAGTTCGACAGTACTCGTACAATCGAACTGCTGCAACCGGGCCCCGGAACACGACGGGTGCGGGCCACAAACGCGGCCGCGCGCTCCCGGCGGGCGCGCGCGGCGACGAGCAGGCCCAGCGGGGCCGGGGCCAGGGGCCGGGACCGGAGCCAGGGCCGGACCGCGGCGGACGAGCGGGGCCGGCCCGGAGACGGGCGAACAAGCGGGGCCGCCGCCGCGCGGCGGCCGACGAGCACAGCGGCCGACGAGCACAGCGGCCGACGAGCGCGGCGACAGCCGCCGGCTCAGCCCTGGGCGGCGGTCAGCACGCCCGGCGTGTCGGGCGCGGCGGCCAGGACCGCGTCCAGGAGTCCGGGGAACCGGGCGTCCAGATCCTCGCGGCGCAGCCGCGACCGGACATAACGCCCATCGCGCTGCTGGTCGACGACGCCACTCTCGCGCAGGATGCGCCAGTGGTGACTCGCCGTGGATTTCGACACCTCGGGCAGGAGTTCGCCGCAGCTGGGCAGGCTGAGCACCCGCTCCCCCTCGGCGGCGAGCCGGGCCACCACCCGCAGCCGGAGCGGATTCGCCAACGCCTCGAGGACGTCGGGCAGATTCAGCTGCTCACGGCTGGGCTGCGGCGAGAGGGTCATTATTCGAGTGTACTCGAACTGTAGGGAGCGACCGCCATCCGCCGGCGGTGGGCGACGGCGGACGGCGGCGGACGGCGGCGGCCCGCGAGGGCGACACGGATCAGCGCAGCGTCGAGGCGGAAACGCCCGGGTTGCCGGCGCCGAGGAAGAAGATGCCGGGGAAGCCCCGCGTCTCGAAGCCGGTGCTGACGTTGTGGCGCAGGGTGGAGTTCTCCACCCGCAGAGTCCCGCTGCGGTCGTTGCTCACGAAGAAAACCGCCCCGCCGCCCTCGGCGGCGTGGTTCTCCTCGATCACCGAGCCGGCGATGTGTACCGTGAACCGGTTGCCGTCGGTGTAGATCGCACCCCCACTGCCCCCGCCGGGCGTACCGGCACGGGCCGGGTTGGCCCCCCGGCCCACGGCCGAGTTGTGCGTCAGCACGCTGTTGAGCACCACCCAGGAGACGCCGATGCTGCTCAACGCGCCGCCGTTGGCGCACCTCCCGCCCTGCCCGGCGGCCCCGCCGAAGGTGCTCTGCACCACGTAGACCGGGGCATCCCCGCCCTGGTCCAGCACCCGGACGGCGGCGCCGCCGAGGTCCGGGCCGGTCTCGTCGCAGCGGTTGCGGACGAACCGCGAGTTGACCACCCGGAACCGACCACCGCGTACGAAGATCGCGCCGCCGCCGCCACCCTCGGCCCGCTCGCCGGTGGAGTTGCCGTCGGCGAAGGTCAGGTTCTGCACGACCAGTTGCGGCTGCGCCTGGTCCTGGCAGTGCGAGGTGGTCCAGCCCTGCGCGGCGTCGCAGGTGTTCTGGTACAGGATCCGCCGCTTGCCGCCGCCGCTGAGGGTGACCCGGCCGCCGCCGTCGAGCACCACCCGCGCGCTGGCGTTGCGTACCTTGGCGGTCGCCTTCATCGTGATGGTCACCGGGTCGGGGCCACAGGAGAAGGTGATGACGCCGCCGGCGGCCACGGCGGCGACGACCGCCTCGGAGGTACAGCTGGCGGGGGTGCCCCGGCCGACCACCCGGGTCGGGTGGCCGGTGTCGACGGCCCGGGCCTCCGCCGGTACGGCGGCGCGGCCGGCCGGGTTGCCGTAGCGGGGTGCCGGGCCGGTCGCCGTACGGGGAGTCGCCGACGCCGACGCGCTCGGCCCGGGGGTGGCCGGACCGGTCGAGGCGGTGCTGGTCGGGCTCGCCGACGGGGCCGGCGGCGGCTGCGCCGCGCGGTCCGGCCGGGCCGAGCCGCAGCCGGTCAGGTGGCCGGCGGCGAGCAGGGTGGCGGCGACGAGGAGAGCACGGCGGCTACGCACCGGGCGATCCTAGAGGTCGCCCAGTTTGTTTGGACTGCAAATTATTGACACGCAGCGTCCGCGCGTGTGACCGTCGATATCAGACCGCCACGGGAGCCGATCGTCGGTCGCGGGAGCAGGGGCAGCTTCCGCTCGTCGCACACCGCATGTATTGCCGAGGAGCTCCCATGTCCCATCCGGTCCCCCGCAGGAAACTCACCCTCCGCGCCCTGGCCGTCGCGACGGCGGCCCTGGTGCTCCTCACCACCGCGCTCGCGGAGGTCGCCTCCGCCCACGGTTCGGCGATCAGCCCGCCGTCGCGCAACTACGGCTGTTGGAAGCGCTGGGGCAACGACTTCCAGAACCCGCAGATGGCCACCCAGGACCCGATGTGCTGGCAGGCCTGGCAGGCCGACCCGAACGCGATGTGGAACTGGAACAGCCTGTACCGCGAGGGCGTCGCGGGCAACCACCAGGCCGCGATCCCGGACGGGCAGCTGTGCAGCGCCGGGCACACCGGCGGTACCCGCTACGCCGCGCTGGACAACCCGGGCGCCTGGCAGGCGGTGCAGGTGAACAACAACTTCAGCGTCACCGTGCACGACCAGGCCCGGCACGGCGCGGACTACTACCGCGTCTACGTCACCCGGCAGGGCTTCAACCCGCTCACCCAGCGGCTGCGCTGGGCCGATCTCGAACTGGTCGGCCAGACCGGGGTGGTCCCACCCGGGCAGGGCACCCCGACCAACGACCCCGTCCTCAACGGCGTGTCCGTGACGATCAACGCCAGCGCGCCGGGGCGTACCGGCCGGCACATCGTCTACACGATCTGGCAGGCGAGCCACGCCGACCAGTCGTACTACTTCTGCAGCGACGTGATCTTCCCCGGCGGTTCGGGCGGTACCCCGCCGCCCACGGCCACCCCGACGCCGACGCCCACCCGCACCGCGGTCCCGACCACCACGCCGTCCCGGCCGCCGACCACGCCGCCCGCGGCGGGCGGCTGCACGGCGAGCTACTCGGTGACCGGCCAGTGGACCGGCGGCTTCCAGGCCGAGGTACGCGTCACCGCCGGCGCCAGCCCCGTCAACGGCTGGACGGTGACCCTGACCTACCCCAACGGCCAGCAGGTCTCCTCGTCCTGGGGCGCGACGCTCACCAGCAGCGGAGCGACCGTCACCGCCCGCAACGTGGCCTACAACGGCGCTCTCGGCGCGGGGGCGAGCACCACGTTCGGGTTCCTCGGCTCGTGGACCGGCAGCAACAACCCGCCGACCGCGAGCTGTGTACCGGCCTGATCCCGCACCCGGCCGCCGGTCCGGGTACCGCCGCCCTCCCTCGGCGGTACCCGGGCCGGAGCCTCGGACGGGTACCGGGCGTCAGCTCCGGCGGGTCGTGGCGGCCCGCCGGAGCAGCCCGGCGCCGAGGCCGAACAGCGAGCTGCCGGCCAGCACGCCGAGCGCCACCAGCACCGCCCCGACGACCCAGAGGCCGCTGCCGTCCTCGCGCGCGGCCGAGAGCGACCACGGGACCGTGAAGGCCGGCGTCATGGCGAGCGGCACGATCCACGGCCGCAGCAGCAGGCCACCGGCGACGGCGAGCGCCAGCAGGGTCAGCACGCAGCCCGCGACCTGCCACACCTCGTACGGTCCGCTGCGCGCCCCCGTGGCCGGGTCGACGTCGTAGCGGGTGTCCCAGCCGAGCCAGAGCCACCAGGCCGCCACGGTCAGGAGCGCCAGCACGAGTCCGCCGGCGAGCGGTCGGGCGGATCCACCGCGAAGGTTCGCATTGTCCACGGCGGACACGATGCCAAGCCGCCGGCGGACGTGCCTGAGTAGCGGTACCCACCAGCGTCCACCACCCCCTGCCCGGCCAGGCCTCAGCCGCGCGCCCGGCGCCGCTGCCGCCATCGGCGCAGCAGCAGGACCGCCGGCACCGCCAGCGCCACGAGCAGGCAACCCGCCCCGGCCAGGTAGTAGGGGTGCGGCGGGCCGTACGACGGCCGGCCGGCCGGACGGAGCGGAGCCGAGACCGCCAGCCCGGCCGCGACGCCCAGCTCGCTCACCCCCGGCGGCGTCTCGAAGAGCACCTCCGGCTGGGCCGCCCCGCGCCGCAGCAGCACCAGCCGGACCGCGGCCGTACCGGGCTCGTGGTAAGGGCCCCACGCCTGGTCGTACCCGTCCGGCCGGTCCCGCGCGTCCGGACCCGGCACGCCAACCAGGGCCACCGCCACCTCCGGCGAGCGCCAGCCGACCACCTGGACGAACGTGGTCGAGCGCAGCTCCGGGAACGCCGGGCCGGCCACCGGGTGGCCCGTCGCCGCGTCGCGCAGGGCGAGCCGCCAGGTACGCGGGTAGCCGGCCACCGGGCAGTCGACGCAGGTCGAACGGTCGAGCACGGCGAGCGTACGCCCGTCGGGCAGCCACGCACCGGGACCGGCCAACCGCCCGCCGGAGAGCCCGAACCGCGCCTGCGGTCCGACCGGTCCGGTCCCGTCCGAGGTGCCGATCGGCGCCAGCCAGACCTCGTCGCGTACCTGGAGCGCGAGCCGGTCCCCGGGCGGCGAGACCGCCGCCGAGTTTCCCGGCGGGACCCACGCGGTACCGACCCGCAGCCGAAGCAGCCGCCGGCCGTCGACGCCGGAGACCCCGACCTCGTCCGTGACGTAGTGTCCACCGTCCACGAAGGTCGGTTCGGTGGCGTGGACGATCCGGTCGCCCGCCGGCGCGAACGCCAGCGGCTGGCCACCCGCGCCGAGCCGGCGCACGTCGCCGCTGGTCAGATCGTGCAGCTCGCCGCCCCACCAGGCGTACCGCCCGTCCGGCGAGAGCAGTGCCTCGAACCCGGGCGGGCTGGCCGTCGCCTCGTCGAAGACCCGGTACCGGTCGGCGTCGGCGGCCACCACGGCCATCCGGCCCTCGCGCCAGCCGTCGCGCAGCGCCGGCCCGCCGAAGAGCATCGCCGCGGCCCCGGGTGGGGACTGGCCGGCGGTCGCCGTCCGCGCGGGCGGGACCACCAGCCGGCTCGGCAGCCCGGGGGCGGCCGGCCGGCCGGCGGGCGCGACGTGCACCGGGGCCGGGCGGACCAGGTACCCGATCGCCAGCAGCAGGAGCACGACGGCGAACGCGCCGGCGGCGGCGACCAGCCGGCCGCGGTGCCGGGCCCGCGCCCGGTCGAAGAGATCCTCCGGTACGGCGGCCGGCGGGATCCGCTCGGCCAGCTCCCGCAGGGCGCCACCCAGTTCCCGGCTCATCGGCCCACCCTTTCCGGTTCCCGACCGACCAGCTCGGCCAGCTCCGGAGCAAGCGTCCGGAGCCGCTCCAGCGCGTGCCGCGTCTGGCTCTTCACCGTGCCGACCGCGCAGCCCAGCAGCGCCGCCGTCTCGACCTCGGTACGGTCCTCGTAGTAGCGCAGGACCAGCACCGCCCGCTGGCGCGCGGTCAACCGGGCCAGCGCCTGGAGCAGCACCAGTCGCAGCTCGGGCTCGCTGCCGGTGACGGCACGGTCCGGCACCGTGCCGGTGAGCGCCTCGGGCGGCCGGGCCCGCCGCCACCGCCACCAGCTCGCCGACTGCGTGTAGAGCACCCGGCGCACGTACGCGCCCGGGTCGTCGATCCGCTCCCACCGCACCGCCGCCCGGGCCAGCGCCACCTGCACCAGATCCTCGGCGTGGTGCCGGTCGCCGGTCAGCAGGTACGCCGTCCTCGTCAGTGCGGTGATCTCGGCACGTACGAACTCGCCGAAGGCGAGCCGCTTCCGTTCCCGCCCGCGGTTCCTGTCGATCAACCCGATCGCCCTCCTCACCCATCCAGACGCGCGGGCGGTACGCGGCGGAGGGAGGCCCCGTCGATCTCCGTGTGAGACAGCAGGTGCCCAGGACCGGACATGGTCCTGAGCGAAGTGCCGAAACCCGACACTCACCAGGCTTACTGTCAGTGTGACAGTAAGCCTATGGTCTATTCATGTCCGACGATCGATGGGTCGCTCCCGCCGTTCTCCTCGCGGTCGACCTCGTAATCTTCACGCTGCGCGAATCTCAGCTCCAGGTGCTGTTGATCGAGCGCGGCGTCGAGCCCTATCGGGGCGCACTTGCCCTGCCCGGCGGTTTCCTCGGCCACCGCGAGGAAGACCTTCCGACCGCCGCCTACCGGGAGCTTGCCGAAGAGGCCGGCCTCGGGGCTGATCAGTTGCACCTTGAGCAACTGGGCACCTACGGCTCGCCGGGACGTGACCCGAGAGACCGGGTGGTCTCTGTGGCCTACCTGGCCATTGCCCCTCGGTTGCCCGAGCCGGTCGCCGGTACCGACGCGTCAGAGGCGCGCTGGACGCCCGTGGAGCATGCGACATCCGACGAGGTACACCTCGCCTTCGACCACCGACAGATCCTCACGGACGGCATCGAGCGGGCCCGGGAAAAGCTGGAGCGCACGGCGCTCGCGACCGCCTTCTGCGGCCCGACGTTCACGATCTCCGAACTGCAGCGCGTCTACGAAGCGGTGTGGGGCGTACCGCTCGATCCGCGGAACTTCTACCGCAAAGTGCAGAGCGTAGCCGGCTTCATCGTCCCCACGGGGCCAACTCGCAAGACGGATGGCGGACGCCCCGCTCGGCTGTTCCGACCCGGCCCGCGCACCACACTGCACCCCCCGATGACCAGACCCATCAGCCCGGCAGGCAAGGAGACAGCATGACTACGGACAGTGGGCTCGTCGTGATCCTCACGGCCCTGAACCTCGAGTACGAAGCGGTCCGTGACCGGTTGACCGATCTGCGAGTGCACCGACACAGCGCGGGCACCCGCTTCGAACTCGGCCGGATCAGTCAAGGTGGCGGCCGGGTCGCACTCGCCCTGGCGGGCAAAGGCAATCATCCGGCCGCGGTCCTCGCCGAGCGCGCGATGGCGGCGTTTGCCCCAGCCGCCGTGTTGTTCGTCGGGGTGGCCGGAGGCCTGCGGGCCAACGTCCGGCTTGGCGATGTCGTGGTCGCGAGCAAGATCTACGCCTATCACGGTGGCACCAGCGAGGACGACGGTCTGAAGGCCAGGCCGAAGGCGTGGGAAATTCCGCACGAGGCCGACCAGATCGCCCATCACGTGGCCCGGACCGGCGACTGGCGCCAGGGTCTGCCACACGGCGCCACCCCCGCCGTCCACTTCGGGCCGATCGCCGCCGGCGAGGTCGTGCAGGATTCGGCGATTTCCGAGCAGGCCCGGTGGATCAGGCAGCACTACAACGACGCGGCGGCGATTGAAATGGAGGCAGCGGGCGTAGCCCAGGCGGGTCACCTCAACCGTGCTCTGCCCGTCGTGATCGTACGGGGCATCAGCGACCGTGCCGACGGCACCAAGGCGGCCACTGACGAGAAGAACTGGCAGCCGACGGCCGCACGTCACGCTGCCGCCTTCGCCCTCGCGCTCGCGCAGGAAATGATCAACGAAAGGCCCGGAAACCGGGCAGGCGATGTGAGCCGAGACAGGAGCCGGACAATGCGCATGACGAACCGAAACATCGCCACCGGCAGTGCTCGCGTGGGGGTACAGGCCGGACAGATCCACGGCAACGTCATTGTCGGCGCAGCCCCCGACCGGCCGATCGACCTGGCAGCGAGCATCGCGGACCTGCGACAGCATCTCAAGCAGGCCCACCTCGACGGTCGGCTGGACGAAGAGACCTATGCCGCGGCCGAGTCGGAGCTGGACGCGGCATCCGAATGCCTTTCGGACGACGAGCCCCAGAGGAGGGGCGGCCTGCTCGTCGCGCTCAAGCGGTTGCGGGGTCTGGTTGCCGACGTGGCTGAGCTGGCAGCGCGACTAGCGACGATCATCGCCGTGGTGCGGGGGATGTCATGACAGCGACAACTTCGACCAACGTCGCCCAGGGAGAAGCGCACGTCGGATTGCAGGCGGGGACCGTTCACGGCGACGTCAACTTCTACAAACTGCCGCCGGACCCGAGCCCTGAAGAACAGTTCCACGCCGCGGTGCGGTATCTCAACGCGCGGGTTCGTGGCGAGGCGCGCAGGTTGATCGAGAAGGCGGTGGCCGGTGGCCATGCCACCACGGAAGTCCAGTTCTACCGGCTTATCGCGCTGTTGAGCGGTCGCACCCTGCGACAGCTTGGCACGGAGGAGTTGGATCGCCTGGAGGCCATCTGCGCAAGCCTGCCTCACCTCGACGACCGCGACGAGTGGGCAGCGGGCTTGAGGGTCACGGTCCGTTTGCTGGCTCCTGTCAGCGCAGCCGAGACGGATCTCGTGATCAAGGAGATCGACGCACTGAATCGGCGCCAACGGGACTGGATCTACGGACACCTTGAGGCGCTGCTCGAGGGCGCGATGCAGGATGAGATGTGGCAGCGGTCCGTCGCCCTCGCTGAGGCGCAGCGTACGGCGAATGACCGGTTGAACCGAGTCTGGAAGTTCTTCCATCCCACACCCGCGCAGCCGAGGACCCTGCCGGTCCATCCCGCCGACATCCCCGTCCGGGACTGGCTGTATGCCGGCGCCGGCGCGCTCCTCTTCGCCTTCGCGATCATCGGGTTGGTGGTGCTGGTGGCTGGTCGCGGCCAGCTCGGCTCCGTTCTCGGCCTGCTTGCCAGCCTGGGTGGCCTGGTCGCCTTCTTCGGCGGCGGGGCGGACCGGCATTACCGCAGGGCGCGGTTGCGTGCCAAGGACGCGGAAATGGTCCCGCCCCGCCAGCGTCGCCCCGAAGCGCCGCCCGGAGGCTTTGCCCGGAAGGTCGACCGGCTCTTCAGTCGCTACTTCGGACGGTACGTCCCCCGCGGCACCGAACGAAACTACTGGCTCACGCAGACGGCGGGAATCCGGCGGCAGCTCCGCGACGAGATAGTCGATCTCTACCGTGAACAGCGCATCGAGGCCGAACGAGTCGCCTGGCTGGTTCGATACCTGGTCAGCGATGTCCGGACCCGGTGGGAGCAGGACACCTTGACGGCATACCGCCGAGAACTCCGTGTACCCGTCAGAACCACGATCCTCCATCTCGGTGGGCTGGCAGTCCTTGGCATAGGGAGTCTGTCGGCCGTTCCCGCCGCGGTGTCGGCCGCACCCCTGGCGGGTACGGCGTGGCTCCTGCTCGCGGCGGCGTCCGCGGTGCCGGCGATGCGCGCATCGTTCCGGATCATCGCCGAGCGACGGAGGGTGGCCGCTGACCAGGCCGAACGAGCCGACAAGGAAGCTGCCCGATGGGCCGCGTACCACCGGTGGCGGCGCAAGCTGGCCGACAAGCCGTCGGACACCGAGATGGCTGCCTGGCTCGAAGGCGACCGTAAAGTCCTGGTCGACCAAGCCATGCGGCAGTACCGGCTCCGCCCCAGCCAAGTGATTACACACGCCTTCATCGAGGCACCGGCTCCCTCCTGCAAGAAAGCGCGATACCCTCGCGGACCGTGGCGGTACAGCCATTACCAACTACTGCTTTTCCTCCTCACCGAGGACGGAGTCCGACAGGTCAACATCGATCTCGACTTCGAAGGCGCCACCCACCACACAATTCAGCGCCTCAACTACCGCTTCGACGCCGTCGCCGCGGTCCGGATCGACGGGATCGCCGCGCAACGACCGACCTTCGAGCTGACCCTCTTCAACGGCGAACCGATCTCGGTCCGGGTGAGCGAGTCCGACGACGAGGCGGACCAGCACGACGAGGACCCAGCCAAGATTACACAGCTCTCCTTGGACGCTTCCGGGCTCAGTCAGACGCTGCACGTACTCGAGGGGACCGCGGCCGAGGGCAAGGAATGGGTGAAACACCGACGCCGCCGGGCGGACGAGCGGCTCACCAATCTGGCGAGCACCCTCCGAGGATCGATCGACTGAGCGCTGAGCCTCGCCCACGGAGGCCGCTTCGCCAGTTCGCGACCTCAACCACCCCTCGGGGTCACACACCGACGCCCTCCCCGTGCCGCCGATCCGCGACTGGTGACTCCGCAGGAGATCCTCGTGGGTGTGCCGCTGACGCCGCGTCGTCGGCGCGGGTGAGGATGCCGGCGGCGGCGCGGCGGCAGGTTGCGCCGCTGGCGGCGAGGACCAAGGTGTCACCGCCGAAGGCGAGGAGCAGAGCGGCGGCCCCGGCGATGGTGGGGTAGCCGATGGTGCCTTTCCCGCCTACGCCTGGGCGGTCTCGGCGGTGGGCGGGGTGGCGCAGCAGCCACCGGGATCGGCGATCGTGTTCTCGCCGATGACAGGATCGCTGTTGCAGACGCCGGTCTCGGGCAGGTCGAGTTGGACGTCGCGGGCGGCGGTCCAGTCCCCGGCGAGGGCGGCGACCACCGAGCGGGCCTGCTCGTAGCCGGTGGCCAGCAGGAACGTCGGGGCCCGGCCGTAGCTCTTGACGCCGACCGCGTAGTAGCCCGGTTCGGGATGGGTGAGTTCGTCGACGCCGTGCGGCGGCACCGTGCCGCAGGAGTGCTGGTTCGGGTCGATCAGCGGCGCGAGCGCCCGGGTCGATCCCATGATCGGGTCCAGGTCCAAGCGCAGCTCGCCGACGATCCGGTGGTCGGGCCGGAAACCGGTGGCCGACACGATCCGGTCCGCCACGAGCGTGCGGGTCCCGTCGGAGACCGCCACACCGTCGGGCTGCGGGGTGAGCCGCTGCACGGAGAAGCCGGTGACCAGGGTGATGCGGCCGGCTTCGACGTGTTCCCGCAGCCGGGTGCCGAGCGCGCCGCGCGCCGGGAGCGCGTCGGCGCTCCCGCCGCCGTACGCGCGTGCGGGGCTGGCCGCGCGGATCGCCCACGTCACCGTCGTGCCGGCGGCCTGTTCGGCGAGTTCGGTGAGGGCGAGCAGGGTGTTGGCCGCGGAGTGGCCGGCGCCGACGACCAGGGTGCGGCGCCCGGCGAACCTGGCCCGGTCGGCGCCGAGAACGTCGGGCAGGGCGTGTTCGACGTACGGGTCGGCGTCGGTCTCGCCGTGCGCGGGGATGCCGGAGCCGCCCAGCACGTTGGGCGTACGCCAGGTGCCGGAGGCGTCGACGACCGCGCGGGCGAGCAGGTCTTCGCCGAAGGCGAGCCGGACCAGGAACGGGGTGCTCTCGCGGCCGGCGGTGCGGACCCGGTCCAGGCCGAGGCGGGTCAC
The DNA here is from genome assembly GCF_040676675.1 of Micromonospora sp. NPDC049559. Taxonomy (NCBI): domain Bacteria; kingdom Bacillati; phylum Actinomycetota; class Actinomycetes; order Micromonosporales; family Micromonosporaceae; genus Micromonospora; species Micromonospora sp. NPDC049559. The sequence goes on along the minus strand of NZ_JBFAPK010000062.1, from coordinate 16,382 downwards.
CGCCACCACCTCGCTGTCGTAGCGGATGTGCGGCTTCAACTCCGGCAGGTCGGCGAGGGGCCGCAGGTAGTCGGCGACGAGTTGCCCGCCGGTGGGCAGCGCCTCGGGGTCGGGCGCGACCCAGCCGCTCTCCGCCAGCAGCCGTCGCGCGGCCGGGTCGACGTTGTACCGCCACGGCGAGAAAAGCCGCACGTGTCCCCATTGCCGGACCGCGGCCGCGGGTCCGTCGCCGGCCTCCAGCAGGGTGAACGGCAGGCCGCGCGCGTGCAGGTGCGCGGCCGTGGCCAGACCGACCGGTCCGGCGCCGATCACGACCACGGGCAGGTCTTCCCATCGGGTGTGCATCACAGGCTCCTCGGTCTCGGTCAGGCGGCGGGTACCGGTGGCCGCCGGGTCAGGTGGTCCGCGGCGAGCCGGACCGTCGCGGTGACCAGCCGCGCGATCGCGGCGAGGGTGGCGGGCTCGACCCGCTCCGGAGTGTCGGCGGGGCTGTGGTAGCCGGCCATGCCGGCGCCGATTCCGACGGTGGCGAGCCCGGCGGCGGCGTAGCGGCGGTTGTCGGAGGCCACCGGCCCGGCGGCGAGGGGCACCTCGGTGTGCCGGCCGGCCTGGTCCAGCACGGCGAGCAGCCGGTGGGCCGGTCCGCCGGCCTCCACGGCGGCGGCGTCGTCGAGCCGCCCGGCCCCGTCGACGTTGACCACCCACGGCGTGGCTCCGGCGGCGCGGAGCCGGGCGGCGTGGTGCGCCGACCCGAGCGCGCCGGTCTCCTCACCGTCGAGGAACGCGACCGACAGCCCCGTGCCCGCCGGTAGCGCGGTGGTGAGGACCCGGGCGGCCTCCAGGACGACGGCGACGCCGCTGGCGTTGTCCGCCGCGGCCGGCTGCCGCAGGCCCGGATGGTCGCCCACCCCGTCGAAGTGCGCGGTCAACAGGATGTCGGCGCGCCCCGCCGCCACGGCGCGGAGCCGGCCGTACAGGTTGGTGCCGGTGACGTCGACCCGGCGGATCGGCGCGTCCCCGGTGAACCAGGCCCCGCCGGCCGAGACGGCGTGGCCGAGTGCCCGGTGCGCGGAGGTGGCCAGGGCGAGTACCGGCAGCGGCCCCGGGTCCGGGCCGGCCAGCGTCGTGTACTGCCACCCGTCGGCGTCCACCGCACGGGCCACGAGCAGCCCCGCCGCGTCGCCCGCGTCCCGGTACGCGTCGAACAGGTTCGTCCCCTCCGGTACCAGCAGCCACCGGCCGGACGGGTCGCCTGTCCCAGCCACCGCGACGGGCCCGTACCGCGCCCGTGGCAGGTCGGCCGAGGTCAGGTGCGGCGCGACATCCCGGCCGAAGACCAGCTCCGCGCCCCGGCCGTCCCCGGAATGCCACCGCGCCGACGGCACCGCGTACACCTGCGGCACCCGGCGCACCGGAAACTCGTCCACCTGCGCGGCCGCACCGAGTTCGGCCAGCCGCGCGGCGAGCCAGGACCGGGCGGCCGCGTTGCCGGCGGTTCCGACCCGCCGGCCCGTGAAATCGTCGCCGGCCAGCGCGGCGACGCAGGCGTGCGCGCGCTCGGCGGAGATCGCGCCGAGTAGCGACGGCAGGGCCGCCGCGTCCGCGCGGGTCGCGGTGCCGGCGCGGGTCGCGGCGGGCGTCGCGCCGCTGCTGGTGGTCACGAGCAGCATCCCTGTGCGGCGGTGTCCGGGTCCGCCGACGCGGGGGTGCCGCAGCAGGTACCGCCCTGCGTCGGGGTGCCGCGGGAGCTAGCGGTCGACCCGGCCGCCGCCGGAGTTCCGCAGCACGATCCGACTGTGCCGGTCGGCTCGGGCAGGGTGATGTTCGTGTCCCGCGCCGGGTTGCCGCAGCAGCCGGCGGAACCGGCCACCGTCAAGGCGGCCAGGGGATCACCGGTGAACCCGCCCACGGTCTGATCGTCAGCCATCGCTCGTCTCCCTCGGGTTGATCTGTCGGTGGGGCCAGGTTCGGGCCAGGACATCGGTATGGGCGCGCTCGTGGTGTCGACGCGCCCGCTGCTCGGCGGTGGTGACTTCGGCGCAGCCGTCGCAGAACCGCACCCCGGCCGCGGCGCCGCGGCGCCGGACAAAACGCAGCATCTCACCCTCCTCATCGCGTCGAGACACTGTCTCGACGTTTGTCGAATCAGAGATTTGCATGCTGTTTCGAGATCTGTCAACCTAGACGCATGTCGAAGCAGACGCCGGAGCTGAACCTCGTCGACCTGAACGCCGGTCAGCCGTGCTGCGCTCCGATCAGCGAGCAACGCATCCCGGCCGAGACCGCTGCGCTACTCGCGCCGGCGTTCAAAGCCCTCGGCGACCCCGTACGGCTCCAGCTCATGTCGATGATCGCCTCGGCGCCCGACGGGGAGATCTGCGTCTGCGACCTCACCCCGGCGTTCGACCTGACCGGACCGACGATCTCGCATCATCTGAAGACCCTGCGTGAGGCCGGCCTGGTCGACGCCGAACGCCGCGGCACCTGGGTCTACTACCGGCCCCGACCGGCCCTCATCGCCCAACTCGCGTCCCTGCTGGCCGTCCAAGCGCCCGTCGGCTGACCGCGCCCCCGGCGCCGATCAGCGCGACGGGGGCGCCGGCGGTCGGCGAGCCCGACGTCCGGCGGGTTGTCCGAGGTCCGGCAGTCCACGCGACCACGGCAACCAGCCCCACGCCCACACCCGAACCGGAGTTTCCCGATGACCCCCGCAACACCCTGGCGGCGCGTCCTCGCCGAATTCGTCGGTACCGCGCTGCTGGTCACCGCCGTGGTCGGCTCGGGCGTGATGGCGACGACGCTCTCCCCCGACGACGTCGGCCTGCAGTTGCTGGAGAACTCCGTCGCCACCGCCTTCGCGCTCGGTGCGCTCATCCTGATCTTCGGGCCGGTCTCCGGCGCGCACCTCAACCCGGTGGTCTCCCTCGCCGACTGGTTCCTCGGCCGCCACACCCGCGCCGCCACCACCAGCGCCAACACCGCCGGGAGCGGCGGCACCGGCAGCGACAGCGGCACCGGCCTGACCGGCCGCGAGCTGACCGGATACGTGGCGGCACAGGTCACCGGCGCGATCGCCGGATCGGTCCTGGCCAACCTGATGTTCGCGCTGCCCGCCGTCGACTGGTCGAGCAGACAACGCGCCGCCGGGCACCTGTGGCTCGGCGAGGTCGTCGCCACCGCCGGGCTGGTCCTGCTGGTCTTCGCCCTCGCCCGTTCCGGCCGCGCCCCGGTCGCACCGGCGGCCGTCGCCGCCTACATCGGCGCCGCCTACTGGTTCACCTCGTCCACCTCGTTCGCCAACCCCGCCGTCACCGTCGGACGCGCCTTCACCGACACGTTCGCCGGCATCGCCCCGTCCTCGCTGCCCGGATTCGTCCTAGCCCAACTCGGCGGTCTGCTCGTCGGCGGCGCCCTGCTGCTCGCGCTCTACCCCGGCGCCGCGCACGCGGCCGGCGAGGTGGTCGTCGCCCACCCCGCGGCCGACCACCGCACCGACCCGGTTCGGTCGCACGAGGCCGAGAACGCCTGAGAGGACGCGACGATGCACCACCCTGATTCGAGTTCGGAGACCGCGACGACCGCCAAGCCCACCGTCCTGTTCGTGTGCGTCCACAACGCCGGCCGTTCGCAGATGGCCGCCGGCTGGCTGCGGCACCTCGCCGGCGACGCCGTCGACGTACGCTCCGCCGGCTCGGAGCCCGCCGACCAGATCAACCCCGTCGCCGTGCAGGCGATGCGCGAGGTGGGCATCGACATCACCGCGCACACCCCACGCAAACTGGAGTACGACCTCGCCAAGGAATCAGACGCGATCATCACCATGGGATGCGGCGACGCCTGCCCCGTCTTTCCCGGCAAACGGTACGAGGACTGGAAGCTCGCCGACCCCGCGGGCCAGGACATCGAGGTCGTCCGTGAGATCCGCGACGAGATCCGGGTCCGGGTGGAGGCGCTGCTGCGGGAGCTGCTGCCCACGGTGCCGTGAGGCTCCGGTCGTGGTCAGCCCCGGCCGCCCTGCCGGGTCAGCGAGGCGAGGTACCGCTCGCGCTGCCGCGGATCCGCCGTCGTCCGCGCCCGGGTCCTCGGGCCGCCGCCGCGCACCGGCCGGTAACCGTCGAACGTGGACTCGATGACGCCCTCGCCCCCGGTCAGGCCGGGTAGCCGGCGCTGCAGGTCCGGCACGCGCGCCGCCGGTAGGACGGCCTCGATCGTGGTCAGGTCGCCGCGCACCGACTGCTGCCGTACCGCCGCGCCGAGGCGGCCCAGCGCCGTCAGCACGGGGTTGATCGCCCGTACCGGCGTTTCGAGGCTCACCCGGAGCATCGGCTCGCAGACCACGGTGCCCGCGCGGTCGAGCGCCCGCATGAGCACCATCGGAGTCAGGTTGCGGAAATCGGCCGGCGTGCTGAGCGGCCCGCGCCGCGACGGCGGCCCGTCGGCCAGGCTGTAGCCGCAGTCGACCATCGTGACGACGCAGTCGGTGACCTGCCAGCCGAACCGGCCCTCGCGCAGGGTTGCGCGCACGTACTGGCCCATGTGCTCGGCGAACGTGTCGGCGTTGCGGTAGACGTACATCGGCATGGCCGACGGCTCGACCCCCATCCGGAAGTCGACGCCCGAGTTCGGCGGACCCGGCTCGACCCGAAGGCCGATGGTGGCCTGGAACGGGTTGGACTCGGTGTTGAGTATCTCGACGGCCTCGCCGGCGCGGACCGGGCGCTCGACGCAGATGACGGTCGTCTCGCGGAACGTGACGTCGATGCCGAACTCGGCCGCCAGGGTGGCCTGGACGACCTCCTTCTGGACCTCGCCGTAGAGCGAGACGGAGACCTCCCGACCGGTGTCGTCCACCCGGACGTTGATCAGCGGGTCCTGCTCGGCCAGCCACGCCAGCGCGCCGCGCAACGCGCCGTCGTCGCCCGGCCGCACCGGCGCGACGACGGTCTCCATCGTCGGCGGCGCGAAGTGGTGCGGCACCCCGGTCGTGGGCGCCCGGCCGATCGTGTCGCCGATCCGCACCCCGGTCAGCCCCCAGAGCCGGCCGATCTCGCCCGCGACGAGTTCCGGGCGCCGGGGCCACTCCCCCCGCTCCGAGACGCTGATGGCCGTGGCCTTCACCTCGGCGTCGCGGCCGCCGACACCCGCGACGGCCAGCCGCTGCCGGACGTGCACCGTACCGGCGAACATCCGGACGTACGCGATCTTCTCGCCCGCCGGCCCTCGCTCGATCTTGAATACCCGACCCGAGACGGCGCCGTCCGCGTCACCGGCCTCGGCGGGCAACAGCTCGGTCAGGCCGGCCATCAGCGCGGGCACGCCCTCCCCCGTCACCGCCGACCCGAAGAAGACGGGGTGGAGCAGGCACAGCCGGGTCTGCGCGGCGAGCTCCGCGCGCAGCCGCCGGCCCGTCACGGCGCGCTCGTTCTCGACGTACGCGGCCAGCAGCGCGTCGTCCCGGTCGGCGAGGGCCTCGGTCAGCACGGCCCGGAACCCCGGGTCGCCGAGCCCGTACCCGATGCAGCGCGCGGCCCGGGTGCCGGGCCCGTCGACCGTGCCCATCGGGACGACCGCGCCCGCGAGCCGCGCCGTGATCGCCGCGAGCACCCGGCCGGGGTCGGCGCCGCCACGGTCGACCTTGTTGACGAAGAGCAGCGTCGGTACGCGCAGCCGCTGGAGCGCGCGCATCAGGACCCGCGTCTGCGGCTGGACGCCCTCGACGGCCGAGATCACCAGGACGGCGCCGTCGAGCAGGCTCAGCACCCGCTCGACCTCGGCGATGAAGTCCGGATGGCCCGGTGTGTCGATGAGGTTGACCGTCACGCCGGCGATCTCGAACGACACGACGGCCGACTTGATGGTGATGCCGCGCTGGCGTTCCAGCGCCAGCGTGTCGGTCCGGGTCGTACCGGCGTCGACGTCACCGACGGCGTCGATGACCCCGGCGGCGTAGAGCAGCCGCTCGGTCAGCGTCGTCTTACCGGCGTCGACATGCGCCAGGATTCCCAGGTTCAGCGTTCTCCGCGGCAACCGCCACACCCCTCGAAGAGATCGAAATTCCCTGCTCGATGGAGGTGAACAGTGCTCGCATCTCGTCTCCTCGATTCTTCGACGGCTGAACCTTGCGACCCGAGTCAACCATGACCCGGGGTGCCACACGACCGAGTTTGCCCAGGCCGGCCCGGAGGTCCGGGCCGACCGGCAGCTTCCGGCCCGCGCGTGGCTCCAGGCTGGACCGGTGATTCAGGCGGGTCCGCCCGGCGGTGGTCCTCACGCCGGCCCGGTCTCCGGCCGCTCGACCCGGATCGGGTCGCCGCGGACCAGTTCGTCGTGGATGTGCCAGCGCCCGGCGGTGACGGCGCGCTCCACGGCCCGGTCGCCCCGCTCCACGCGCCGCCTGAGCAGCTCCAGCGCGAGGCGCCGGTTCTGGCTGAACTGCCGCTCGGTGTCGACCACGACGACGGTCCCCGACGGACGGTGCGTCGCCCGCACCGCCGTGCTGGCCTTGTTCCGGTGCTGCCCGCCGGGGCCGCCGGTCCGGCAGGCCACGATGTCGACGTCCGCCTCCCTGAAGGAGGTGTGCGGGGTGTCGACCTCGCAGGGCCGGGCGACGACGTACCAGTTCTTGCGGCCGGTACCGGCGCGGTAGGGGCTGGGCGCCTGCCAGCAGAGGGTCCCGGTCCAGGAGGCGAGGAACTCCCGGGCACCGGCTCCCGAGATCCGCAACAGGACCGACCGGTACGTGCCGGGCCGGGGGCCGGGAACCGTCTCGACCCGCTGGCACACCACGCCGCGCCGGTCAGCGTCGGCCTCCAGCCGGCGCAGCAGCCGCGCGACGGCCCAGGCGCACTCCTGCGGGCCGCGACCGGCGGAGACGAGCAGGTGCTGCCGCTCGCCGGCCGCGCTCACGAGCGCCCCCGGCCACGGCCGCCGTCCTGGCGGTCCCGCCGGCCCGCCGCGCCCGCGCCCGCGCCCGGACGATCCCGCCGACCCGCGCCCGCGTCGCCCCGGGGACGCTCGGCCGTCTTGTACGTGACCAGCGGAACCGTGCTGACCGCGGGGGTGGCCAGGCCGTGCTCGGCGAGGTCGGCGATCACCTGTTCGATCCGCTTGTACGCCGTCGGCGCCTCCTCGAAGAGCAGCTGTCGGTCGCCGCAGACCACGATCGACCCCACCGGCGTGCGGCGCAGCTCCTCGACGGTGTGCTTGGCCCTGCCCCGGCGCAGGGCGTCGGCGCGGGACATCTTGCGGCCCGCGCCGTGGGCCACGGAGAAGTTGGCCGCCGGCCCGGCGTGCGCGGCCACCAGGTAGGAGAGGGTGCCCCGGGTACCGGCGACGAGCACGTCGCCCCCGTCGCCCGGCGCGGCGCCCTTGCGGTGCAGGTACGCCCCGTCGCGGATCTCGACCAGGTTGTGGCACCGGTCGACGACCGGCCCGGTGGGGCGGGCCCCCAGGGCGTGCAGGACCCGGGCCGCGATGAGCCGCCGGTTGAGCGATCCCCAGCGCACGGCGGCGTCGTGCCGGGCCAGGTAGGCGGCGGGGTCGGGCGCGGGCCCGGCGCCGTACCGGTCGGTGTGGTCCCGCAGGACCCGCTCGCCGAGGCCCCGGGAGCCACTGTGGACGATGAGAACGAGGTCACGGGCGGCGAGCCCGAGCCGGGCCGCGTGGTCCGGGTCGAGCACCTCGTGGATGCGGGCCAGCTCCACGAAGTGGTTGCCCCGGCCCACCGTCGCCAGCCCGTCGAGGTGACCGGCGGGGATCTCGTCGTCCACCACGGCCCAGGCCGGGTCGTCGGCGTCCCGTACCGGGTCGAGCGGGCGGTCGAGGTCGGGGAACCGGCGGGCGAGCTGCTCCGGTACGGCGCGCTTCAGCTCGACGGGGAAGACGGCGATGCCGCAGCCGATGTCGGAGCCGACCAGGTACGGGTAGAGCAGGTTCGACGTCATGGCGGCGCCGATCGGGGCGCCCTTGCCGGGGTGCAGGTCGGGCATGCCGGCGACGTGGATCATGCCGTCGAGGGCGGCCACCTGGTGGCACTGCGCGACGGCGTCGGACTCGATCCAGCTGCGGGCGGAGGCGAAGACGGTGACGGAGGCGGCTCCCGTGGTCGGCACGGACCACGGCGGGGACTGCTGGGACAACGACGCTCTCTCCTGCGCGGAAGGGGGTACGGGCGGACGGCGAACGGCTCACCGGGGCGCGGACGCGCGCCGGCGGGAGCCTCGGCTCGGCTGGGTACTGCCCGTCAGAACGTCATGCGGCACAGCATGCCGGGGCCCGGCGGGCCCGGCAAACGGTTTTCCGCCCGGCCGCTGAAACGCCCCCGCCGCGGCGGTTCAGCCGCCGGTGCCCTCCGGCGCGCCGTCGGAGGTGTAGGCGCCACTGCCCGGCTCGGTCTGCAGGTAGACGTGCTGGTGCCCGAGCTTCGCGTCGACGTTGATCTGGTCGAGCTGGGTCGCGGCCACCGACCACGCCGTGGCCGCCTCGGTCCGGGCCCGCTTCGCCAGCGCCAACAGGGCCGGCCGCTGGTCGGCGGGCGCCTGCTGCGCGGCGGCGAGCAGGTCGATCGCGGTGGCGAAGCCGGCGACCGCGTTGCGCAGCCCGCCCCGGGCGACGTTGGTGGCGGTCGTACCGGAGGAGCTCTCCCGGTGCTTCTCGACCAGCGTCCGCATGGTCGCCTGCCACGCCCGCACCTGGTCGGGGCTTGCCGGCCGGCTCCCGTCGAGCGCCCCGTCGACCTCGCCGAGCAGCGTGGTCAGGGTCCCCTGCGACTGCCGGGCCACCTCGGTGAGGTTCTTGATCTGCGCTACGTCGCGGGTCGCCTCTTCCGCGCGCATGTCGGCGACGGTCCGGGTGGTGGCGTCGGGCCGGCCGGCCAGGTATCCGACCACGCCGCCGAGGAGCAGACCGACCAGCACGAGCGCGACCGTGGCGAGGAGCGGCACGGCGAGCGGCCGGGTGCGTTCGGCCGCCAGGACGTACGACGGTCTGCCGGTCCTGCCTGCCATCGCCGCTCCTGCCGCTCGGGGTGACTCCCACCCGCGGAGTCATCGAGGTCGATAAGTGACCCTAGCGTCGCGGCGCACGGGGGTAAAGGCAGTGTGCGGTCCACGGCCGCGGCGCTGCGACGGTTCGCCGCCGCGACTCCGCCGCGGTCCGCCCCGATCCGTCGGCGGCCCGCCGACCGGGGTCAGTCCGGTCGCGCGACGCGGGTCGGGCGGGCCCGCGGAACGTGGCGGCGGTACGTGCTGACGGTCGGGTTCCCGTCGATCCAGAAGCGCCACGGCACGTCGTGGGCGGCGGTCACGCCGACCCGGGGGCCGCTGGAGACCGACGCGTCGGGTACCGGCTCGACCGGCGGGCGCAGGCGTACCGGTCCGTCGCCGAGCAGGTACTGCCCGTACGCCGCCCGGTCCAGCCCGAGCGTGGCGCACAACCGGGCCGGGCCACGGGCGAGGTCGACGTCGCGGCGTACCGCCGGTCGCCGGGCGCGCGCCACGTCGAGGCCGCCGACCACCTCGCCGGCGCGCAGCAGCACCGCCGACGCCTCACCGTCGGGACCCGTCACCACGTTGACGCACCAGTGCATCCCGTAGGTGAAGTAGAGGTACGCGTACCCGGCCGGGCCGAACATGACGGCGTTGCGCGCGGTCCGGCCACGGTACGCGTGCGAGGCGGGGTCGCCGGCGGTGCCCGCGTACGCCTCGACCTCGGTGAGGCGGACCGTGACGCCGTTCGCGGCGAGGGTACAGCCGAGCAGGCCCCGCGCCGCCGGTACCACCGGACCGGCGAGCAGGCCGGCCAACTCGCCGGGCAGCGTCTCCGTCACCACCCCAGGAGATCACAGTCCGTGTCGGGTTGACAATTTCGGTCACAATCTCCGGTGCCGCTGCAACGTTTCGGGCCGGTGGCTCCGTCATGACAGGCGAGCGGATCCGACGAGGACTCGGAAGGTGACGATGCAGACTCGGGGCAGGTCCGGGGCGGACCAGGACGGCGCACCCTCGGACGGGCGGCGCGGCGACGGGAAGGAGCCGGTTCGTCCCCGGCGGCGCCGCGGCCCGCTCTGGGCGAAGCTCACCGTCGCCTTCGGTGCCCTCCTGCTGCTGCTGAGCGGCGGCACGCTGGTGGCCGCGAAGGTCGCCATCAGCGAGGCGACCTCGAACATCACCCAGGCCGACCTGCTCGGCGGCGACGACGGCGGCGCCGCGCCGACCGAGCCCGCCGGGAAGAACATCGAGGGCCCGCTGAACCTGCTCCTGGTCGGCATCGACGTGCGGCCGAACTGGGACGCCGGCGCCCGCGCCGACACGATCATCATCGTGCACATCCCGGCCTCGCACGACCAGGCGTACCTGATCTCCATCCCCCGCGACTGGCGGGTGCGGATCCCGGCGTACCCGAAGGGCAACTACCCCGGCGGGACCACCAAGATCAATGCCGCGTTCGAGTTCGGGTACCGGATCCAGGGCACGGAGTTGGAGAAGCGGGCCAGCGGGTTCAAGCTGCTCGCCGACACGTTGAAGAAGGAGACCGGGCTCACCTTCAACGGCGCCGCGCTGATCGACTTCCAGGGCTTCTCGGCGGTGATCAAGGAGCTGGGCGGCGTGGACATGTACGTCGATCAGAACGCCAAGTCGATCCACCTCGCGTACGACAAGAACGGCAAGATCGTGCCGGTCTCGTTCGACGAGGACTCCCACCGGGTCTTCAACATCCCCAAGGGCGGCCATGTGATCGAGTACAAGGTCGGTCAGCAGCACATGTCGGCGGAGCTGGCGCTCGACTACGCCCGGATCCGGTACGGCCTGCCGAAGACCGACTACGACCGGCAGCGCCACCAGCAGCAGCTGATCAAGGCCATCGCCAAGAAGGCGACCAGCGCCGGGGTCGTCACCGACCTGGGCAAGCTGAACCGGGTGATCGCCGCGGCCGGCAAGGCGTTCATCCTGGACACGAAGAAGGTCCCGATCGCGGACTTCCTCTTCACCCTCAAGGGCGTCGCGACCAACGACATGGTGGTGCTCAAGACCAACCAGGGCAACTTCAACGAGGTCAAGATCGACGGCGTGTCGTACCAGAAGCTGAACGACAAGTCGTTGGAGATGATCGAGGCGGCGAAGGACGGCACGCTCGCCGACTGGGTACGGGCGCACCCCGAGATGAAGCAGGAGACGAACGGCTGAACCGACCCGCGCCACCAACCCGCGCCACCAACCCGCGTCGATCTAGGGCAAATCGTCGTCAGTGGATCTCTATTCACGACGATTTGCCCTAGATCGACGGCGGGCCGACGCGCGGTCCCCGGTCAGTCGCCCGGCGCCGCGAGCGCGTGCCGGTACGCGTACTGCACCGCCTGGGCCCGGTCCCGGATCCCCGCCTTCGCGAAGATCCGGTTGATGTGCGACTTGACCGTCGCCTCGCTCAGGAAGAGCTTCGCCGCGATCTCCCGGTTGGACAGGCCGCCCGCGATGAGCCGCAGCACCTCCACCTCGCGGACGGTCAGCCCGTCGGGGGCCGGGCGCGGCGGGCGGTCGGCCGCCGCCTGCGTCTCCCCCGCCCCGGGCCGGGCCACCGCCAACAGCCGGGCGCTCACCGCCGCGTCCAGCACCGACGTGCCGGCCGCGGCCGCCCGCACCGCCTGGGCCAGCTGCACCCGGTTCGCGTCCTTGGTGAGGTAACCGTGGGCACCAGCCCGCAGCGCCGCCAGGATGTCCGCGTCCTCGGCGTACGTGGTCAGCACCACCACCCGGGTCTCCGGGTGCTCCGCGCGGATCCGCCCGGTCGCGGTGATGCCGTCGCAGCGGGGCATCCGCAGGTCCATCAGCACCACGTCCGGGCCGTGCTCGGCGACCAGCCGCAGCGCCTCCTCGCCGTCGGCGGCGGTACCGACCACGTCGATGTCGTCGAGCAGGTCCAGCAGCAGCGCCAGCCCCTCGCGTACCGCCGCCTGGTCGTCGGCGACCACCACCCGGATCACCGCGGGACCCTCAGCTGGAGCTGCCAGCCCTCGCCGGACGGTCCGGCCGAGAAGCTCCCGCCGGCCAGCTCCGCGCGTTCCCGCAGCCCGACCAGCCCGTACCCGCCGCCCGTGCCGGCGAGCGGACCGGGCTCGCGGGCCGGCGAGGGCCCGTTGCGCACCGAGAGCGTCACCTCGCGCGGGGTCGCGCCGACCCGGATCTCGACCGGGGCGCCGGGCGCGTGCCTGCGCACGTTGGTGATCGCCTCCTGCGCGGCCCGGTAGAGCGCGAGCGACACCTCGGCCGGCAGCTCGGGCGGCTCCGGTTCCACCACCACGCGCGCCTCCCCCTCGTATCCGCCGGCCAGCTCGTCGATCATTTCCCGCCACGGCACCGGGTCGCCGCGGAGCGCGCCGATCGCCCGCCGGGTCTCGGCGAGCCCGTCGCGGGCGAGTTCTCCGGCGCGGACCACCGACGTCCGGGCGGGACCGTAACGCCCGGCCTCCAGCAGCGCGTCGGCGGTCTCCAACTGCACGGTCAGCGCGCCGAGCGAGTGGGCGAGCACGTCGTGCACCTCCCGGGCCAGTCGGCTCCGCTCCGCCAGCTCCTCGGCGCGGGCCCGCTCCTCGCGGCCGAGCCGGGTCTTCTCCCGCAGCTCGTCGGCCTGCCGCAGCGCCACCCCCAACAGCAGCGCGACGGCGAGCGCCGCCACGCCGGCCCCGAGGGCCGGAGGTGGAACGCCGGCCGGCAGGCCGAGCGCCACCAGCAGGACCGCGAATCCGGTGGCGAGACCGGCCGAGACCGCCGGGCGCAGCCGCCGCCCGGCGGCCAGGGCCGCGATCGGGGCGAGGGTCCAGGTCGCCGGCGCGGTCCCGGTCAGGACCAGCCCGATTCCGGCCAGCCCGGTGGTGGCGGTGCCGGCCAGGACCCGCCGGGGCCGGCCCGGGAAGATCGTCCAGGCGAGCCACCCGGAGACGATCGCCACCAGGGCCACCGCCGCGCCCAGACCCCGCGAGCCGGACCAGGGCGCGTCCTGCGCGACCGCGGCGACCAGCACGGCGAGGCCGATCCCGCTGCGGACGTACCGTCGCCAGGACACCTGGATCACGATCTCGCCGGTCGTCACGGCTCTAGTCTCTCCTCCGCGCCGGCCCGACCGGTCCGTGGGAACGCGTCGAGGTGCGCGGGACGGCTCCGGGACACCCGACGGGCCCGCGACACCGGACGGGCCGGGCCGCGACGGTCAGCGGAGGACGGCGCGCGACACGAACCCGGTCACCGTCGGCGGAGCGGGCGGGCACCGGTCACCGGGTACGGGCCGGGGCGAACGGGGCGCCCAGGGCGCCGGCGCGCGACGCGACGACCAGCCCCTCGCCGAGGAAGGTGGCGCCCAGCCCGAGCAGGAGGCTCGGCGTGCTGGCCAGGCCGGTGCCGAGCGTGCTCGCCCAGGCCACGAAGCCCAGCCGGACGAACGCGCTGGCCAGCCAGAGCCCGAGCGTGCTCCAGCGGTACCGCATCCAGAGGTGGCCGTCGCGGACGTAGACGTGGATGGTCGCCCCGCGCAGGAGGCCCACCCCGAGCGCGACCGCGAGTTCGGCGGCGAGCAGTCCCAGTCCGGCGCCGGTCGGGCGGGCGAGGGTCAGCAGGTAACCGCCCCAGGCCAGGAAGATCAACGGTACGAGCACGAGCCGGCGCTGCCGCAGCGGCTGGCCCAGCATGCGACGTGCGATCGTCCAGCCGATCAGGGCGACGACCAGCAGGATCTGTATCCCAGTCATGGCGTCGAGGCTAGGAACGGACGGCCCCGGGTACCGCCACCCACGGGTGGAATTCCGGGTGGAACCGCCGGTGCTTCCTGCGGAAAACCGCACCGGAGATTGAAATCGCCCGCATTACCCCGCATCCGCCCGATCCCTACCGTCCCTCTGGTGATCGGAAAACCTCTCGACGCGCGGCGCCGCGTCCTGGCCGGTGCCTGCGCCGGTCTGCTCCTGGCCCTCGTGCTGGCTCTCACGACCATGGCCCAGGGCAGTGTCCAGCAGCCCGTACCCGCCGACGTCGGGGCGGCGCGGTTCAGCGCCGAACGGGCCATGGCACACCTGCGGCACATCGCGGCCGAGCCCCGCCCACTCGGCAGCCCGGCCAGCGACCGGGCCCGGGACTACGTGGTCGACCAGCTGCGCGCGGCCGGGCTCGCCGTCGAGGTGCGGCACTCCGTCGGGGCCCGGTCCTCGGCCGGGCTCGCCACCTTCGGCCGGGTCGACAACGTGGTGGCCACCCTGCCCGGCCGCGACGCCACCGGCACGGTGCTGCTCGCCGCCCACTACGACTCGGCCGCCGCCGGGCCGGGCGCCTCCGACGACGGCGCGGCGGTCGCGGCGATGCTGGAGACCGTACGGGCGCTGCGCGCGCGGGAACCGTTGCGCAACGACCTGGTACTGCTCGTCACCGACGGCGAGGAGGACGGCGTGCTCGGCGCGGACGCCTTCGCCCGGGACCACCCCCTCGCCCGCCGGGGCGGCGTGGCGCTGAACTTCGAGGCGCGCGGGGTGGGCGGACCGTCGTTGATGTTCGAGACGTCCCGGCACAACGCCCGGCTGATCGACGTCTTCACCGCCGCGGTGCCGCACCCTCGCGGCGACTCCTCGATGGTCGAGATCTACCGGATGTTGCCGAACAACACCGACTTCACGGTCTTCACGAAGGCCGGTTTCGCGGGGCTGAACTCCGCCTACATCGAGGGCGGGTCGCATTACCACACCGCCGGCGACTCGATCGCCAATCTCGACGAGGGCAGCCTGCAGCACCACGGCGAGAACATGCTCGGCCTGGCCCGGGCGTTCGGCGAGGCCGACCTGCCGGCGCTCGCCGCAGACCGGGACGCCACCTACTTCCCGGTTCTCGGCGTGCTGGTCGACTACCCGGACACGCTGGTCTGGCCGCTGGCGGCGGTGGCCGCGTCGCTGGTGGTCGCGCTGGCGGCGCTCGCCCGCCGGCAACGGCGGATCACGGTACCGCGGGCGCTGCTCGCCGCCGGGTCGGCGGTACTGCCGCTGCTGGCGTCCGCGCTGCTGGCCCAGGCGCTCTGGGCGCTGCTGGTCGCGCTCCGACCCGGGTACGACGCCATGGGCGGGCTGCTGCACCGGCCGCGGGCGTACCAGGCGGCGGTGGTCGTGCTGGTGGCGTTCGCCCTGCTCGCCTGGTACCTGCCGCTGCGCCGCCGGCTCGGCCCGGCCGCTCTCGCGATCGGCGCGCTGGCCTGGCCGGCCGCGCTCGGCCTGCTCTGCGCCGCATCCGCGCCCGGGGCGTCCTTCCAGTTCGCGCTGCCGGCGCTCTTCGCGGCCCTGGGTGGACTCGTCGCGCTGGCCACGGTGGGACGGCGGGCGGCCGGGACCGGCCGGCCGGTCGCGGCGGCCGGCACGGTCGGGGCAGTGGGTGCGGCCGGCACGGTCGGGGCAGTCGGGGCGGTCAGCACGGTCGGGGCAGTCGGCACGGTCGGGGCGGTCGGGGCGGTCAGCACGGTCGGGGCGGTCGGGGCCATGACGCTCGGCGCGGTGCCGGCCACGGTGCTGCTTCCCGCCCTGGCCGGCAACGCCTTCAACGCGATGGGCCTGGCCCTGGCCGGCGCACCCGCCCTGGTGCTCGCGCTGTTCGGGCTCACGCTGCTTCCGCTCGCCGAGCTCTTCCTCCCGGAACCGGACCGGGCGCTGGCCCGCCGTACCGCGCTGGCGGTGCCGCTGGTCGCGGCCGGGCTCGCGGTGGCCCTGGCCGGTACGGGGCTGGCCGTCGACCGGGTCGACGCCCGGCACCCCGGGCGCGCGCACCTGGCGTACGTGCTGGACGCCGACACGGGCGCGGCCAGCTGGGTCAGCGCAGACCCCGAGCTGACCGACTGGACCAGCGGGTACGTGCGCGGCGGTGACCTCGCCGCGCTGCCGCCGGGCTACCCGCGCCGGCTGCGCTGGACCGGGCCGGCGCAGCCGCTGCCGCTGGCCGGACCGGAGGTGGTCCCGCTGCGCCGGGCCGGCGAGGCCGTCACCTTCCGGGTCGCCTCGCGCCGGGGCGCGTCGGGGCTGACGCTGCGGGTGGACCACCCGATCATCGAGGCGACCGCGGTGGCGCCCGGGTCGGCCCCGGTCACGGTGCCGGTCAGCGGCGTGCGGGCCAACACCTGGCCCGGCGAGATCCGGTTCCGGGACCTGCCCGAACGCGGGATCGAGATCACGTTGCGCGCGCCGGGCACCGACCGGGTACGCGTCACCGCGATCGACGAGACGCACGGCCTCTCCGCCGTGCCGGGTTTCCGTCCGAGGCCGCCGGAGCTGGTCGTCTCGACCCGCGAGGACGGCGACCTCCTCTCGGTCGCCCGGACGTTCGAGCTGTAGCCGACGACCGGAGGCGGCGCGCGGGCCCGGGCCCGCGCGC